>CAYSXO010000162.1:0-10162 GCA_964434995.1 uncultured Sphaerobacteraceae bacterium
GAGCGTGCTATTGAGACGCTCCCCCTGGCCCAGAAAGCCGCGGCCGACGCTGACTGCATCCTGACCGATGCGCGGCTGATGGTCTGCGGGCAGATATCCTCCGTGCCGCGGCCACCGGACGAACGTGGCTGCCTCGAGATGTCGCTCACCGAGATTCGGGATGTCTCCGCCGGCATGTTTGATGATCCGGCCGATCAGAATAGCCGGAAACCTGGCGTATCCGTGCAAGGCAAAGGGGATGGCCCATCGGATCACAGCTTCATGCTCTTTCCACGCAGCGGCACTCAGACCGCGGCGGATGAACTGGCGTTCCAGATCTCGCAAGCGATTGCGCCATAGCATCGCCATCAAGGCGATCACCCCGCATGCCGGTGTCCCATCCGGTCGCCTGACGCGGCTGGCCCCGACAACCTCATGCGGCAGACCGGCGCGAGACCCGGTATGATCGGCGCCGGTTACATCCTGGTGAATTCGCGGATGAGGAGCAGGTGATGGAACAAACAACATGGCATCAACGTGCCTGGCGGGCGATGGCGCTCATCGCGATGTTTGCGACGTGCCTGCCGTGGACCGCGCTGGCGCAGGATGCCACCCCGGCGGCGAATGGCGAAGCCATCGTCTCCGAAACTCGGGAGGCGTACACCGCGCGCTACCTCGAAGAGATGGCGTTCTCAGAGGCGGCCACCCCCGGCGGCACATTCATTGACGCCAACACCGGCGACATTCAGACTATTCACCCACTCCTCGCCGACGACGAATATTCCCTCGGAATTGTTGATCTGCTCTATCAACAACTCGTCGGAACCGACGTCCTCACCGGAAAGCCAGCGCCGACCGGGCTGGCCGACTTCTGGGAAATCGCTCCCGATGGCCGCACCTATACCTTCCACCTGAACACGGAGGCCCGCTGGCACGATGGCACGGACGTCACCGCGGAAGACGTGGTGTTCTCACTCGATGCCCTCGCCAATCTCGATGTCGGCTCGTCGTATACGCAAAGCTTCATCGATGCGGCGGAGTCGTGGCGCGCGATCGACGAGGACACGGTCGAAGTCGTCGCCCGTGAGCCGCTTTTCACCTTCCTCTACGATCTCATCTCCTGGGTCATCCCGAAGCATATCTGGGAGAACGTTCCGGTATCCGAGTGGCGCACCGATGGCGGCGCGACCGGACAGGATCCCGCGCGGGTCGTTGGCTCCGGGCCCTTCCGCTTCCGCGAATGGGTCCAGGGCGAAAGCGTGACGCTCGACCGGAACGACGACTACTTCGGGCACGCGCCATACATCGACACCTACACGATGCGTGTCTGGCCCGATCAGACGTCTATTGTCAATGCGCTCCTCGCGGGCGGGGTCGATGCCGCGCCGCTGGAGCCCGCGGATATCGCGATCGTCGAGGGGACCGACGGCCTCGCGGTCGCCAGCTTCCCGACGCCGGATTTCACCTTTTACATGACCAATCTCGATCCGGAGAAGTCGCCATTCTTCCAGGATGTGCGGGTGCGCCAGGCGCTCCTGTATGGCCTCGATCGAGAGGCTATCGCCACGGATATCCTGCTCGGCACGGCCGAGGTCGCCCATGGGTCGCAACCGGTTCTCTCCTACGCCTATGCGCCGGATCAGATGACGACCACGTACTCCTACGATCCTGAAAAGGCATCGGCGCTTCTCGAGGAGGCCGGCTGGACCGACAGCGATGGCGACGGCATCGTCGACAGGGAAGGCCAACCGCTTGCCTTCGAGTTCATCTACCCCTCTGGCTCGCCGACGTACGATCAAGAACTGGCCTATATGCAGGACGCCTGGCGGGCCATCGGCATCGACATGACTCCCCGCGCGATCGAGTTTCCGGCTCTGGTTGACACCCTTACCGGCAGCCACGCCTTTGACATCGCCTTGATCGGCTTCAGTTGGGATGCCTCATTCATCCAGGACGCCATGTTCGGTTGCGACCAGTACGAGGGTGGCTTCAATGTGATGCGCTACTGCAACGAAGCCGTTGACGCCTTGAATGCCGAGGCTAAGCGCACCCTCGACGACGACGCCCGCCGCGCACTCATGATTGAGGCAACGAATCTGGTCAATAACGACCTCCCGGTCGCCGTGCTGCACTTCAGCAATGACGCTGTCGGGTACAGCTCGCGGCTGCAGAACTACCGGCCAACCGCGTGGGGCACGGATATCGAGCATGTCTGGATCGGCGAGGGATGATGGGGTAGTAGGGTGGCAGGACGTCGGGGGAGGACCAACGCACGTCCTGCCCCCGACGGATAAGCTGGAGATTGGCATGGCAACAGCCCAGCAGTTCACCGAAGAGGCATATACACGGCTGGTATTCGCCGAACCGGACCGACAGTTGGAACTCTATTGCGGAGAGGTGCGGGAGAAACCGGGCGTGAGCTGGGAACATGGCGCTGTGGCGATGGAGCTCGGATTCCTCCTCAGGAAACAACTCGACCGCCGCCAGTTCCAGGTTGCGATCAATGACTGGCGTGTCCGCCCAACACCCGGATCGATCTACATCCCAGACCTGGTTGTGGTTCCTACGGCCTCCGGGCAGGAGTTCCGGGGGCGCCCCGGCGTGTTAGCCATCTTCCACGAACCCCTGCCGCTCGTTGTCGAAGTCTGGTCTCGTTCCACCGGCGATTACGACGTCAATGACAAGCTTCCAGAATACCGACGTCGCGGTGACCGCGAGATCTGGCGGGTTCATCCCTACGACCGAACGATTACTGTCTGGCGCCGCCTGCCGGACGAGACGTACGACGAAATCGTCTACCGCGAAGGCGTGGTCTGCCCTGTTGCTCTTCCGGGAGTTGTCATAGAGCTTGACGCCCTCTTTGATATCCCCGGTTCCTGACCGGCTTGGACGAAGCGGCGCAGGACGTGCGATCCTCTGAGACGAGTTCGTTCGTCCTGCGCGGGCTGGTATCCCGCGCAATGTTCAGGAGCAGAAGCACCGCATGAGCGCCACAATGACCGCCGTTCCTCCCCGCGCCGACGTTCCGTTCGACCAGACCTGGGCACTGGAAAGCGTCTTCGCAACCGACGACGTCTGGGAAGCCGCATTCGCGGCCGCGGATGAGCGGCTGAGCGGGCTGGAGGCATACCGGGGCCGAATTGCCGAAGGAGCGAACACCCTGCTGGCAGCGTTGCTCCTAGCGGACGACCTGCGCGAGGAGATCTCGCCAGTCGTGATCTACGCGACACTGCACCGAGCTGAAGACGCGACCAACACCCACTACGGCGAACTCGCCGACCGGGCCATCGGCCTCGCCTCGCGGTTCGGAGCGGCCGCGTCGTTCATTGGCCCAGAGATCGCGGCACTCCCGGAAGAGACGCTCGATGACTGGATCGCCTCGGAGCCGGGTCTGGCGCGATTCCGCCAGGCGCTGCAGCGCATTCGCCGCCGCCGAGACCATATCCGTTCCGTGGAAGTTGAGGAGCTACTGGCTCGCGCGGCGGAGGTAACCTCGGCCTCGGAGATGACCCAGAGCGTCCTCGAAGATGGCGAATTGCCATTGGGCGAAATCACCAACGAGTCGGGGGAGACGGTAAGGCTGGCGCAGGGCAACCTGCAACGCTATCTCGATTCGCCGAACCGGCGCGTGCGGCAAGAGGCCTGGGAGCGTTCGGCCGACGCCTACCTCGCCTTCCGCAATACCTTTGCCGCCGCCCTGGCCGGGGCCATCAAGGGCGATGTCTTCTATGCGCGCGCTCGCGGCTATTCCTCCGCACTGGAAGCTTCGCTCGCCGAGGACGACATTCCGCCGGCCGTCTTCCACACCCTGATCGATACCGTCTGGCGGCACTTCCCGGTCTGGCAGCGCTATTTCCGGGTGCGCCGCCTGCTCCTGGGGCTGCCAGCAGGGGAGCTGCACGGCTACGACCTGGAAGCTCCGCTCGCCAACTCGCCCAGCTTCCCCTGGGAACGCGGCGTGGAGACGATTCTTGCCTCGCTGCGGCCGCTCGGGCACGAGTACGTCGCCGAGGTGGAGCGCGGCATGGCCGAGCGCTGGGTCGACCGTGTGGCAAACATCGGCAAGGGAGGAGGCGCCTTTTCCTCTGGCGTATATGGCACCGAGCCCTTTATCTCCATGACCTACCAGGACACGCTCACCAGTGTCTCCACGCTCACCCACGAAATCGGCCACTCAATGCACTCGCTGCTGACCTGGCGGCACCAACCGGTAACCTACGCCGACTACGGCATGTCGGCGGCGGAGACGGCGTCCAACTTCAATCAGGCGCTGATGGGCGCGCACATGCTGGCCGACAGCGATGACCGTGACTGGACAATCGCCGTCATCGAGGAGCGCATGGCAAACTACCAGCGCTACCTCTTCACGATGCCGATTCTGGCGCGTTTCGAGCTGGCCGCGCACGAGCGCGTGGAAGCGGGAGCCGCGCTCTCCGCCGACTGGATGAGCCAGACGCTGCTGGGCTACTACCGCGAGGCGTATGGTTCAGAGGTCGTCATCGATCCAGCACGGATGGGCATTACCTGGGCGCGCTTCCCGCACCTCTTCATGAATTTCTACGTCTTCCAGTATGGCGTCGGCATCGCGGCAGCAGCCGCCCTCTCCGAGGCCGTACTGACCGAAGGCCAGCCGGCGCAAGAGCGCTACCTGAACTTCCTGAAGGCGGGCGGCTCGGTCGATCCGATGGTCGGCCTGCGCCAGGCCGGCATCGACATGACCTCGCCCGAGCCGGTCGAGCGCGCCTTCGCCATCATGAGCGGCTACATCGACCGGCTCGAATCGTTCGTGCCGTAGGGACGCGCGTGAGCGATGGAGAAGCCGTGACCACTGGGAGCGCGCGCGCGTTCGTCTATGTCGCCAACGCCGACTCGCGCGAGATTTCCGTGCTGGAGCTCGAGCAGCAGAGCGGTCAGCTTACACTGGTCGAGGTCGTCCCAGTCAACGGCCGCGTCATGCCGCTGGCTATCAGCCCTGACAAGCGTCTCCTTTTTGCGACGTTGCGATCGGAACCCTATGCCGTGCAAACATTTGCCATCGACCCCGGCAGCGGCAGGCTGAGCGCCGTCAGCACAGCCCCGCTTCCCGACAACATGGCCTACATCTCAACCGACCGTACCGGCCGCTATCTCTTTGGCGCGTCCTACTCTGGCAGCCGGATTTCCGTCAACGCCATCGATCCGGACGGCTCGGTCGATCCAGCGCCGCTGGAAGTAATCCCGACCGGCAGAAACGCCCACGCCATCGCCACCGATCGCACGAACCGCTATCTTTTCGTCACCAATCTCGGCGACGACATGATCCCGCAATTCCGTTTCGACGAGAACACGGGAGCCCTCACGCCGAACGATCCGCCAGTAGTCATGGCCGCGAAAGGCGAGGGACCACGACACGTCGCCTTTCACCCCGATGGCCGGCTCGTCTTCTGTCTCAACGAGTTGGATGGCACGGTCACCAGCTACCTTCTGGACGTGAATGGCACGCTGATGCCGCACTCGACGGTCTCCATATTGCCAGAGGGATTTGCCGGCAAGCCCTGGGCCGCCGACATTCATCTCACGCCGGACGGACGCCACCTCTACGCCTCCGAGCGCACCTCGAGCACCATCGCCGTGTTTGCCATCGACGCTGCCGAAGGCGCACTGGCCGTAATCGGTCATGTGGCCACCGAACAACAACCTCGCGGGTTCGCCATTGACCCGCTGGGGCGTCATCTGATCGTCGCCGGGGAACTATCCGGCGCCCTCAGCGTCTATGCCATCGACCGCGAAAGTGGCGAGCTACGCAAGGTTGCGCGGACGGATGTCGGCCAGGGTCCAAACTGGGTGGAGATCATTGCCATGCAGGGCGAAGATTCCGATCGTGAAGGTAGCCGCGCGTGACGAGCGACCCCCATCAGGAGCCGGATACCATTCCGGTGACGCGAACCCAGATCGACATTCCTGTCGCCACGATTCTCAAGGTGCTTGTGACGATCGGCCTCCTCCTGATCCTGGGCGAGATCTGGCAGATTCTGCTCCTGGTCTTTCTCGGGGTTCTCGTCGCCATGGTGTTTGCGCGGCCAGTCTCCTGGCTCGAATCGCGCGGCCTCTCGCGCGGACTCGCCATGGCGGTCGTGCTTGGAGCCGCGGTCGGTCTCTTCGCGCTGGCGCTCTGGATCGTCACGCCAGGGCTGGTCGAGCAAACGCGCGAGTTCTGGGAACGGCTGCCAGAAGACATTGAAACGACATTGGCCTGGACGGCAAATCGCTGGCCTGATTTCTACGACCAGGCCATGGCCTGGGCGCAGACGCAGCAACTCGACCTGACCGCCGGGACCGTCGATGTCCAGGGCGTGCTCGCGCAAGGCGTCGATGTCATCGCCGGGATCGCCAACGCGGTCATCGTGCTCATCATCGCCGTCTATATCCTGGCCGACCAGGGCGAATCACTGGAAGGCGTTTACCACTGGATGGCGCCAGAAAAAGCCAGCAAGCTGCAGCGCACCATCCCAGCCGTGGCCAGGGTCGTCAACGGCTATGTCACGGGCCAATTGATCAACTCGACGCTCTTCGCGCTCTTCGTCCTGGTGCTGATGACCGCGCTGAACGTCCCCTCGGCGATCTTTCTGGCGCTCGTCGCGGCAATCGGCGATGCCATCCCGCAGGTCGGCGTCATTCTGGCAACGATCCCCGCGGTGCTCCTTGCGCTGACCCAGTCGCTGGAGACAGCGCTCATCGTGGTCATCGCGTACACCATCTATCAGCAGGTCGAGAACTACATCATCTCGCCGCGCGTTTTCGGGCAGACGCTGGAACTGCGGCCGCTTGTGACGCTGATCGCGATCCTGATCGGCGGCAAATTGATCGGGGTCCTCGGGGTGCTGCTGGCGCTTCCAGTCGCGGCCGCCATCCCAACGATTATGGAGATCTGGGCGGAGGACGAAACGGCAGCGGCATAGCGGGCGACCGTCCCTACTCTGCCATCGGCGATTCGCTGAGCACGTGAAGACGATCTCCTCACGCTTGCCCAACGTCCGCAACGCTTGCATATGCCGGAGCTTCTACCTCATCGAGCGGCCAGATCGGGCGCCGGATACGCTGGTACGGCAGTTGCGCCAGGTTGCTGGTGGTGATGCCAGGCGGATCGCAGCGAATGATCGTTCCGGCCAGGTGAGCGAATCCGGCGCGGAAATGCTGCGTCGACTTCAGCGCCACGATGCGGTAGCGCGTGACGTCGATGCCGTGCAGCAGAAAGACCTCGGCATCGAGGGTTTGCGAGCGGATCGAGGCCACTAGGACATCGACATTCCCGATAACCAGCCGCGCCATCGGGCCCAGCTCTTCCTGACTGCCCGCGCCCATCGGCGTCGTGTAGAGGAAGCGGCCATCAGTCAAGCACTTCACGTACGCGGTCGCTTCGACCGGGGTCCCATGCAGATCGTCACTCTTGCCGCCCAGGCGAATCTCGATGGTTGCCCCAACGCCGGCATCATGCGCCTGCCGGGCCACCTCGGCATCGGTCATGAACCCGAAGCAGGTGTGGGGAATGTTCGCGTCCAGCAGGACGCGCAGGAGGTGTGTGCCATCGGCGGGAGCGCCGCCGCCAGAGTTGTCCGAGACCTCGGCGATAACGACCGGAGTGACCGCGCTGGCGAGCGCCAACCGCACGGCCTCGTCAGCGCCCGGCAGCTCCTGTCGGAACGCCTCGCGCATTTCCCAGACCTCGCGGGCCACGGCCCGTGCCGCGCTCCGCGCCAGTTCCGCATCCCCATCCGCGGTGGCCAGTACGGACGTCGCCACTATGGGCACGTCGGTATGCGGAAAGCCATGCACGAGCGCGCAGTCGATGATGCCCGGCCGCTCTTCCCAGCCGAGGCAGATTCTGGTGATCTCCCGTCCCGGTCCCTCCATCGTGGTGGTCGGGGGAATCATCAGCGGCAGCGTCTCCAGGTGCATGCGCGGGGCAATCTCGCCGCGCGCCAACCGTGTCGCAAGGGCAACGGCCTCACTGCCGCGCTCGTAGCAATCGACGTGCGGATACTCGTGGCAGTTGAGCAGCAGATCGGCGTGCTCGACCATGGCAGGCGTCATGTGTCCATGGAGATCGAGGGTGACGACAAGGGGCATTTCCGTCCCCACGACGGCTCGCACCTCGGCCAGCAGCGTCCCCTCGACGTCGTCGACCCCTTCTGCCGACCCCGCGCCGTGCAGCGCGAGGCAAACCGCATCGAGCGGTCCGGCGCTCATCAGCTCAGCCAGCAGCTCGTCCCGCATGGTCGTGTAGGCATCGCGCGCGATCGTGGCCGAGGGCTCAGCCGACGCGGCAAACGTGGGCACGATCTCAACGCCAAGCTGCTCCCCCGCGGCGATCATGCCGCCCAGGTAGTCGCGGACTCCTCGATGCGTCCTCAGAATCTCCGCGCCGTGCTCCCACTCCGCGGCCTGAAACCGCGCGGCCTCCGTCACCCCCGCCTGCAGGGTATTGGTTTCGTGGGCAATCTCCCCAATGGCAATCCGCATCAATTGCTCTCCAGCTATCGGCTATCGGCTATCGGCTATCGGCGCGAAGTACCCATCGTTGTTCCAACCCCCCGACACCCTGACACCCTGACACCCATCACCCATCACCCATCACCCCCACTATCGATCCCGGCTCCGGGGATCGAGCGCGTCACGCAAACCGTCACCGACCAGGTTGAACGCCAGCACGGTGGCGGTGATGGCCAGGCCGGGCACAATGGCGATGTGCGGGTAGGTGCGAATATAGGCGCGGCCGTCCGCCAGCATCCCTCCCCAGGACGGCGTTGGCGGCTTGACGCCGAGCCCGAGGAATGAGAGCGCGGACTCCAGAATGATGATGCCGCCAATATCGAGGCTGGCCAGCACGATGAGCGGGCCGACCATGTTCGGCAGCACGTGGCGGACAATGATCCGGGAACTCGGCGCGCCGATGCCGCGCGCGGCGGCGACAAACTCCCGCTCGCGCAGGCTCAGCACCTCCGCGCGCGAGACGCGGGCGTACGCCGCCCATTGCGTGATCCCGATAATGACCACAACGGTCAGCAGACTCCCGCCGAGAACCGCGTTCAGGGTGATCAGCAGGGCCAGGGTGGGGAAGGCCATCAGCGTGTCGATTATGCGCGAAAGCACCTGATCGAGCCGGCCGCCGAAGTAGCCGGCGCTCGCGCCTATGGCAACCCCGATTGTCATGGCGATGATAATGGCGCCGAATCCGACGATCAGTGCGACGCGGCTGCCAAAGATCAACCGGCTCAAGACATCGCGGCCGATGGAGTCGTTCCCGAGCGGAAACTCTGCCGAGGGCGGAGCGCCGCGCAGGCGAGTATGCACTTCGGTCGGATCGTGCGGCGCTACCAGCGGCGCGAAGATCGCCACCAGGATCAGGCCCACGACGAAGATCAGCCCGACCATGCCAGGCGTGAACCGTTTGAACCGCTGCCAGGCACGATTGCGGCCAGAGCGAGCCGCCGGCCCGACCAGGCCCCCTGCCAGTAAAGGCGAGGCGCCGAGCGCGGCATCGGGCGGTGCCTGGGTCACCATCGGCGTTGGCTTTCCTTCATCGCAACCGGATGCGCGGATCGATGAAGGCGTATGCCAGATCGGTCAGCAGATTGCCGACGACGACCACCGTGGATAGGAGCAGCACGATCGCCTGCACCACCTGATAGTCGAGGCGGTCGATCGAAGTAAAGAAGAGCTGGCCCAGGCCCGGCCAGGCGAAGACCGTCTCGACCACGATCGTGCCGCTGAGGATGAAGGCGATGCGGTAGCCGATCATGGTCACGATGGGCAGCAGCGCATTGCGGAGAACGTGCCGGCCGACCACCAACCGCTCCCTCAGCCCCTTGGAGCGCGCGGTCGTCACAAAGTCCTGCTGGAGAAGCTCGACCGTCGCGCCGCGCGTCAGCCGCGCCAGGATGGCCATCTCCTGCGCTGCCAGCACCGTGACCGGCAGGACATACGACTTCCAGGATCCTGATCCGAACGGGGGCAGCCAGCCAAGGCGCAGCGAGAAAATGATGATCAGCATCAGGCCGATCCAGTAATTCGGCAAGGCTATGCCGAGCGACGAGCCAATCATGCTGCCGTAGTCGAGCCAGGAATGCCGGCGCACCGCGGCCAGCACGCCGAGTGGGATGGCGACTGCAATCGAGAAGAGTATGGCGAGCGCGTTTAGCCGCAG
>CAYSXO010000163.1:0-10105 GCA_964434995.1 uncultured Sphaerobacteraceae bacterium
ATTCACGGCTCGGAAACGCCAAATCGGATCGGCCCTTCCTGAGCGTGGGCGGCGTACCGCGCGAACGGGGTCCAGTAGCTCGCCATCCCGGCTACCAGGGCGGCAGCGCCGCGCAGCACGGCGCGACAATCGAGTCCATGGCTGGTGAGCTTCCTGAGCGCCATCATCGCAACTCCCTGTGGACCGGCTTCTGACCCTTCGCGTACATTGTCTAGTTGTAAATCCGAATTGTCAAGAATATGCTTTGCATGCGATCGCGGCCCTCGCCTCCGGCCAGGGACAGGGTCGCGTTGACACCGAAAGTTGGGCTCGGCTAGCCTGCCTTCATCGCTTGAGCAGGAGCATGTTTTCGCGCGTTGAGCATCGCATGGAAGCGGTTGGCTTCCGCAATCCGAAAATCGAGGAGGCTCCAGATGGGTTTCGCTACGGATGACCGCATGCCCGTGAGCATCTCGCGGCGCACGATTGTTGCCGGGCTCGCCGCCGGTCTGGCCATCCCGGTCGTTGCGCGGCTGTCGCCGCGCGCCGCCGCGCAGGACGCCACCCCGGTCGCCGAAATGCAGGAGATCGACAACGCCGCCCTGCCGCTGAAACAGCCGGGCAAGCTGATTGTCCATGCCGACCAACCACTCTACGAGCCGTGGTTCATTGACAACGACCCAAGCAACGGCGAAGGGTTTGAAAGCGCCCTCGTCTACGCCCTCGCCGAGCAGATGGGTTTTACGCCAGAGCAGGTGGAGTGGGGCTACACCGCCTTCAACGCCTCCTACGCTCCCGGCCCGAAGGACTTTGACTTCTACATCACCGAGGTTTCCATCACCGAGCCGCGCAAGGAGGCGGTCTCCTTCAGCGACGGGTACTACAGCACCCCCTTCGTCATCATCGCTCCGGACGACTCCGAGGCCCAGAATGCGAAGACGCTGGCAGACTTGCGCGGCTACCGCTTTGGCACGCTCGTGAACTCCTCCTACGCCCAGTACATCACGGAGGTGATCAAGCCCGAGCAGGAGATGTTCGTCTTCAACACCAACGCCGAGGCACTGCAGGCACTGGCCAACGGCCAGGTCGATGTCAACGTCGAGTCGCAGGACATCGGCCTCGAGGTCGTCACCAACCAGTTCCCGGAGCTTGGCATCGTCGGCATCCTGCCCGGCCCCGGCACCGAGCTGGGGATGGTCTTCGAGAAGGACAGCCCGCTCGTGCCGTTCGTCAATCAGGCGCTGTCAAATCTGCGTGTCAATGGCACGCTCGACGCGCTGGTGGAAGAGTGGCTGCCGGCGGCGCCGGAGATGCCAACGATTTCGGAGTAGACCGTGTGTGAGGCCAGCCTGAGGCGTCTTGCCTCAGGCTGGCCTGACACACGGTCCGAACCTGACAACCCGCGCCCCGAGGATCTCATCGCCCGGAGAGAAACGAACTCGTATGCCCAAGCGACTGATGCTGCTCGATGTCGATGTCGGAATCGACGATGCGGTGATGATGCTCTATCTCGCCGCCGAGCCGGGTGCCGAGATTGTGGCCGTCGGCAGTTGCCACGGCAATTGCACCGCCGCTACCGCCGCGGTCAACGCGCTGAAGGTGCTGGAGTCCGTCGGGCTCGACGACGTTCCGGTGGCCCTCGGCGAGGAGAGCCCGCTGGAGAAGCCGCACGCCGCGCCCGAAGTTCACGGCCACGATGGCCTGGCCGATGTCGGGTTGCCCGCGCCGCGCGGAGCGGTCAGCGGCGAGTCAGCGGTCGAGCAGTTGCTGCGTCTTTCTCTGGAACGGCCTGGCGAGATCGACGTGCTGGCCGTGGGCGCGATGACGAATCTGGCGCTGGCGCTCGAACGCGACCCGGACGTTCTCAGCCGCTTTCGCACCGTCGCCATTCTTGGCGGCTTCGCGCGGCCGCCGCGCCCGAGCGACCCGGAAATGGTCGACGCCAACATCTACGCCAGCCCGGTGGCGGCCGACCGCCTCTTTGCCGCTCACGCTCCCCTCTTCGTCATTCCCATCGACACCAGCGCCTACTCCATTCTGGAAGAGGATCAGATCGCGCGGCTGCGCGAAGCGACGACCCCGCACGGGCAACTCGCCTGGCAGATCCTCCCCTACTACTTCGACTTCTATCAGCGCCGCCTCGGCCGCTGGTCAGCGCGCATGCACGACCCGCTTGTGGCGGCGGCACTGCTCGACCCAAGCCTGATTGCATCACGCGCGCGGCGCCCGATCTATGTCGAACCGATCGACGGCTCGTGGCGCGCGGTCGGGCGCGCGGGAGATGAGCTGACAGGACTGCCGCCGCGTGATCCCGCCGAGATAGTGACCAGCGTCAACCAACGGCGGTTTCTCGATCGCTTCGTCGATGCTCTGGTCACGCCGCTTGGCGCCCTGCCCCCGCTTGCCGATGCGTAGCGGCACGGCACAGGCGGTCACATGGGACCGCGGCATTCTTTGCCGCCAGGCTCCGCGGCCCATTCGTTCCGCTGCACCCTGGCCCCCCGAGGCGAGAACCATCAGGCCGCTGAAAAACCTGATCCTGAAGAGCCCCGACCATGGCATTGAGGCACTCCAACAGCCCCGATTGCGGGGCTTTCGCCGGTCTAGCCTGATGGTCCTACCCCCAGGTGAACCGGCAACATCGGTCCCCGGCTCGCGTATTTCTCAGTGGAGCGCGACAATCACCAAACCATGAGCAGCATGACCACTCAGCCATCCGGCGAGCTTTCCCCCGAACAGATACAGAGGTTGCTGCTCAAGCCACCCCTCTGGAGCCGGCGCGACGTGCAGCGGTCGGTCGGCATTGCGCTGCTGAGCACCTTCATCGTTTTTGGCGTTCTCGCCTTTTTTGTCGGCCGTTCCGCCGGCTGGGCAGCCGTGCAGCAGGCGTTCTGCAGCCCTGAGGATTTCGTCGCCTCCTTCCCGATGGTCTGGCAGGGATTCCTGCTCAATGTGCGCATCTTTCTCATCGCCGAACCGATCATCCTGGTTGTCGGGCTTCTGCTGGCAATCGCGCGCAGTTCGCGCAGTCCCGTCTTCTTTCCCGTGCGGGCGGCCGCCGTCGCGTATATCGACATTTTTCGCGGTGCGCCGGCCATTCTGGTCATCCTCACCCTCGGCTTCGGCATGCCGGCGCTCCGCCTGCAAGGTGTTCCCAGCTCGGCCATCTTCTGGGGCGCCGTCGCCTGCATCCTCACGTCCTCGGCCTATCAGGCGGAAACCTTCCGCGCCGGGATCGAATCGGTTCATGCCAGCCAACGCGCCGCCGCTCGCTCGCTCGGCCTCTCCAACACGCAGGCCATGCGTTACGTCGTGCTGCCGCAGGCGATCCGCACCGTTCTGCCGCCGACGCTGAGCGGCTTCGTTGGCCTGCAGAAGGAGACCGCCCTGATTTCGGTGATCGGGCCGCTGGAGGCGACGCGGCAGGCGCAAATCTACGCCGGGATGACCTTCAACTTCACCAGCTATGTGGTGGCCGGCGTGCTCTTCATCGCCATTACCATTCCGCTGGCGCGCTTCACCGACTATCTGCTCCAGCGCACCGCGCAACGCCGCCAGATGGGAGGCGCGGTATGAGTGATGCCGACGCGCCCCTCTTGCGCATCGAGGGGCTCTACAAGGCGTACGATCAGCATCTGGTGCTGCAGAACATCACCCTGGACGTGCACGATCACGAGGTCGTCTGTCTGATCGGCGCTTCCGGTTGCGGCAAATCGACGCTGCTGCGCTGCATCAATCTTCTGGAGTCGATCAACGCCGGCCAGATTATTCTCGACGACACGCGCATCACCGATCCGCGGGTAAACGAGGATCTCGTCCGGCAGCGGATCGGCCTCGTTTTCCAGTCGTTCAACCTCTTTCCGCACATGACGGTGCTGGAGAACATCACCCTCGCCCCGCGCAAGGCGCTCGGCGTCAGCCACCGCGAGGCTGAGGCCGAGGCGATGGCGCTCCTGAGGCGGTTCGGGTTAGAGGAGAAGGCGAACGAGTACCCCGACCGGCTCTCCGGCGGCCAGCAGCAGCGGGTGGCGATCATCCGCGCTCTGGCGTTGAAACCGAGTCTTCTCCTGCTGGACGAAGTGACCTCCGCGCTCGACCCGGAGATGGTCGGCGAGGTGCTGGACATCATTGCCGAGCTGAAAGGCCTCGGCATGACGATGATTCTGGCCACGCACCAGATGGGCTTTGCCTATCAGATCGCCGACCGTGTCGCCTTCCTCGATGCCGGCGCCATCGTCGAGATCGGCCCGGCCAGGCAGGTCCTCAGCCACCCCGAGCACCCGCGCACGCGGCAGTTTCTGGAGCGCGTCCTCGCCGCCGCGCCAGTGACCGCCGCCCCGACCGGCGATGAAGCCCTCCCCGATTTGAGCCCGATTCTGACGGGTGATGGGTGATGGGCCGTTGACTGGTGGCCGTGGGCAGTTGCCTTCCAACCTACCGCCTTCCGTCTTCCGTCTCCCGTCTTCCGTCCCATCACCCATCACCCGTCACCCATCTTGCGCTGCGCGCAAAATACGAATAAGGTATCGTAGATATATCGGATAGCTGACGGGCCGGAGACCATCGTGACGATCACGAAGGCAGATGTGGCGTACCGCGCGCTGCGACAGGCCATTGTCACCATGGGTATCGACGGCGAGGAACCGCTCGACGAGGCCGCGCTTGGCGAACGCTTCGGCGTGGGCCGCACGCCATTGCGCGAGGCACTGAAGCGGCTGGCTCTCGAACAACTCGTGATTGCTCCCCCACACCGCACCCCTTACGTCCGCTCGTTCAATCTCATGGACTTGCAACCGCTCTTTGAAACGCGCCTTCTGCTCGAGGTGCCCGTCGCCGGCACAGCGGCTGAGCGCGCGACCGCGAAAGACCTGGCGGATCTCTGGGCCAATCTGGACGCCATGCAGCAGGCCGTGGCGCGCAACGATGTCTACGAAACCATCGAGATCGACTACCGCTTTCATTCGCTCCTGGCCCGGGCTACCCAGAACCGGTTCCTGGCCGAAGCGATCAACCAATTGAATCGCGGCTCGCTCAGGCTCTGGTACATGGCCCACCTCAAACTGGGGCTGAAATCCGTGGTTTCCCACCATAGCGGGATCATCGAAGCGTTGGAAGGGCGGCAGCGCGCCGTCGCGGAGGAGGTGATGCGGCAACACGTCCTGCGGTCGCAATCCCGCGTGATTGACGCTTTGGCGTCCGGCAGCGAGGCCGCGCCGGACAACGGCAGCATGCAGTGGGCAGGAGCGGACGAATGACAAACGGCAGATTCGCACGAATCGCTGCACTCGCGGCAGCAGTGATTGGGCTGGCCCTTCCGGGCCTCGGCGGCGTTCTGGCGCAAGAGAGCACCCCCGCGGCCGAGGTGTCGGGCGAGGTCAACCTAATGGCGTACGCGGGCGAGTTCCGCGACAACTACGTCAAGGCGGTGGTCGAACCGTGCATGGCGGCGCTGCCTGGCGTCACCATCAACTACCTGGAGGGAACGAGCTCTGCCGAAATGCTGGCCCAACTGCGGACCCAGAAGGACGATCCGCAGGTCGACGTGGTGATCATGGACGTCTCGATTGCGGCCATCGGCAACACGGAAGGGTTGTTCCAGCCGCTCGATCCGGCCGTGGTGACGAACATGGCCGACCTCTACGAGGCGGCCATCACGCCTGACAACTTCGGCCCGTCGGTGACATTCGACAACCTGGTCCTGATCTACAACTCGGAGCAGGTCGACCCGCCGCCGACCTCCTGGAACGCGCTCTGGGATGAGAAGTACGCCGGTAAGGTCGTCCTCACCGCGCCGCCCGACATTCAGGGTCTGGCGCTGACGATGATCACCAATCAGATGGAAGGCGCTGACTACACGGAGACGATCGACCCGGCGATTGCGCGGCTGGCGGAGTTGGCGCCGCGCGTGCTGACCTTCGACCCGCAGCCGGAGCAGTACACGATCGTCACCAACGGCGATGGCGCGCTGGCCATTGGCTGGAATGCCCGCGCCCAGCTCTATGCCGACCAGTCTGACGGCCGGCTCGGCGTCGTACTGCCGGAAGAGGGAAGCATCTTCCAGAAGAACACCATCAATTTGGTCAACGACTCGCGGAACGCGGCCGCGGCGCAGGCCTTCATCAACTGCGCGCTCGGCCCCGAGGCCCAGCAAACCTTCTCCGAGACGATGTACTACGCGCCGGTCAACAGCACCGTCGAGCTTTCGGACGAGGTGCTGGCCCGCACCGCTTCGTCGCCCGAGCTCGTGGAAAAGATGATCCCGGTCGACTGGGCGGTGGTTGGCGAGGTCCGCGATGACTGGTTGGACCGCTGGCGGCGCGAAGTGATCGCCGGCTCCTGAGTGGCGCTGGCGCCGGCAGTCTGACGTGGGGAACACGCTCATCTGGGGCGCTCTGCGCGCCAGAGCGCCCCAGGTGGGGATCGTCTCCCCGGTATGGAGAGGTAGGCAGTGAAGGCGAACTCGTCGCACACCGGGAGCGGTGGCGCCAGCGCGACGCCGCACCTGGAGCTCGATCGCCTGACCAAGGCGTACGACGGAACGACCGTCGTCGATAACGTGTCGCTCAGGGTCGACGAGGGTGAGTTCCTGTCGCTGTTGGGCCCATCGGGGTGTGGCAAGACGACGACGCTGCGGATGATCGCCGGCTTCGTCGCCCCAACGGCGGGTGCGATCTCTCTGGCTGGGCGCTCGATCGCGGCGCTGCCGCCCTATCGGCGCGGGATGGGGGTCGTCTTTCAGAACTACGCCCTCTTCCCGCACCTCAATGTCTTCGACAACGTCGTCTTCGGCTTGCAGATGGCGCGCGTGCCAAAAGCCGAAGCGGCAAAGCGCGTGGAACGCGCCCTGGCCCTCGTCCGCCTCGAGCAGTTCGGCAAGCGGCGCATCCGCGAGCTTTCCGGCGGGCAGCAACAGCGGGTGGCGCTGGCTCGGGCGTTGGTCATTGAGCCGACGGTGCTGCTGCTGGACGAGCCGCTCTCCAACCTGGACGCCAAGCTCCGCGAGGAGTTGCGGAAGGAGATCCGCGACATCCAGAGCGAGTTGGGCACAACCAGTCTGTTCGTGACGCACGATCAGGTGGAAGCCCTCACCATGTCCGACCGCATTGCCGTTCTCAATGCCGGCCGCGTCGAGCAAGTGGGGACGCCGGAGGATGTCTACGAACGGCCGGCCAGCCGCTTCGTCGCGTCATTCATCGGCCGGGCGAACTTCCTGCCCGCCGACGTCATCACCAGCGACCGCGCCGGGAGCCGATTGGCCATCGGCAGGGCAGGGAGCGCCCTGGTTACGCAAACGGCGCCAGTTGGAAAGCACGTGAGCGTCATGGTGCGGCCGCATCGCGTCCGCCTGGAGCGAGGAGCGGACGAGGACGGGCTGCGCGGGCGCGTGGTCGGGCTGACCTATCTGGGCGACCTGCTTCAGTACGAGGTCGATCTCGACGGCGCGCGCCTGATCGCCGAGCAGGCGAGCGCCGGGCCTGGCAGCGCCACCTTCACGAGCGGCGAGGACGTCCAGGTCCGTTGGCATCCCAATGATGGCACGGTTTTCGACCCGGAATGAGGCGGCGAAAGGAGCAAACGACAAGGTGGCGGTAGCAATTCATTCCATGCCAGGCGCCCTGCCCGACGAACTGCGGGCGGCGCTCGCCGCGGTGAGCTTCCCGACGATCGGGCACTTTCTGGAGGAGGGGTTTGTCGATCCGGCGATCCGGGCGATGGTGACGCCGGTGAAGATCGTCGGCCGGGCGGTGACAGTGCGGACCACCGCGCCCGATTCGGTGCTGGTGCACAAGGCCACGGAGATGCTGCAACCGGGCGACGCCCTGATGATCGACATCGGCGGCGACACCCGCCATGCACCGGTCGGCGAGATGGTCGCCCTGGCGGCGCGGGAGCGGGGAGCGGTCGGGATCGTCCTTGACGGGGTCTGCACCGACATCGTCGAGATCCGGGCCATGGGCATGCCGGTCTTCGCCCGCGGCACGAGCGTGCTGACGACCAAATTGCATGGGCTACAGGCGGGTTCTATCAACGCCCCGGTCTCCTGCGGCGGTGTGGTGGTGCGCCCGGGGGACGTGGTCCTCGGCGACGACAACGGGGTGCTGGTGCTGTCGGCCGCGGTCGCTCAGGCGGTGGTCGAGCGGGCACGCGCCAGTGATGAGCGGGAGCCCGCGACGCGCGAGTTTCTGCGCGGCGGCGGCTCGCTGCCGGAACTGACCGGCGCCAACGCGACGGTGGCTGCCTTGCTCGCCGCGGCCGAGTCCGCGAGCTAGCTACGCGCGATGGCCACGGTGGCGCGGGAAGCGCCCATCGAGCAAGCAGGCGAACCGAGCGACGCGGGCCGCCGCTGGGTGATCGTGCAAATGCTGGCGCCGACAACGCTGGCCCTGCTGGTCTTCTTCGTGCTGCCGTTGCTCTGGCTCTTCCGCTCCTCCTTCGACCGGGGGCTCGATAGCGGAGTCATTGAATCTGCCTTCACCCTCGAGAACTACCAGGAGTTTCTCACCGACCGCTTCTACCTGCAGGAACTCCTGCGGACGCTGCGGCTCGGCGTGGTGATCACGATCCTGACTCTGATCGCGACCTACCCGCTCGCTCTCTTCCTGGCGCGGACGCGGTCGCGCTGGCGCGGTGTCCTCGTGGCCCTGGCCATCGCCCCGCTGCTGACGAGCACCGTCGTCCGCACCTATGGCTGGCTGGTCATCCTCGGCAATGATGGGCTGGTCAATGGGGCGCTGCTGCGGCTGGGACTGATCGATCAACCCTTGCGGCTGATCAATGATGAGATCGGAGTGGTCATCGGCCTGGTCGAAATTCTGATGCCCTATATGGCGTTGGGGCTGCTGAGCGGGTTCGGCCGCATCGATCCCAGCCTGGAGGAGGCGGCGATGAGCCTGGGCGCCAGCACGCTGCGCACCTTCTGGCGCGTGACCCTGCCCTTGAGCCTGCCCGGCATCGCCACCGGCGTGCTGCTCGTCTTCGTCCTGACGATCAGCTCCTTCGTCACGCCGCAGCTGCTGGGCGGCGGCCGGGTCTTCCTGATGGCGACCGAGATCTACGACCAGGCGACCTACACCCTCGACTGGCCCTTCGCGGCCGCCATCTCGTTTTTGCTGCTAGCCCTCTTCGGCGTGGTGATCGCGATCTACACGCGAATTCTGCGCCGGCTGGAGGGGTGATGGAACGAGGGTGGCGCCCACGTTCGGCGGGAGGTCGACATTGGCATCCACGGGCATTGGCACATGGCTCTGGCGGCTCCTGATCGTCCTGCTCTACGCCTTTCTCCTTGGCCCGCTGCTGGTTATCCTGATCGCCTCCTTCAATGCCGAGGCGTATCTCTCCTTTCCACCCGAGGAGTGGAGCCTGCACTGGTACGCCGATCTGCTCAACAACGCCGCCTTCGTCGAGGGGTTCCGGGTCAGCCTGGTGCTGGCCACCGCGACCACCATTGTCGCCACACTGATCGGGGTGCCAGCGGCCATTGCCGTCAGCCGCTATCAGTTCCCTGGACGCGACCTGATGATGAGCTTCTTCACCTTGCCGCTGATGGTGCCGGGGGTGGTGCTCGGGCTGGGGCTGCTGCTCGTCTTCTCCCGCCTGCGCCTGACCGCCACATACCCCGGCTTGCTGGCCGCGCACCTGATCATCACGATCCCCTTTGTCATCAGGACGGTGGCAACCAGCCTGTCGACGCTCTCGCGCGACTACGAGGAGGCCGCGCAAAGCCTGGGCGCGACGCCCTGGCGCACCTTCTGGCGGATTACGCTGCCGCTGATCATGCCTGGCATCATCGCCGGGGCGGCCATCGCCTTCCTCGTCTCCTTTGACGAGGTCGTCCTCACGCTCTTCCTGATCGGACCGCGCCTGACGACGCTGCCGGTCGAGGTCTTCAACTACGTGCAGACGCGCACCGACCCGCTGGTGGCGGCGCTCTCGGTGGTGCTCGTGGCCATCAGCATCGCCGGCGTCGCCCTCATCGAGCGCGGGTTGGGCCTGCGCCGGGCGATGGAATGAGGAACGGGGGTGTCAGGGTGTCAGGGAAAAGTCCATCACCCTGACACCCCGACACCCTGTCACCCTTCGTAGGTTGAATACGCAATCTCCTTGGCGGTGATGAACTCCAGAAGCG
>CAYSXO010000164.1:0-10081 GCA_964434995.1 uncultured Sphaerobacteraceae bacterium
GCACGGCCATCTTTTACGCGGTGCTGGTGGCCATCGCGAACGTCCTGGTCGATCTTTCGTACGGCCTTGTCGATCCGCGCATTCGGGTCCGGCGCTAGGGCGGAGGAGCGGACATGTCCCAGGCTGTCGCGACCCTCGGGGCTGATTCACGAGCAACTCTACCCGGTGTCCTCACCGAGACGCGGCCCCCGCGAAGTCTCTGGACCAACGCATGGCGGCAGTTCCGCCGCAACAAGCTGGCGATGGTCGGCTTGGTCTATCTCTTTTTCCTCTCGTTCGTCGCGATCCTCGCGCCGGCCATCTCGCCGCACAATCCCGTGCAGAGTGACCTGAAGGTGGCCGGCAAGTACCGGCAAGCCGCCTGGATCCAGACCGACGACCCGAAGACGACTGGCGACTGGAGCTACCCGCTCGGCACCGACGGCAACGGCCGTGATGTTTTCAGCCGGCTCGTCTTTGGCACCCGAATCTCCCTGGTCGTCGGGTTCATCCCGATGGCCGTCATCATGGCCGTGGGTATACCCATCGGCCTGGCCTCAGGATTCCTTGGCGGCCGGGTCGACAATCTCTTGATGCGGTTCACGGATATCGTCTACGCCTTTCCGGCGCTCCTCTTCTTCATCATCATGCAAATTTCCCTGGGCGATACGACCTTCGGCCGCCTGCTTAATGGCCTGGTTCTCTTGTTCGTCACGCTCTCGATCATCAACTGGACTGGCGTGGCGCGCCTTGTCCGAGGCGACACGCTCGCATTGAAAGAGAAAGAGTTCGTCGAGGCGGCCAGAGCCAGTGGCGCTTCATCATGGCGACAGATCAGCCGGCACATCTTCCCCAATGCCCTGGGCTCGGTGATCGTGGCCGGCGCGTTCATCGTACCCGGCGCAATTATTTCCGAAGCAGTCCTGACCTACCTTGGCATCGGCCTCCGGCCAGACGTCAACCTCGACGCGCCATTTCCGACATCGTGGGGCCAGATGATTCAGGCCGGGCAAACGGCCTATCGCATCCAGCCCTGGTTGTTGATCGCGCCGAGCATCGCGGTCGCGCTGATCACGCTGTCATTCACGTTCGTGGGCGACGGTCTGCGCGATGCGCTTGATCCCCGCGATCAGCTGTAGACGCCCGCTCCCAAACCAGAAACGCTGGCTCCACACGCAACGGCCCGCGTACCATCCAGCGGAGCCGTGCTCCATCGCTCCGGTCGTTCATGTCGTCCGGCCAACCTGACACTGGGCTATCAGCATCGATCATGATTCACATTGCGCGAGAAGGATTTCCATTCACGATGAACTCATCACAAGCGCCAGTGTTAGTCCGTTGCGAGTGGGCGGGAAACGATCCCCTGATGGTGGCCTACCACGATGAGGAGTGGGGCGTTCCTTGCCATGACGACCGCGACCTCTTCGAGCTCCTATCGCTCGAGGCCTTCCAGGCGGGCCTCTCGTGGGCCACTATTCTGAAGAAGCGAGCCTCGTTCAGTGCGGCGTTTGACGGCTTCGATGCCCACAAGATCGCGGCGTATGGCCCGGGGGACATCGACCGGCTTCTTGGCGACGCGGGCATCGTCCGGCATCGCCAGAAGATCGAATCGACCATCTCCAATGCCCGTGCATTCATCGAAACGCGGGATGCGTTTGGGTCGTTCGATGCGTACATCTGGCAGTTTGCTCCCGGCAACGAACGCCCCAGGCCGGTTTCACTCGGCGACGTGCCCGCGACCACGCCAGAGTCGGACGCCTTAAGCAAGGATCTGAAACGCCGCGGATTTCGCTTTGTCGGCAGCACCATCTGCTACGCCTTCATGCAGAGCGCGGGCCTCGTCGACGACCATACGGCATATTGCTTCCGAGCAGCGCCTGACTAGCCGTCGCTACCGCTGGAGCTTTGACCGTGCAATGCGCTGCCTGCCGCCTGGCTGACATCGCCGCGGTTGCCGCGGCGATAACCATCGTGGCGCTCCTGGCAGCTCCGATGTTGCGCCCTGACCTTGACGTATTAGACACGTCGTTGAGCTACTACGCTGACGGCCCCTGGGGAAAGGTTCAGTCCCTGGCGTTCGTGGCCATCGGCGTGGCCCTGATCTCCCTGGCCTTCGCGCTCGCCCTGGCAGTCGCATCATCGCCCTGGTTGGCGCTCTGTTCAACGGCCCTGGTGACTTCGGGACTGGCCAGCTTCGGACTCGTGCTCTTTCCTATGGGCGCCCCCGGCCCACACACCATCATCGGCGACGCGCACATGAGCGTCGGATTTGCCGGCGCGGCCGTGCAGTTGGCCGGGGCGTTGGCATTTCTCCTGGCAATCTGGGCGCTCCCGGCCTGGTCAGCGTATCGAGCCGTTGGCATCGCCGTCGTTGCGGTTTCCCTGATCAGCGCGCTCGCGAGTCAACTCGCGGTCTGGCGGCCCGATCTCGGCATCCCCATGGGGGGCACGATCCGCCTCTTTGTCGCCCCGCTGATTCTCTATTGGGGCGCCGTTGCCCTGCGCTTGCGTCAGGCCTGTTCGGCCTGACCCCGCGCGAATCGTCGTGTATAGCGGTCCTCGAAACTTCGGACTACCCGATCGTGCGGCGCGAGGTGATAACCCCGGTGTTCATTCCGACGAGATTGAGCCCACCAAAGAACCGCGCGTGTTCGATCTTGACACAGCGGTCCATCACCACCTCGAGTCCGGCCTCGCGGGCAATCCGCGCGGCCTCTTCGTTGATGACCCCAAGTTGCATCCAGTAGACCTTTGCCCCGACATCGATCGCCTCTTTCGCCAGGCCGGTGGCCTCCGCCGGCCGGCGGAAGACATCGACGATATCGACTGGGCGCGGAATCTCCTTCAGCGAGGCATAGACTGGCTGCCCAAGGATGGTTTGCCCGGCATAGCGCGGATTCACCGGGATGATGTCGTACCCCTCGGACTGCATGTAGATCGCCGCAAAGTGGCTTGGGCGCATGGGATCGGCGGAGAGGCCGACCATGGCAATCGTCCGGTTCTCGTTCAGGATGCGCAGGCGCTCGAACGCGCCGCTGGTGGCGCGAATCGTGGCCATTGGCCGCTGCTCGATGTTCATGAGGCCGCTACACTTCCAACCACGGCCGTCGCGCCCGACCGCTTCAGCGCACGATCGAGGTCCCAGCAGATATCGTCCACGTCTTCCAGTCCAACGGAGATCCGCACCAGATCGGGACTGACGCCTGATTCGATCTGCTGCTCGTCGCTTAGCTGCTGATGGGTCGTACTTGCCGGATGGATGATCAGCGTCTTTGCGTCGCCGATGTTCGCCAGGTGCGAGATGAGACGGAGTTCTTCGATGAAGCGCGCGCCCGTGTCACGCCCGCCCTGAACGCCAAAGGTGAATACCGCGCCCGCGCCAAGAGGTAAATAGCGCGCCGCCAGTTCACGGTAGGGGCTATCCGGCAAGGTCGGGTAGTTCACCCAGCTCACGCCCGGGTGCGCGGCGAGGAACGCGGCCACGACCTCAGTGTTCCGCGTGTGCCGCTCCATGCGGACAGGCAATGTCTCCAGCCCTTGCAGGAAGAGAAATGCGTTGAACGGGCTAAGCGCTGGCCCGATATCGCGCAGATTCTCCACCCGCGCCTTCATCAGGTAGCCATACTCGCCAAACTGCTCGTAGAACCGGATGCCATGGTAGCCAGGCGACGGCTCGGTCATGCCGGGGAAGTGGCCATTGTCCCAGGGGAACCGGCCTGATTCGACGATCACGCCTCCAATGGCCGTTCCGTGGCCGCCAATGAACTTCGTCGCCGAGTGGACGACAATATCCGCCCCATGCTCCAGTGGACGGCAGAGATACGGCGTGGCAAACGTGTTATCGACGATCAGCGGTACGCCTGCTTCATGCGCGATCGCGGCCACCGCGGAAATGTCGAGAACGCTGATGCGCGGATTGCCGATCGTCTCCCCATAGAGAACTCGTGTACGCGGGGTGATGGCACGCCGGAAGTTCACTGGATCGGACGGGTCGACAAAAACGACGTCAACGCCCCATCGCCGTAGAGTGACATCAAACTGGGTGTATGTCCCGCCATACAGCGCATTTGAGGTAACGATCTGATCCCCGGGGCCAAGCAACGTCGCCAGGGCAATGAACTGCGCGGCTTGCCCGGACGCGGTCGCCAATGCCCCGACGCCCCCTTCGAGCATTGCCACGCGCTCCTCGAAGGCGGCCGTGGTCGGGTTCATGATCCGCGTATAGATGTTGCCAAAGCGCTGCAGGGCAAACAGCTCGGCCGCGTGATCAGTGTCTTCGAACACAAACGATGTCGTCTGATAGATCGGCATCGCGCGCGCGCCGGTGACCGGATCGGGCCGCTGCCCGGCATGGACGGCCAACGTATCGAACCCGAAGATGCGGTCTTCGTTGTCGGGCGAGCCAGGATCATCCACAGCGCGGCCATTCTGATTAGCCATCGATACCATCCCCCGCGGCGTCTCGCGCGGCAATCGAGGTGGTCAGCTCGGTCCCTTCGCGCAGTGTCGCGCCCACCACGCAGTAGCGCTCCGCTCGCGCCGCCAACCGTTGCAGCCTATCGGGGGCGGCATCGGCATCGAACCTGATCGACGTGCGAATTCGCTGGAATCCAACCGGGGTTTCGGGATCGACGCCCATGGTGCCGCGAAAATCGAGATCTCCCTCTACAACCACCTCAACCTCGCGGGGCTCGATCCCCATCGCGGCAGCGACCATCCGAAACGTGATCTCCTGACAGGCCGCGAGTGAGGCAAGAAGCAGGTCTCCCGAACAGGCCAGCTCACCGTCGCCGCCAGCCATTGGGTGCGCGCCCGCGTCCCACGAAATGCCCGCACCGTGGCTGGTGGGCACGGTGATCGTGCATCGGGTGGGGTCGGACCCCACCGTGACGCTCCGGACGGTCATGACCAGTCTGGCGCTATCGGGGTCAGCTTCATACAGCGCCTTGAGCGGCGCCTGGCGCTCGCGCAGGGACATCGACATCGAGGTACTCACTTTCGAGATCCAGATGGTCTGGCGTCAGTACGCTGACTCAGAGTATCCCGGCAGCGCGCACTCCCGCGCAACGCCCCGCATACCATGAGGGGATGAGGCTAGGTCTTGAGCGCGCCTTCCTGCAGGCCCTTCATGTACCAGCGCTGGGCAAACGCGAAGGCGATCAGGCCTGGCGTAATCGCCATCACATAGACGGCGGCCAATCGAGGCCAGACCCAGGCGCCCATTCCACCGGTCGCCATCGAGAGCATGACCGGCAGCGTTTGCGCCGACTGGTTCGTATTGAGCGTTTTTGCCAACAAGTACTCGCCCCAGGCGGTGACGAAGTTGACGATGATCACCACCACGATGCCATTCTTCACCATCGGCAGCATGATCGTGAGCAGCGTCCGCATCCGCCCGGCGCCATCGACTGTCGCCGCGTCATAGATCTCTTTCGGCACCGTCTGAAACATGCCGCGCATGATGAAGACCGACAGGGCCAGCGAAAGCGTCACATAGGGAAAAATCAGCCCAGCCGGGACGTTGAGCAGTCCGAGATCCTTCTGGATCTCGAAGATGGCAATGACCGCCGTAACCCGCGTCGGGAAGAACATCGACGCCACGAGAACCGCAAAGACAACTCCGATTCCCGGCACCCTCAGGAAGACCATGGCGTAGCCCGCCAGGACCGCGCAGACCGTCGTGACAACCACGGTGCCCAGGGTCACCACGATGCTGTTCATGTAGTTCTGCGGCAGCGTCGGGATCTTCGAGAGCGAGTAGCCGTAGTGGGTGAAATCGAACACCTTGGGCCAGATCTCGTTCTGGTAGGCATCTGGGAGCGATTTCACCGACATCAGGAGCACCCAGATGATCGGCAGCAGAATGACCAGCGCAAAGATGGCCAGAATGACATGCCGGACAATTGGGCCCCACTTGATCTTGCGCCGGGTAGTCGCGACCGGCACCGTGGTGGAAACCGACGAGCCTCTGGAAATCGCGGCCTGAGTTGCCAATCGAAACTCCCGTTGACTAGTCTCGAGTCCGGAAGGCCCAGAAGAGGACCGCGACGACCGCGAGCATCACGATGGTGCCGACCCAGCCGATCGCCGCCGCCATGCCGCGATCCTGGATTCCCTGGAACGCCGTGTCCCACATGTAAACGGTCCAGGTGTAGGTCGGGCGGTCACGCAGGAATCCGCCCATCAGGAGGTATTCGTCAATGACGGCCATCGCGGTGCCAAATCGCAGCACGACCAGGACCAGCGTGACCGGCAGCAACCGCCAGAACGTGACGGTCCAGAACATCTGCCATTCGTTCGCCCCATCGACCTTTGAGGCGTCAAAGAGATCACGCGGGATTGAGGCTAACCCGGCAACGTAGAACATGGTGTGATAGCCCAGTCCCCACCACCATTCCATCATTGCCAGCGCGGGGACCACCAGTTCCTTGCTCATCCATTGAGGCTGATTCTGAATCGTAAAGAGCCCCGTGACGTCTGTCAGGGCATAGTTGATCGGTCCAATGTATCCGTCGTACATCCATTTCCAGAGGAGAAAGATCAGGGGACCGGGAATCATGGCTGGAATAAGGAGGATCAGACGGTAGAACGTCGCCACGCGATTGTTGACGATGCGATCGATCAACACCGCCAGGAACATTGGCATGAAGATCATGCCGGGCACGAAGACCGCCGTGAAGATTGCCGCTCGCTTCAGCCCCTCAAACATCAGGGGGTCAGCCAGCACCTCGGCGTAGTTCGCCAGCCCGATAAACGTGATTGGGCGGCTCGCCTCGATGGGTCGGTAGTCGAGCAGCGATATCCAGCCCACGCGAACGATCGGATAGATCGCCCATCCAATGAAGAAGAAAATGGTCGGAACGAGAAACAGCCACGGGACGCCAACGCGTGACACCCAGTCGCCAACGCGTCCAAACAGTGAGGTAGACGCACCGGTTCTCTGGTTCTGTGGCTCGGCCACGGTCAATTGAGCCATCGCTTCCCCTGTGCTGGTTTTCCGCTGGGTGACCGCGAGATTGATGCGGCTGGAATCGAGGTCACCGGCGGGCCATGGCCCGCCGGTGCAGCGACGGCCGACTAGGATGTCGCCTCGTCGTACGCGGCCTGAACCGCGTCCATAGCCTTCGTTAGCGCGGCCTTGGGATCGCTCTCCTCCCCACGCAGATAGGCGGTGTAGAACGGCGCCGCCAGGTCGAACTGCGAAATCGCAAGGCGGGTCGGAGCAATCGCCTGCGCGGCGCCCAGTCCATCCTTGATCGCGAATGCCCAGTCGGTCATCCACTCAGGCCGGTTCGCCTCGTACTCGTCCCAGATCGTCGTGTAGACCGGGAGTTGGCCAACTGCCGGCTCTTCAGGCGGCGCGCCAACCACCGAATGCTCCCAGATTCGCTGATCGTGCGTCAGCGTGTTGAGATACGCGGCGGCCTGCTCCTTGTCGTTGCCATGCTTCATCAACACGGAGCCAGTCGTCCAGAAGACGGTGCCCCCAACGCCATCGGCAGTCTTTGGCAGCGCCGCCAGGCGGAGTTGGCTCGGGTCCTGCCAGGTGCTGGCAAAGCGCAAGTGCGCATTCTGGTACTTGATGTAGTAGGCAACGGCCTGCGAGGCGAACGCCTGCTCGTCCGGCGTCTGGTTCACACCCCCATCGGTCGCGCCCGGATTGAGCACGTCCGGATTGGCGATTGGCATAATCCGCTTCATGATCTCGAGCGCCTCGACCGCCGGATCGCTGTTCCAGAGGAACAGCCCGCTCTCGGGATCGTAGACGTCCAGGCTGATGGAGTGGGTGATCGGGATCAGCGAGCGCCAGGCATGGAAGTCAAACGTACAGCCGAATGGGGCCGCGCCACTGTCGACAACCTTCTGGCCAGCGGCAATGAAGTCGTCCCACGTCGCCGGCACCGCCTCCGGATCCAGACCGGCGCGGGTGACGATATCGGCGTTCCAACCCTGCACGATAACGTCGAGCAGGAAGGGCCAGACATAGAACTTGCCGTCGTAGGATCCTTCATTGCGGATCGGCTCGAAAATCGTGTCGAGCACGCCTTCCGGCATGTATGCGTCCCACGGCTCGATGACATCGGCCTCGACCATCTGGATCATCTCCAGGAAGGGCGTGACACCGATATACATGTCCCAGGTGCTCGTACCTTCAGCCGCCTCGGTCAGAAACCGATCGATCCCGAAGTTCTCGGTCGGCGCGATCTCCGCCGTCAACGGGAAGGTCTCGTTGAACTCGGCGTTGACCGTCTCCACAGGAGAGTGCAGGCTAAGAATCCAGTTGTAATAGGTGATCTCGAGGTTCCCCTCGTTCCCGGCACGTGCCGTGCGCGGGTGGGATCCGGCTAGCGCGGAGGCCACCGAAAAGCTCAGTCCGAGCGCGGCGGCCCGGCCCAGGAGTGTTCGCCGGTCTAGACGACCTGCAAGCGCATCGGCAAACAGCGTTCGAGTTGCAGTTTCCCTGGACACCAGATCCTCCTTGTTCCGTGCGCGTTGTGCGACAGGTTGCACATCCGCATTGCGGGTCCGGTTCGGTTGCTGGCACACGCCGCCAGCTCGCCCACTCGATAGATTCCCCGCAGAGTGTGGGGATTGTATGGACGGATGTTCGCGCGTGTCAACGGAGCCAGTGCCCAACGCTTCCAGGAGCGAAGCGATACATGGGTATCCTCTGGATGGAAATGCGTCTACCATGGTCCCTGTCAGAAATTTCAACCATTCGCCGTTCGCGGGAAGGACAGAAATGGCCCTCGAGCATGGTCCTGCAGGTCGTTCCACCCGGTTCCTGGCTGGCGCCGCATTGGCAGCGCTCCTGATGGCAGTCCCCGCTGGCGCCGCCCAGGATGCGCCAGCCCATCCCGCGCACATTCACTCGGGGACATGTGAAGCCCTCGGTGATGTCGTGGCGCCGCTGACCGATGTTGCCTCCGCGAGCGGCGAGGCTGCTGGCGCCGAATCGGCCCTTCCAGCCGCCCTGAGCACGACTCACGTTGATATGCCGCTCCAGGAAATTCTCGATGGCGCGCACGCGATCAACGTCCACAAGAGTGCGGACGAGATCGATGTCTACATCGCGTGCGGAGCAATCGGTGGCGTCATCGCGAACGATGAACTCGTCATGGGCCTGGGCGAGCTGAACGACTCCGGCTACAGCGGCATCGCGGTTCTCAGCGCGGATGGCGAAGCCACAAACGTCAGCGTCTATCTTCTCCAGAGCTCAGGCGCGGGCATGAGCGCCTCCTCGCAAGAGGCGGCTCCGGCAGCCACTGATGGCGAGGCCGTAGAGATCAAGAACTTTGCCTTCAATCCGGCAACGATTGAAGTTCCAGCCGGGGGTAGTGTCACCTGGACCAATCAGGATAATGTTCCACACACCGCCACCGGCCTTGACCGCGCGGCCCTGCAATCAGGCGCTATCGCGTTTGACGCCTCCTACACGCGGACGTTCGATACCCCGGGCACGCTCGACTACTTCTGCGAGTTCCACCCCAACATGAAGGGGACAATTGTCGTCAAATAGGTTCCAGTAAAAGCGAGGTCGTTATGATCGCACTTGCCGGCGTCGTCCTGTTTTCCCTGGTCCTGCTCTCATCGGGGACTCCTGTCGCCGAGCCAGAGTCACCGGCAGCCGCGATTTCTCCGGTCGTGTGGGAGGTGATCGAGCTTCCCGGCAGTGACGGTGAGCCAGTTGAGATTGCCGAACCGGAGCGCTACACCATGCAGTTTCTGCCGGAGGAACGGCTCGCCGTACGGGCCGACTGCAACCGCGCCTCTGGCGGGTACTCCACGGCCGATGGCGTCATCACGTTCTCTCCCATGGCCTCGACGCTCGCGCTTTGTCCACCGGACTCCCAAGCGGAGCCGTTCATGGCGCTTCTCATGGGCGAGATGCCGTTTCACTTCGACAACGATGGCAACCTCGTCCTGGAAAGCGAAGCGGGGGAGATAAAGCTTCGGCCGACCCTTGGCGGCGTGATTTGGGATTGGCACGAATTCCAGGACATGAACGACTCGACGCTCGTTCTAGACGACCCTGAGAGCTACACGCTGGAATTCCTGCCGGAAGGGCGACTGGCCATCAAGGCAGACTGCAATCGCGGAT
>CAYSXO010000165.1:0-10016 GCA_964434995.1 uncultured Sphaerobacteraceae bacterium
CAGGTCTGGCGGGCGCCTTTGACGACGGCGTTGAGGTCGCCGCGCTTCGGCCGCCGCCATTGCAGGCGCTTCGAACCGTTGCCGGCCTCTGGGGTATGGCCGTCCGTGGGCAGGCTGAAGCGGCCGTCACCCCTGAGCGGAACGGTTTCGGTAGCTGGAGCAAAGCGGCGGCCGTTCCGGTCTGGTGGCGAGCCATTCGGGGGATGCTGCATACGGTTCTGAGGCACACTCCTGTGATGAATGAGAGACGAGAGGCCGAAATAACCTGACTTCTTCACATAATGTTATCGCGTGGACCGCCCGAAAGCAACTGCTCGTTCGGGTAGGTGAGGGCTGTCGCTCTTGGCTGTTGGCGAACAGGTGATGGGGTACGATGCGTCCATGCACGGGCAGAGGAGTGCCATCATGCCGATTGCCGTTCCCCACGACCTCGAAGAGCGCATCCGCGAAAAGGTTGCCAGTGGCGACTATGACGATCCCTCCGCGGTGATCCGGGCGGCCCTGCGCCTGCTCGACAGCCGCGATCACAAGCTGCGTGAACTGCGAGCGCTGGTCGCGGAAGGCCTGGCATCGATTGAGCGCGGCGATGTGAGGGAGTGGACGCCAGAGCTGCTTGAAGACATCGAACGAGAGGCTGACGAGCAAATTCGACGAGGTGTACCGCCCGATCCTCATGTCTGCCCGTAGGCCGCGAATCGCGCTCGCTAGCGACGCGCAACGGGACTTTCGAAACATCCTCGTCTACACCGAGCAACACTGGGGCCGTTCGCAGCGAAGCGTGTACAGACAGCGGCTCAGGCAGGCGTTCTTGGACTTGCAAGCCTACCCTGACCTCGGGTCGGCGCGAATCGACATTGGTGACGGGATCCGAGCCCTTCGGGTCGGGCAGCACGTCATCATCTACCAACCCACCGACACGGAGATCCTGATCGTGCGCATTCTGCACATCCGCCGCGATGTTCAGGCGGAGTTCGACTGACCGCGCGAATCGCCTGCAGATCGTGCTCTGACGCGGTTGGCAATCGGCTTTCGTCCTGTGGCTGACAGCGCGCCGTCTGCTCTCTCCTCAATGAACGTCTTGATTTGACGCGATTCTGTTGTACTCTGCGAGTGCTGACATCATCGCTGTCCGACCTTCCGCGCGTCCCCCAAGGAGGCGCACCATGCCAGCAACCAGCCCGGATGAAATCCTGGGGCACGTCTTTGAGGCCAGAGACTTCTCCTCGCGTATCACGGCCGACCTGTGCGCTCGTTGACGGAACTGGTCGACGTCGGAAAGGAGACCTGCCATGACCATCGACACATTCGGCCGGGTTGCCCTGGACCGGTTTCGGGACCAGTTTGCTGGCGAGATCCTCCTCCCCGTTGATCCGGGCTACGACGAGGCGCGGACTATTTTCAACGCGATGATCGACACGCGGCCCGCGATTATCGCCCAGTGCGCGACCGCCGATGACGTCGCCGCGGCGATCCGCTTCGGCCGTGAGCACGATCTCGACATTGCGGTGCGAGGGGGCGGGCACAGCGTCTCGGGAAAGGCCCTCGTCGCTGGGGGGCTCGTCATCGACTTGCGGCGGATGAACGGCGTCGAGGTCGATCCGGAGCGGCGGTCCGCCACGGTCGACGGGGGCGCCACGATGCGCGACCTCGACCGAGCCACGGAGCCGTATGGCCTGGCCACGACGGGTGGCCGCGTCTCGACCACCGGGATTGGGGGCTACGCGCTGGGCGGCGGGTCTGGCTGGCTCGATCGGAAATTCGGGCTGCTCTGCGACAATCTGCTCTCGGCAGAGCTTGTGCTGGCCGACGGCAGTCACGTGCGGACCAGCGCGGACGAGCGACCTGACCTCTTCTGGGCTCTGCATGGCGGCGGAGGCAACTTCGGCGTGGTCACCTCGTTCGAGTTTCAATTGCACCCACTGCAGTCGGTGACGGCGGCGCTGCTCTTCTGGCCGCCGGAGAGGGGCCCCGAGGTGGCGCGCGCCTACCGGGACTTCCTTGAGGCGGCCTCGGATGACATTGGTGGCGGGCTCATCTTTCTCACTGGGCCAGACGAGGACTTCGTCCCAGCTCACCTCGTCGGCAAGCTCGCCTGCGCCGTCCTGATCACCTATGCCGGCCCCGAGAGCGAAGCCCGGGCGGCGATGGCGCTGATGCTCGCGTTGGGGCACGAGGGCGAGTTGATCGTCGACGTGCCCTACGCCGAGATGCAGAGCATGCTGGATGATCCTCCCGGCTACCGCAACTATTGGTCGGTCGAGTACTTGAACGCATTTCCGGATGAGGCGATCGACCGCTTCTGCGCTCGCGCCTACGACATGGTCGTGCCATCGCCATCGCAGCACGTGCTCTTCCCTCAGGGCGGGGCCGTGGCGAGAGGGCCAGCCGAGTACCCACTCCCGTGGCGCCAGGCTCCCTGGTGCGTCCATCCCTTCGGGCTTTGGGAATCACCCCAGGACGACGAGCGGGCGAAGCGCTGGGCTAAAGATCTGCGTGCTGATCTGCAGCCCTGGGCGAGCGGCGCGGTCTATCACAACTTCATCGGAGACGAGGGCCAGGACCGAGTCGTGGCTGGCTTCGGGCGCGAGAACTACGAGCGGCTGTCCCGAATCAAAGCCGAGTACGACCCTGACAATGTCTTTCACATCAACCATAACATCGAGCCACTGAGCGCTGAGCCACGTGCCGCGAGCGTCTGAGCGGATGCGTGCTGGACCGACCGCGGGTCAACCCGGCATTGCTTCTGGCGGGCGCGGTCGTGCGCTCCTCCGCGATCCGCGCGCCCCACCCGAGGAGGAATCCCCATGTCAGCCGACATGACCGCGGCCTTGCACGCCACACCGGATGAGATTCTGAGCCGCATTTCCGACTCCATGGTCGGGATGCTGGAGCTCTTCTGCATCTATGTTGGCGATCAGCTCGGCTTCTACGAGACGCTCCACGGCCAAGGCCCGGCTACGCCAGCCGAATTGGCCAGGCGTGTCGGGACAAATGAGCGCTACACCAGAGAATGGCTGGAGCAACAGGCGACCGCCGGCTTCCTGACCTGCGAGAACCCCGAGAGCCCGGCGTCTGAGCGGCGCTACGCCCTGCCAGACGGTTATGCGCCCGTTTTCGTCGATCGCGAAAGCCTCACCATCGCGCCGCCGATGGCGCAGATAGCGGCGGGCTGCATCGCGCCCCTGCACGATCTGCTTGCGGCATTCCGAAGCGGCGCCGGGGTGCCCTACGCCGCCTATGGCCACGATCTCCACGAGGGACAGGCGAGGATGACGCGGCCCCACTTCGTCCACCAGTTGACGCAGGAGTGGATCCCGGCCATGCCGGAAATCGACGCCCGGCTCAAGGCCGGCCCTCCGGCTCGCGTTGCCGATATCGGCATGGGGCAGGGGTGGTCGAGCATCGCCATTGCGCGAGGCTACCCGAACGTGCGCGTCGATGGCTTCGATCTCGATGCGGCCTCGGTCGACGCGGCGCGGGCCAACGCGCGTGAGGCTGGGGTAGACGGCCGCGTTACCTTTCAGGTGCGCGATGCGGGCGATTCCGACCTGGCAGGACAGTACGATCTGGCGTTGGCGGTCGAATGCGTCCACGACATGTCCGATCCTGTGGCCGTGCTCGGCTCGATGCGGCGGCTGGTCGGGCCGGGTGGGACGGTGCTGATCGTGGATGAGCGAGTGCCGGATGCCTTCGCGCCGCACGGCGACACGGTCGAGCGGATGATATACGGCTTCAGCGTGTTGCACTGCCTGCCGGTGGGGATGGTGGATCAGCCATCGGCTGAGACAGGAGCGGTGATGCGCCGGCCCACCTTTCGACGCTACGCCGAGGAGGCCGGGTTCAGCCGTGTCGATGAGCTGCCAATCGAGAACGATTTCTATCGGTTCTACAAGCTGACGGCGTGAGCGGATTGCCAGGTGGCTGGCGCGGCAGACCAGCATTCCCGAGCATGCGGCAGCGTGGCTCGCCTTCGCCGTGCACGGCAACGAGGCGAGCGGCGCAGCACCCGGGTGACGGAGCCGATCGCCTACGTGGCCGCCGGGGTGGCCGCGGACGCGATCGGGAACCCGGGATCGCCGACCTGAATCCGTCTGGCATGCACCGGCGGGGTGATCGGGTCTTCGCCTTGCCCACCACCGGCCTGCATGGTGATGGCGTTGGTCGCATCGCGGATAGTCACCCTGGCCAGCATGCCCTTGTCGACGAAGGTCTGCCCATCCTCGCTGACCTCTGGATACCCGTCGAGGGTGAATGTGCCGAGATAGGCGCCGGCCGCATTCGAAAGCGCCTGGACGAAGGTGAACCGAATGCTCCGCTCCCCGGTTGGCTCCCAGGTCCCGATGGCGGCGCCCTGAAAGGTGAGGCCCAGCTCAGGGTCGATGTAGCTGGGGGCATAAGCGACGGTCATGATGCCGTCAGCAGTGAAGCTGACCGGGCTGGCGCTCGGCGGGTTTCCGGGATTCATCGTCAGCCAGGCGCCGACGATGGGGTGCGCCGCCGCGTCAGCCTCCCCGTGCGGCGGTACGCACCGGATCGCGCCCGAGGCCGATCGTGGCTGCCGCTCCTCCCATCCCGGCGACGGCCGTGCGGCGGCTGAAAACGGCTCTCGCGGACGATTGATGGTCGGCGTTCATTCGTTGCCTCCTTCTCTGTCGTGTTTCGCGCCAGCCCACCACAGGGTGACTGACGGTGGCGCCCTTATGGCCCGAACCCTCCAGATCCCTGAGGAGCGTGCCCCTCTCCAAGCGGCGTCAGCGTGAGGACATAGATGGCGGCGACCTCCGGGCCGATGTTGCGCAGGGAGCCGTCCATGCGTTTGGCGATGTCGCTCTCTTTGACCGCTCCGACGTCAAAGACCAGGGAGCCAGCGGGCGGCGCGGGGATTTCGCCCTCGGGCGGCAACGTGGCCCGCGCGAGGGAGACCTGGACCGGCCCGGGAGGGAGTTTGTCCACGGGATACTGCTCGTTGTAGTCGATAAGCGTGAAGGCCTCGGGGAACCAGCCGCCGTGGCCGGAGAAGAGACCGCCGCCGACGAGTTGAACCGGGGTGGAGGAGCGATTGTCATAGGTTATCTTCTGGTCGAACGGGAAAACGACGGTGTCGCCGGGATGCAGCACGATGGGTGTTTCGGGAGGAACTTCGGCGCCGCTGACCACCCCGAGCGTTTCGCCGGAGCGATAGAGCTGGAGGGAGCGCTCGGCGGTGAGCGTCAGCTCACCCTCCAGCACATGGTGCAGCTGAACGCCGGGGATTGACGCCCGGCGTGTCGTTCGCGTGCGCGGAGGCACGGCGGTGCGCCAAACGAGGAAGTCGAGATTGCCGGCTGCCGGGACCATCGGTTCCGGCAGGGGGGCCGCGAAGATGGTCTCCGGCGATGCTTCTCCGCTCAGAGGCATGCCGCCGGGACAGAGGGGATCCGGCTCCGGCGGACCGGCGGGCAGCGGAATCGCTCCCGTGGGCAGCAACGTCGCCACGTGGACGGTGATCGGCGTGTCATTGATGTTCCGGACTGAATCCTTGCCGCAGGCATCGAGCGGCTGGTTGTCCGCGATGGTCACGCCGAGTTGGGTATAGGCTCCGGGTGGAGGATGGAGCGTGGCGCCCGGCTCCAGCACGACGCGGTCGAGGCGGAACGTGGCGGGCTGTTCGGGTACCGTCATCCCGTATTTCACGTCGCCATCCGGGTGCCAGACCCAGCCCTCTGGCGCGGAGTAGAGCGGATGGAAGCCATCGATGACGGTGATGTCGAGAAAGCGCGCCGGTTCCTGGCCGAGATTGCTGGAAATGAAGGCCTCATCGAATTGGGAGACGAAGGCGTCACCCGGACCAAGGACAACGTTGGCTCCGGCCGGGACGATCTCCGGCGACAAGCTCATGCCCGCGCGGAGCAGGTGCGCCGTCGCTTCCGAGCTCATGGCCAGGGAGCCACCCATGACGTAGGTGAGGCGCAGGCCGGGGCAACACGCGCCGGCGGGTTCCCAGTCGGCCTCCTCGCCGGGGGCGAGTGAGTAGTCGTCGAGACCCGCGGAGACCCGGTCGCCATGCGGCAATGCCTCAGGGGGGAGGGTGATCTCGAAGAGCGTTTCCGCCTCCGGGACGCCCTGGATCGCCGGAATCAGGGAGGGCGTCTCGCGGTTGAGGCGGCTCGCGCCATGAGTGGCCACAACCAGGCCAATCGTGAGCAGCACCAGCAGGGCTGTCGCATACGGAAGCGCGGGCCATCGGGAGCGACCCGCGGCCGATGGAAGCGCGAGTGGCGGCCCAGCGGCAACGAACGGCGCAAGTCGCCCTGGGCTGGCCTGGCCCGCGTGGCCGCGAGCGACGATATCGGATTGCCACGCATCCCGCAACGCAAAGTGGTCGCGCGGGGGCGGCGCCGGAGGGATGACGAGCCGGGGGAAGGCGGCGCGATCGACCAGGGCCTGGGTCCGATCGGGCAGCGGCGCCTGGGTCATGCGATGGAGCCGAAGCAACGTCTCGGCCTCTTCGGCGGGCACGTCGCCCTTTCGCGGGGCGAGACCAGGCTGGACCAGCTCGTTCCAGAAGCGGCTCAGTTCCAAATCCAGGCGCTCGGCGTCTGCCATCATGCCCTCGGTTTCTCGATGCCCATCAGCACGCGCAATTGGGAGACCGCGCGCGATTGCGCCACGCGGACGGCTCCTTCGCTCTTGCCGAGGATGGCCGCGATCTCGCGGTCTTTCAGGCCGGCAAAGCGCAATTCGCAGACGCGCCTCCGGTCCACCGGGAGCTGCGCCAGCAGGAGCCGCAGCCGCTGGTGATCGTCGGCGGCGATGGCCAGGTCTTCGGGAGACGGCGCCCGGTCGACGATCTCGGCGGCATCGTCGATCTGGCTCTGGGGGCGGCGGGCGCGCTGCTGCTGCCGGGTGCAGAGCTCGTTGTGCGCGATGCGAAAGAGCCATGGCCGAAAGGAGTTGTCGTGGTCGATGAAGCGCGGCAATCCGGCGAAGGCATTGGCGAAGATCTGCTGCGTGGCGTCGGCAGCATCCTCCCAGTTGCCCAGGCAGTAGTAGCAGTAGCGGAGCAGATCGTCGCGGTAGCGCTCGTAGAGAGGCGCGAACGCCTGCCGGTCGAGCCTGGCGGCGGCCACGAGCTCGGCGTCGCCTGGTAATCCGCCCTCGATGGTGCGGTCTCGTCCGCGCTGGATCCGCATGACGCGCATGAGGGTGCTCCGGCCTGGGAGGATGCTGCCCGTCTTGTGATAGAGAACCGTGCAGGGGCAGAGAGTGTTACAGCCGTTGGCGGGATGGTAGCGCTGCTGGGCGCGAAAGGAGGCCGCGCCAGTTGGGCACGGCCTCCTCGTTCACGTCATGGATTGCGTGAAGAGACATGCCGAGGTTGCGGAGAAGCCTGGCAACGCCGGCGCGGTTCGTGTTCGGCGCCGGGATCCTTCGTTCCTCAGGACGACACGTCGCGCTGGATGGGCGGCTCAGGTAGCCGCCCGCCGACACCCAACCGGGCTAACTGACGGTGAAGGGCATGATCATGCCGAGGACGAAGTGCGGCGCGCCGGTTTCCGGGTCGGGCACGAAGCAGATAGCGACGTACTCGGCCGGATCCAGGTCGAGGACTGCCCAGTTGGCGTAGCCCGGATTCATCGGGGCGACCCCGCCAATCGCCTGGAACGGGGGAGGGCCGGCCATCTTCCCGGCCTCTGGCGATGCCTCGGTACCGGCGGCCGGGGTAGCTCCTGTCAGGCCGAGCATCGCCGCAATCTGGTCGTACGTCACGCCCGGATCGAGCCGCAGCACGATCAACTCGTGGAGTTGCTCGCCAATGTTTGGCACGTCCCAGATCTGAGGCCCGGCGGCCACCTGCATCGCGGGCATCTCGAAGGCCATGTCGGCCAACTCGACGGTCATCGCCACATCAGGGGGCGCGGCATCGCTGTCCGGCTCGGTGACCTCGAGCGGCGCGTACATGCCCATCACGTAATGGGGCGTGCCGTCGGCCTCGGGAACGATACAGATCACCATGTACTGCCCCGGCGTGAGGTCGGCGATAACCGTGGCCTCACCGCCCGGCCCGACCACCGGCCCGCCAATGCTCCGCGAGAGAGCCAGAATCGGACCCAGATCGGGCTGGGTCATCGCCGCTTCGAGATCGGCGAAATCGGCGCCGTCGTTGAGGCGCATGAACATGGCGTGATGGTCCATCTGGCCATCGTTCTTCATGGTCAGCCGGGTAAGGCCGCCGGGGGCGGATTCCGGCATGGTGAAGGAGAAGTCGGCCGCGGTGATGACCATCTCGGGATAGTCGCTGGCCGCGGCGGGGGGCGCCTCCTGGGCGCGGGCCGGGGCGATCAGGCGCGCGCCCAGGAGGGTCGCCGCGCCGAGGCCAGCGCCCCGCAACGCCGCGCGTCGGTTGAAACGGGTGTCGAGCACGGTCACATTCTGGCGTCTGCTCACAATCATCCTCTCCATTTCCCACATGCCGCATGGGGGCATCCCACATCGGCGGCAAGGGCGCTCGTAGCCGCGTGCGGCGGTATCCGGATAAAACACGATTACCCGAAGATTGCGCTGTGCAGACCAGTGTCTCATGGCGCACGTCGCATGCCGAATCATTGTGCCGGCGCGTTGCGCGCCTCGCGCGGGGGCGAGCTCAAGCGGGTAGCACGAAGATCTGTGCAGCGCGCGCAACCGACTCCCAGCCAATCTTCAGGAAATACCAAGGTTCGACCGCCATCGAGCGGGTACCGTTCTGCCCATCCGGCGAGACTGCCCCCGGGCGCTCGCCGGGATTTGTGCACGCGGGAACCTGGGCTCGTGGGAACGCGCGCGTTCCGGGATTGCTCCGGCATCTGGAATCCTCGGCCGGGCCCCAACCGAAGCATGATGCGGAGACAACGAGAGGGAGATGAATCTGATGGTGCGTTCGTCGCTGATAGTTCGTCGTCGAGCGGCGCTGGCCGCGATTCCCTCGGCCCTCATGGCCGCGGGCGTGCTGCTCACCGGCGTGGTGAGCGCGCAGACTGCCGCCACGCCAACGCCAATTGGTCTGGTGCAGGAGGCGGATGGGCTGGCCGAGTGCGGCCCGTCGGAGCTGGGCACGCTGCCCGAGGGGACCGAGGCCACGGCCGTCTATGCCATCGTGCCGGAGGAGTCGGAGGCGCGCTATCGCGTGCAGGAAGAGCTGGCCCAGGTCGGTGAGACCGAGGCGGTCGGCAAGACGCGGGCCATCATCGGGCAGATCGGCTTCGACGCCGATGGCCTGCCTGTCGCCTGCTCCCGCTTCGACATCGATCTGCGAACGCTGCAGAGCGACGAGGCCAAGCGAGACAACTACCTCTATCGCAATACCCTGGAGGCGGAGACCTTCCCGCTGGCGACCTTCGTGCTGCGCGACGTCGAGGGGATGGACGCCCCGCTGGCCGATGGCGAAGAGGCGACCGTGACCCTGATTGGCGACTTGACGCTGAAGGACGTGACGAAGCTGGTTGCCTGGGAGGCGACAGTCACGCGCGAAGGCGACACCCTGACCGGACAGGCCGCGACCGAGTTCGAGATGCCGGAGTTCTCGATCGAGCCGCCGAGCGTGCCGGTCGTCCTCGCGCTGGATGAAACGGTTCGCCTCGAGTTTGACGTCACCGCGCGAAACGGAGGGTGAAGGGGTGATGGGGTGATAGGAAGTAGGCGCCGGGCTGCCGGTCCTTCCTCCGCGGTTCCCGTCCGTTCTTCCTATCACCTTATCACCCCATCACCCTCGTAGGGAGCAAGGATGAAGGCGAACGGCGGGCAAAGCGGGCTCGTGAAGATTGTCGTGGTGGCGATCGTGGCGCTGTTGATCCTGGCGGCAGCGGGGCTCTACATGGCGGGGTCGGAGGGAGTGCTGCCGTGGCAACCGGAGCCGACGCGCATCCCGATCACCCCATTCGCCGATCTGCCTGGCAGTGGTGCGGCAGCAACTCCCGTGCCCTGACCTGGCCCCGTCGCCAGCGAGAGCTCGTTCAAGAGAGGACAAACCCTGCACGCAAGGCATCCATCCGCTTCACGCG
>CAYSXO010000166.1:0-9898 GCA_964434995.1 uncultured Sphaerobacteraceae bacterium
CAGTGCGATGGGAGCGGGGAGCGCGGCGTCCGAGGCACGCGGGCGAAAGGGGGATTGATCATCCGGATTCCGTATGACAGGACGAATGAACGCAAACGCGAGTGCGCGGCGGACGACCTGGGGGGAGAGGCCGCTGTGCCGGGTATGAATGGCGCTATACCGCGAAACGCACAAACGAGGCAAGACCGCGCGGCTGGATGGAGCCACGCGGCCAACGCCTCTGGAGGGAAAGAACGCCTGCGCCGTGGCTGGCGACGCGGGCTCTCGATCCGGATTGCGAGCAAACTCTCTCAGGTACGGTCCCGGATCCCAACCGCACCCTACTCATCATTCTAGGGGGGGCTCTCCTGAAAACCGCACCCCGAATGGATACCAGCCAGCGCACGAATGGGCCGAACGGCTATTGGCTTCTGGCTTTTGGCCGTGGGCTGGCGATTTCTGGTTGTCAGGTCCATGGAAGATGGGCAATCGCTGGGATCACCGAGGCCGCCAACGGCCAACAGCCCAAGGCCAATAGCCCGTCTAGATCAGCCCGCGGCGAATCGCCTCGGCGACAGCGTGCGCGCGGTCGACAGCGCCCAGCTTCTGAAAGATCACCTGCAACCGCTTCTTGACCGCGACCTCGGTGCGGCCCGTGGCCAGCCCGATTTCGCGGTTGGTGGCCCCCTTGCTGGCGCGGCGAATGATCTCCAGGTCGTCGACGGAGAGATCGGTCGTGCGCTGGGTCTGCTCGCGCGCCAGTCCGCCAAATTCCTGAAGGACCCCGTCGAGCAATTCAGGGCTGAGTTGGCGGCGCCCGCGCGCCGCGGAGCGAATCGAGGCGATCAACTGCTCTGGCGGGGTGCTCTTCAAGAGGTAGCCATCCGCGCCCGCCTCGATCGCCTGACGCACGTAAGCCTGATCGCCGTAGGACGTGAGAATGATGATCGCCACATCATCATCCAGTTCGCGCAGCCGCCTGGTGGCCTGCACGCCGCTGGCGCCCGGCATTCGCAGATCGAGCAGGACCACGTCGGGATGGAGCGAGCGTGTTTTCTCAATGGCGCCTGATGCATCATGCGCCTCGCCGGTGACCAGCAGATCACCGGCCGTCGCCAGCACCTTGCGTAAGCCCTCAATGACAACGGGATGATCGTCAACCAGGAGTACCGAGATCACGCGGGAATCCTCTTTTGCGCCCCGGGCATGACCTCGGAGAGGCCGTTAACGGCGGCGAGCTGTGGCTGGGCCATGGCTTCCGGATCGATCCTGCGCTCGATCATGATCGTTGTTCCATCGCCAGGGCGCGACTGCACGGAAAGTGTCGCACCAATCGCTTCCGCGCGCTCGCGCATGCTCAGCAGGCCGAGCGCGGTCGGCCGCGACGCGACGTCGGGATTGAACCCGGCGCCATTGTCGCGAATTGTCACGCGCAGGAGATCGTCGACCGATTCGAAACTGACCACGGCCTCATCGGCGGCGGCATGGCGCAAGGCATTGTGGAGCGATTCCTGCACGATGCGATAGATTGCCAACCGAACTTCCGGGGTCAGCGCCGGCGGATCCTCCGATGCCTCGAGGCGCACGGTCAGCCCTGAGCGCTGCACCTGGGCGATGTAGCGCTCGATGGCCGCCACAACGCCGATATCGTCCAGATCGGGCGGCCGCAGCGCGAAGACGACGCCGTGGAGCTCTTCCATCGCCCGCGCCAGGAGATCGCCGATGCTGTCGAGCGTCGAGTCGCGCCGGGCCGAGCGGCCGGGGTCATTCGAATCTCCCAGCCGCAGGGCACGCGCCTGATAGAGCGCGCCCGTGATCAGCGGCGAGACGGCATCGTGGATATCGCCCGCGATGCGGCGGCGCTCATCTTCCTGCATGCGCACCGTGCGCCGGTTCAGATCCCGCAACTGCGCGGCCTGCGTGGCCCCGGCCTCGCGCGCCTCCTCCAGGTCGTGTTGCTGTTCGCTCAGGCGGATGGTGATGTCGCGGAACGATTCGTCGATGTCCGAAATCTCCGCGCCGCCTCCCTCCACGGGATTCCCCAGGGTCAGGTCGCCCGCGGCCACGGCGTCCGCGCGGCCACGCAACTGGCGCATCGGCCTCGTCAGCAACTCGCTCACCAGCGCGCCGAGCGCCAGCGTCATCAGGGTCGCGGCCGCAACCGCAATCGCGGAACGCGAGATCATCTCCCGGTTCGGCGCATAGGCGGCCGGTGACGGATGCGTGACGAGAACGCCCCAGGTCGAACCCGGCACAGGCGCGTAGACCGCGAAGCGCTCCTTGCCCAATTCATCGGTATAGGCGACATTCCCGGGCTTCGCCGGGGCCGCCGGGGGGACAGTCGAGGCCAACAGGGCATCGACGGCAGGGTCGCTGCCCTGCGCGGCCACGACCTGGCCATCGGCGATGACCGCGATCAGCGTATCGCCGCGAGCAAACGGCAGGACCGCCGTGCCCAGCCGCTCGACCGAGAGCAGCGAGCCGATGACGCCGATCGGCGCACCCTCGGCCTGGTCGTTGGCACGCACGGGCATCGTGAGAGCAATGACCCGCGCGTCCGATGTCGTGAGCGCGTTGGATACGCCTGGCTCGCCCAGCTTCAGCGAGCGTTCGATGGCGTCGAGGAAGGGCGTCTGAACGCGGAACTGCTCTGGATCGAGGCCGGTGCTGGCGACCAGTTCTCCGTTCTGATCGAGAAGAAAGATCCCATAGAGGTTGGGATGGGCACGGCCGAACTGATCGAGCGACTCCCGGGCCGACACCGGCTGCATCTGGCGCACGCGGTCGAAGCTGGCCAACTCCTGGAGGACCTTCTGATTGTCGGTGATGGTGGCAGCGAGAACGCTGGCCACGACCTCGGCGGTCGACGCCTGAGCGTCGAGGACCTGTTCTCGCCCAGCATCTGAAGTAGCAGAGAGAATGACGATGGTGACCAGAAGCAGCGGCAGCAGGCACGCTCCGGAGAACAGGATAAGCTGGTTTTTCAACGTGAGGCGTCGCAGCAAATCCATCACTCCGTGCGCGCTCGGCCGTGAGGGCGACGGTTAATCATCGTTCACGCGCGGTCGCCATTCAGTACCCATTTGGTCCCCACATGGCACCCTTCCGTGCCCGGACGGCCCTTTCGGCTGGTGGCTTGTCCAGATGTACGCCCAATTCAGCCAGACGGGTTGCCCGGCGAACGTCGTTCCTGCCTCCGGTGCTCCAGGAAATCGAGGAAGCGATCGGTGTAGGTGGCGCCGCCAGGGTGAAAATGCCGCCCGGCCCGGGAAACATAGGGGCTGGCCACCCGACGGAGAAATCGCAACAGTCCCTCATTCCGGATCGCGCTCAGCGACGATCGGTAAAAGTCAAAGATATGGGTGTTGCCCATATCGAGGCCCGCTTTCGCCGCCGCCAGGCCAACTGCCGCGGAGACATCAGAGAGCGAGCGGCCCTCCAGACGAGCCGTCTCCTGCAGGTCGTGAAAGACCGCCGCAAGCTCGTCGGCGGGGGGCAAATCGCTGGCCTGCCGGCGCAGGGCATCAAATGAGGCCCGCGCCTCGCGCAGGCTCGTTGGTGGGATGTCGATGGCATCCGCCAGCACCCCCGACCCTGCCTCCAGTCGGCCGAGCAGATCCTCGTAGGAGGTGACGTCCGCGTTTTCCGGAAGCTGCCCTCTTGCCTGCAACTCGCCGACCAGCGCCCGCAGATACGCTTTTGAGCCGCCCATTACATCGGAAGCGGCGGCCAGGACCCACAACGGCGACCACCCCACGGCGAAGATGCTGATCCACTCCAGCACGTTTCCGGTGAACTTGCGGGCGGCTAGTTCCTCGACGGGGGTTTCCTCGTCCTGATAGACGTTCCGCACGTCGCCGACCCACTCGATCATGATCCTCAGCAGGCGGTCGATCGTGACCTGATAGAGCTTCGACTCGCGGAGCGCGCGCGGCACGGCCACGGTGCTCGTCTCGTAGACCGCGCCGCCAACGAGCGCCACCGCGGCCCGCGCGGCCCGTTCAGGCAGCGAAACCAGGTAGCGCGGCACCGTGCGCCGTAATGACGCTGAGGAAACGGATGCCGGCTCGGCCCTGTTTTCAGATTCGTTGGCGCCCGCATCGGGCAGGTTCGTGTCTGTCATGGCAGAATGACGCCTCGTGCCCCTCAGTTGTTCCGTTGCAGGAAATCGAGCACCCGCGGCCCGACGATGGCCGGATGCGTGGCCTGCACCGTGTGCGGCGCGTGGTTCACAAGCAGCAGTTCGGCATTGGGGATTGCCTTCTGCATGTCGACCATCTGATCGAGATTTCCCCAGAGATCGTCGCCACCCGCAATCAGGAGCGTCGGGTTCGGGATGCGGGCGAGGTCTTCCTTTGTGTAGGCCGGATAGGCAGCGAGGTTCTCGGCCAATTGGCGGAAGAGCTCGCGCCACCACCCCGGCTCCTTGTTCCTGTCGTGCCAGGCTGCCTGCATGGCCATCTCCTCCGGCCGCTCGCGCTCCATGATCTCCAGGTCGCAGAACTGGTTGGCGACGACAACCTTCTCGTCGTTGTAGTAGTTTGGGCCGACCGCCACCAGCGCCCTGGCCACTTCCGGCCGGGTCATGCCGACAACAAGCGCCGTAATCCCGCCGTCGCTCACCCCGGCAATGTGCGCCGGTCCGAGGTCCAACTGCTCGATGAAGCGCACCACGTCGGCCGCGATCATTTCATAGCGGAGTTTGCCGGCCGGGTTCGTGGTGCGGCCATGCCCGCGATGCTCGATGTGTATGGCCCGGTAGTGCTCGGCAAAGGCCGGCATGTGCATGGTCCAGCCGCTGCCCGGCACGTCAATCGCTCCGCTGGCGCCATGAAGCAGGATCAGGGGCGGCGCGGCCGGATCCCCCATTTCCTCGTAGTACATCCAAATGTCGTTCACGTCCGCGTAAGGCATGGCGCGCTTGCTTCCCTCGCTTCCGCTCGTCCACGTCCCACTTTTCCGTACACTCGCCACCCTGATTGTCGTAGCTGCATCGTAGCCCAGGAACCGAGGAAGGAAGAGGCCTTTCCATGATCGACGTGATGCGAATCGAGCGCCTGCCAACAGGCGAGCCGCGCGAGCCGTACGTACCGCTTCTCCTGCTGGCCGATGAGCCGGAGCCACTCCGCGAGTACCTCGACGGCGGCGACCTCTACGTCCTTCGCGAAGCGGACGACACCGCGGTTGGCGTCACCCTGGTGCTGCCGGTTCCCGACGAGCCAGACGCCGCCGAGCTGAAGGCCGTCGCCATCGCCGCCACCCGGCACAATCGCGGGCTGGGCCAGATCATGCTGCACGGCGTCATCGACGATCTGCGCGAGCGCGGCCTTCGGCGCGTGATCGTCGGCACCAGCAATGCCGGCATCGGTCAAATCGCGTTCTACCAGAAGGCCGGCTTCCGGCTCTGGCGCATCGAGCGCGACTATTTCACCAGCGAAAAAGGGTACGACCCCGACGAGCGGGAGAATGGCCTGGCGCATCGCGATATGGTCTGGTTCGATCAGGAACTCAGCTGAGGAGTCGAATCGCGCGTGTGAACGCCCGACTGAGGGAGGTATGGCCGGCATGGCCGAAAGGGATGTCATCAACGAGCTCGCCGGAATTGCGGAGGGCTCGGCTACGGAAAAACTGCGCCGGGAAAAGCCCGATCTGGTCGACTTTGCCCAAGGAAGCTACAACGCGCTGCTGGAACCGACTGCCCCCGGCGGCGTCTCCCCGCTCGAACGCCATGCGATTGCGTATCGCGTCGGGCTGCTGACCGGGTTTGACCGTGTTGCCGCCCATCATCGGCAGCGGCTGCGCGAGCTTGGAGCCAGCGACGATCTGCTCGTGGCCATCGCCGATCTCTCGGGGGCCAGCGTGCTTGAACCTCGCCTCGCCGCGCTGCTCGCCCACACTGACCGCGTCACGAGGTCACCAGGCGTCTCGGAGGCGAGGCACATTGAAGCCCTGCACGCCGCCGGCCTGACGCCTGGTGAGATCGTGACCATCGCCCAGTTGATCGGGTTCCTCGCGTATCAAATCCGGGCGATCGCCGTCGCCCGCGCCTTTGGAGCTTCAGCATGACGACGCGCAACCGCCTCCGCTTTTCGCTCACACCGTTCGACTGGCTGCCCTGGACCGAAACCATCGCCGGCGTCGAGTCGACCCCCGAACAGTGGGCCGTCCTCGATGAAGTCGTGCCGGCGATGAAGTCAAACCCCTACTATCTCCTGCTGGCGCACGACCCGGAAGCGCTGCGGCAACGGACCGGGCTCTTCAATGGCATCGTACGGGGTGAAGGCGGGTCTCCTCGCTCCGACCGGGAGCTTGCCGCGGTCGCCGCCTCGCGCGTGAATGGCTGCGTCTATTGCGCGGCGGTCCATGCCAAAGCCTACGATCAGATGACCGGCGACACCGAGCAGATTCAGCGGCTGCTGGACGAAGGCGTCGACACGCCGCTGCGGGACCGCGAGCGAGCCATCGTGGATGTCGCCGTCAAGCTGACGAACGATCCCGCCAGATTCGGCCCAGTCGATCTGGAGCCGCTCCGCGCGCTCGGGTTCTCTGACCTGGAAATTCTCGACATCACCAACGCGGCCGCGATCTTTGCCTGGGCCAACCGGCTCTTGCAGACGCTTGGAGAAAGCCAGACCGCGGACCAGGCGCCATAACCCGACACAGGTCTTTCGCGTTCTCCAACTCTCGGCGATGATCGCGCGGCACGTTCAGGGCGGCCGCTCGCGATAGTGCGGGTCAGCACGCCACGCGGGGAAGTAGGAGCGATGATGCATGTCTGGTGAGAATCCCACCGTGCAGCCCGTCATCCAGCAGGGGCGCTGGCCGGAACCGAAGAGTGGCCGCCCGATGGGTCTGAGCCTGATGCTGCCGATCGCCGAAATGAACGCGGTCGACAACGATTCGCCGGTCGAAGGCTTCTGGGACATCGTGCAGATGGCGAAGCTGGCCATCGAGGTCGGCTACGACATGCTCTGGCTGCCGGACCACTTCATCCTCAAGCTGGAGCGGCATGGCGGAGAGGCCCGCGGGGTCTGGGAATGCTGGACCACCGCCGCCGGTGTTGCCGCTGCCCTCCCAGGCACGCCGATAGGCACGATGGTTGCCGCCACGTCGTTCCACAACCCCGGCTCGATCGCCAAGATGGCCGAGACGATCGACGACATCAGCGGCGGTAATTTCGTCCTCGGGCTTGGCTGCGGCTGGCACGAGGACGAGTACGACATGTACGGCCTCCCCTTCGATCATCGCGTCGGCCGCTTCGAGGAAGCCTTGCAGATCATCTCGCCGCTGGTGCGCACCGGCCGCGCCACCTTCGAGGGCCAGTATTACCAGGCGCGCAACGCGGTGAACTTTCCGCGCGGCCCGCACTGGCGCGAAGGCGGTCCACCCATCCTGTTCGGCGCCCAGCAGCCGCGCATGATGCGCCTGACCGCCCTCTACGCTGACGCCTGGGACGCCGATTGGCAGAACGACCCGGCGGTCGTCGCGGAGTTGATGACGAAGATCGACCAGGCGTGCCTCGAGGCCGGCCGCGACCCGGCCGGCCTGCTGCGTACGGGCGGCACGCAGTTTGGCATTGGGGAGCACCCCTTTGACTGGAAGCCGTTCCGCGGCAGCACCGACGACATGGCGCGGACCATGCACGCCTTCGCCGACCTTGGCCTGCGCAACTACCGGGCGACGCCCAGCCCCTGCACGCTGGAAACGCTAGAACAATTCGGCGAGGTAATCCGAGCGTTCGACCGGGGATAGCCATGGCGAACGAACGCTTTGGACCACTGTCTGATGATCGGCGCGGGCGGAATGGCGGCTGCTGGTTTCGCGAGCTCTGGGCGCCGTTTCGTGTTCTCGGCTGGCTGACATTTGTCGGGCCGGCTGACATCAACCCGGCAGCGCTGCAGGAAGCGGGCGATTGGCTTGGCCTGCCCGCTTCGCCGATGTGCGGGAGGCGTTCGCCCGCGTCGACGCGGATTTCTGCTGCATCGTCACACCGCCAGCCTTTCATCAGGAGGCGGTCGAGCTGGCCTACGCGCGCGGCATGGACATCCTCTCAGAGAAGCCGATTGCCGATACGCTGGAGGAGTGCGCGGCGATCGCGCGAGCAGTCAGTGCTACCAGCGTCCGCATGATGGTGACCCAGAATTACTGCTATGAGCGCCGCATCCAGACGCTGCAGGCAGCCGCGAGCGTGCTCGGTCCGGTCAACTACGCCGTGGCGCGTTATGCCTCGGATTTCCGGGTACGCGGCTCCTGGGCCATGTTCCGCCACGTCATGCCGCATAGCCTGCTGATTGAAGACAGCATTCACCATTTCGACCAGATTCGCCATCTCCGCGGAACCGATTGCCTGACAATGGCCGGCTGGGACTGGAATCCGGGACACGTTCGAGGCAATGCCGCACGATGGCGAGGCAGCGACGCCTTTGACCACGAGGTCAGCGGTCTCTTCGTGATGAGGATGGTGAACGGCAGCTTCGCCAGCTACGAGGGGAACAATCTGGCAACCGGGAAGGCCCACGGCTGGCACGCGGAGTACTACCGGATCGAGTGCGAGGGCGGCGCGGCCATCCTCGACAGCGACCACGTCGTCCGCATCGAGGAACGGAACGGGACCGGAACGATGCAGACGCGGGAGGACGCCCCTGTCGTCTGCACCTGGCGATCCCGGCCCAGTTCCTCGACTGGCTCGACGGCGGCCCGCCGCCGCCGACGGATCTCGACGACAACCTGCAACCAACAGGGATGCTCTTTGCCGCCATCCGCGCGGAGGTCGATGTGCAGGAAGTAGTAAGCGAGCTTGGCCAGTAGCCTACAACTAGCGCTGACTCAACTACGCTGAGGTTCGCGGCGAAGGGACAAACGACTCAAGTAATCGTGGATATTCCGCACTCAATACACGGAGGACCGCATCGGCAGAGATATTGCCCCCCGTGTATTCCGCGAGCAGATTCTCAACGCGATTCAGTAGGTCAACGTCAGCATCCTGACCATACAATTCGATGGCCGTTTCTGCAGAGGCGATCCAAGTCTGAAACTGGAAGAGGTCGATCTAGTCATCCAACAGAGCGGCGACTTGCAAACGGAGATTGGCAAACGATCCATCCATTTTCGTGATCCCCACGCTTGTCTCAGAACGAGAGCCGCGACGGCGTTTCGCTGAGGGGGACTACCTCAATCGCGCCATCTCGGGCGAATTTGGTTGCTGTCTCAAGTCTTCGTGCCGAGCATCAAGCCAATCGGAACCCGATGGCGCCCGCAGCGTCATGGTCTGCTACCTGAACGGAAACCTCCATCGCATCTTTATGGATCATTGCTATGTTCGGCCCAACGGCGAAATCGGCGCAAGCGGCCTGCCCGATCCAGAATGGCTGTTTGAAGACGGGGCTGTCTACCGCGCGGCAAGCAGCGAGTAGACCTCTATGCAGTTGCGGGGCGCGGGTTGGCCTGCCCCACGAAATGATTGCCGCTTGCTACGAGGTCATCTGGTCGATCGAGACCGCCTCGCCTTCCGTCTCACGACTCTTGCCACTGCCGATCATGGCATCGACTTCGATCTCGACCTTCAGGTCGGGGTGGATCAGCGCACTGGTCCCAACCAGCGTTCCCGCCGGACGAATCGCCCCGAAGACGCGGCCCATCTCCCCCGCCACGGCGGGATGATCGTTGATATCGGTTACGTAGATACGGTAGCGTGTGACGTCGCTCATGGTCGCGCCCGCCTCGGCCAGCGCCTGCTCGATGACCGCCAGAATGTGCCGCGTTTGCGCTCCCGCGTCGCCCGGCGCAAAGGGCGCGCCATCCTTGAACGCGGCGGTTCCAGCCACGAAAACCCGATCGCCGACGCGCACCGCGCGGCTGTAGCCATACTTCGCTTCGAACGGTCCGCCCGAGCTGATCAGTTGCCGCCCCGCTGGCATTC
>CAYSXO010000167.1:0-9863 GCA_964434995.1 uncultured Sphaerobacteraceae bacterium
CTCAAGGCCGACGTGCAGGGCTCGCTGGAGGCTATCCAGACGGCGCTGCTCAAGCTCAACGAGGATGTGCCGGACGGCGTGCGCCTCGGCATCATCTACGCGGGCACGGGCGCTATCGGCGAGTCGGATGTCAGCCTGGCCACTGCCACCCGCTCCATCATCATCGGGTTCAATGTGCGGCCGGATGTGGCCGCCAAGCGGGCCGCCGATGCCTCGGGCGTCGACATCCGCTTCTACGACATCATCTACAACCTGCTGGACGAGGTGAAGTCGGCCATGACCGGCCTGCTCGCCCCGGTCTTCCAGGATCAGACTGATGGCTACGCGGAGGTCCGCGAGACGTTCAAGCTGCCGGGCGGCGACATGGTGGCCGGCCTCTACGTCCTCGATGGCAAAATCAACCGCAATAGCCGGGTGCGCGTCCTGCGCAGCGGCACGGTGATGCATGAGGGCACCGTGAAGTCGCTCAAGCGCTTCAAGGATGACGTGCGCGAGGTCGCCGCCGGGTACGAGTGTGGCCTGGGACTGGATAACTTCAACGATCTGCAGATCGGCGACCAGCTCGAGTTCTTCCACCGCGAAGAGGTCGCACGGAGCTAGTCGTGAGTCGTGAGTCGGAAGAAGGGAGTCGGGGGCAACCCCGTCTTCTCGCTTACGACTTCCGACTTCCGACTCACGACTTTCGCCGGAGGCGGACATGACCAGGCGCACCCAACAGATGGGCGAGTTCCTCCGCGAAGAGGTGACCGACATCATCCGCTCCGAGCTGGACGACCCGCGGCTCGGATTCTGGACCATTACGCGGGTCGAAGTGCCGACGGACATGCGCTCGGCGCGCATCTACGTGTCGGTGCTGGGGTCGGATGGGGAACGGACGGAGACGCTGAAGGCCCTGCGCGGCGCGGCGGGCTTCATCCGCACCCATCTCAAGCCACGCATGCGAACGCGTACCATTCCCGATCTCGAATTCCGGGATGACCGCTCGATGGAGCATGCCGAAGAGATCGACCGCACCCTGAAGACGCTGAGTCGAGAAGGCGAGAAGGCGGGGAGTCGAGGAAAGGATCGGGTCGCCTCGACTGCTCGACTGCTCGACGCCTCGACTCCGGAGGAAATGGCGTGAGTGATACCTGGGCAATCGACCCAAATGATGCCGCGGCCGCGCTGGCCCTGTTGCGCGGCGCGAAGACGGTCCTCATGCCAACGCATCAGAACGTCGATGCCGACGGTCTCTCCTCGCCTCTGGCCATGCGGCTGGCGCTCGCCGAATACGGCATCGACGCCTATCCGGTGATTACCGACGGCGACTTTCCGTCCAACCTGCGCTTCCTGCCGGGGATCGAGGCGGTGCTCGTCTATGGGCGCGATCCGTTGCCTGACTACGACATGCTCTGCCTGATCGACTGCGCCGACCGCCGCCGGCTGGGCAATTTCGCCAAGGATGACCCAACCCGCCTCGATGGCTCGGTGCCGATCGTCAACATCGACCATCACAAGACGAACGATCGCTTCGGCGTCGTCAACATCGTCGAGCCCGAGGCGTCCTCCTCAGGCGAGATCGTGGCCGAGATTCTGAAGCACTGGGACACAGAGATTACGCCGGATATCGCGCGCAGCCTGCTGGCTGGCATTTACGGCGATACCCTCGGCCTGCGTACGCCCTCCACGACGCCGCACACCATCCGCATCGTCGCCGATCTGGTCGAGAAGGGCGCCGAGCTGGAGCCGGTGGTCGATCAGCTCTTCCGGTTGAAGCCGCGGTCCACCATCTGTCTTTGGGAGCATGCCCTGCACAATATTCGCTGGAATGGCCCGATCATCTGGACCGAGATGACGCGGGAGGGCTTTCAGCAGTGCGGCGCCGAGATGGCCGAGGCGGAGGGAATCGTCAATTTCCTCGCCGGCACCCAAGGCTCCCGGGTGGCGGTGATCCTCTACCAGGATGAGGACAAGCAGGGCTGGCGGGTCAGCCTGCGTAGCCTGGACCGCACCTTCGACGTCTCGGCCATTGCCTCCCACTTCGGCGGCGGCGGTCACCCGCTGGCGGCCGGCGCGCATGTGGAAGGCGGCGAAGCCGACAAGCGCGCCTTCATCGAGAAAGTCGCCGAACTCGTTTCGAATGCGTGATGGGTGACGGAGTGAGGGGCGTCAGGGTGATGGGCCATTGGCTTGCGTCGTTCTTCCTGACACCAGGGCACGCCAACATCCCGTCACCCCGTCACCCCGACACCCTATGACCCCAACACCCTCGTTACACGGCTACCTCGTCATCGACAAGCCGGCTGGCTGGACCAGCTTCGATGTCGTGGCCAGGGCCCGCGGGCTGCTCGGCGAGAAGCGCATCGGTCACGCGGGAACGCTCGATCCGGCGGCCACCGGCGTGCTGCCGCTGGCCGTTGGCGCGGCGACGAAGACGCTCGAGTTTCTCAACGATGCCTCCAAGACCTACCTGGCCGAGGTTACCTTTGGCGTGAGCACGGACAGCCACGACATCGAGGGTCGCGTCACCCGCGTCGCCGATGCCTCGCACGTGACGGGGGAGGAGGTGGAGGCCGCGCTGGCGGGGTTTCGCGGTCCGGGCGAGCAAATCCCGCCCATGCATGCGGCGATCAAGATCGGTGGCCAGAAGCTCTACGATCTGGCGCGGCGCGGCGAGGAGATTCCCCGGGCGCCGCGGCCGGTGACGTTTCATGCGCTCGAAATGCACCGGTGGGAGCCGCCCACCGCGACCATCCTGGTCGACTGCTCCAAGGGAACCTACATCCGCGCGCTGGCGCGCGATCTTGGTGACGCGGTGGGGACAGGAGCCTATCTTTCCAATCTGGTGCGCCTGCGCAGCGGCCCGTTCGATCTCTGCCAGGCCATCACGGTCGCCGGTATGGAACAGCTACCCTGGCCATGGGCCTGGCCGCTGGTGGCGATCCACCCCGATATTGCCGTGCAGGGGTGGCCAGCCCTGATTCTCGACGGCGAGGAAGCGCGCCGCTGGCGGCAGGGCTCGGCGATCCCTGACGATGAAGCACGAGGCCCGATACGGGCGTATAGCAGCACGGGCGAGTGGCTGGGCACGGGGCACGCCGACGCCACGGGCATGGCATGGCGGCCGCGCAAGGTCGTCGCCGAGGAGGAGAGCGCCGCATGAGCGAGCGCTGCGTCACACTGAAGCCGATCACCGCGGACGACCTCTCCCCTGGGGAGCGCATCGTCACGATTGGCACGTTTGATGGCGTGCATCGCGGGCACCGGCGGCTGCTCGACCATGCCGTGCAGCGTGGTGAAGAACTGCATCTCCCGGTAACGGGGATCACCTTCGAGCCAGTGCCAGCGGCCGTCCTGCGGCCAGACGCCTTCCCCGGCCGCATTGCCACCGCCGCGCAGAAGCTGGAGCAGCTTTCTGACGCGGGGCTCGACGAGGTCGTCGTCGTGCCGTTCACGCTGGAGCTGTCCGGCTGGTCGCCCGAGGCATTCATGCGCTGGCTGCAGGAGAAGACAGGCCTGCGCGAGCTGTGGGTCGGCGAGGAGTTCGCCCTCGGCAAGAACCGCTCCGGCACCGTGGAACGGCTGACCGAGATCGCGCGGGAGCTAGGTTTTCGCGTCGTTGCCGTACCGCGCCTGACCAACGGGACGGAAGTCGTCTCCTCGTCGCGCGTGCGCGCCGCGGTCATGGACGGGGACGTGGCCACGGCGCACCGCCTTCTGGGTCGTCCCTTCCGCATCGAGGGCGAAGTGGTTCACGGGCAACACCTGGGGCGCCAGATCGGCTTCCCGACCGCGAACGTCGCTCCGCCTCCTGGTCTGGCGCCACTGGCGGACGGCATCTACGCCGCGCTCGCCTGGCTGCCGGGCGAGGAAACGCCGCGGCCTGCAGTGGCATACATCGGCAGCCGGCCGACGGTTGACGGCCATGGCCGGATGGCCGAGACCCACGTGCTCGACTTCGAGGGAGACCTCTATGGGCAGTGGATCGCCACGGACTTTATCGAGCACATCCGCCCGGACGTGCACTTCACCTCGCTGGAAGACCTCATTGCCCAGATGAAACTCGACAAGGAACAGGCGTGGGAAATCCTGGCGAGGGTGATGGGTGACGGGTGACTAGCACCCTTCACCCACCACCCGTGACGTTCGATCGCTCGTCACGAACCCTGCGAAGGTGAAGGCCGCGATTGCCGCATGGAACGCCAGCCGCGGCCAATGGAGCGCCTGAAACTCCCGCGCGGTCTGCCGCAGGACCTCAGCGGAATGCATGGCGGCGCCTTCTACGACCATGAACTCGTTGCGGGGCCAGAAGAGGAGCATTGACGCCACGCCCTCGGCCACGATCATGATCAGGGCGAGGCCTGCTCGTTCCCGATCGCTCAGCGGTTCGTCGAGCTGCACGGCCGCGCCGCCAGGGCTCGCAATCGATGGTGAGGAAAGGCGGGCGGCGGGATCGCTATCGCGGGTGGGCAGGGCGTAGGCCGTGCCGTCATCGCGCGTGAGGCGCACCAGGCGGCCCTACCGCGCCAGGCACTCGAGAAGTCTCGCGGCTTCAATGCCGGTGCACGAGGTCACCTGGGCCGCCTCGACCGGGCTGAGCCCGCCGCAATCGGCGGGCAGCGGAAACTCGCGTGTTTTCAGATCCGTTTCGCCTTTGCCAGCCTGACCGGCCCGGCCAGGCATCGCGCGTCCGCTCATCAGCGCAATCGGGGCGGCCACCCCGAGCAGCGGGACGATCCACCACTGGCTCGTGAGGGAACCAGGAGGATACAGATAACGCCCAGGGCCAGCGCGTACAACGCGGCCTGCCAGGCAAACACGCGTGAAGCTCCCAATCGTGATAATCGGCTACCAGCTATCAGCCTTCAGCTATTCGCCCTCGTTCTCCCTATCACCCATCACCCGTCACCCATCGCCTACAATGCGCACCATGGAACGCGCGGCGAAGGGCTTTGCAGTTGCGGCGACCATCGGGATGTTCTTCGTCCTGCTGATGGGCGCCACGGTGACCAATACCGGATCGGGCGAGGGGTGCGGCAAGTCGTGGCCGCTGTGCCACGGCGAGTTCATCCCCGAGTACGCCTTCGAAACGTTGGTCGAGTATTCGCACCGGCTGGTGACGGGCGTCGAGGGGTTGCTCATCCTTGGCCTGGCCATTACCTCCTTCCCTCTGCGCCGCCGCTATCCCGAACTGAAGATGCTCCTGCCGGTGATGATCTTCACCCTGCTGCTGCAATCGGGCATGGGCGCCTGGGCGGTGCTCTACCCGCAGACGCCGGCGGTGATGGCCTCGCACTTCGGCATCTCGCTCGTCTGCTTCGCCTCTGTCTTTCTGGTCATGCGCGTTCTCTGGGAGGCGACGTCGATTGGCGAGGCGGCGGCGCGGGCCGTTCCGGACGGCTACCGCAAGCTTGCCTGGTTCACACTTCTCTGGAGCATCGTGGTCGCCTATATCGGGGCCTACATGCGGCACTCCGGCGCGGAGTTGGCCTGCTACACCTGGCCCCTCTGCAATGGCTCGGTGCTCCCTGACCTGAGCAGCCCTGGCGTGGCGGTCGCCTGGGGGCATCGCCTGGTCGCCGTCATCGCGCTGGCGCTGGTCGCCTGGCTGCTGATCTGGTCGCGCCGATTCATGGCCGAGCGTCCCGATCTCTACCGCATGAACCGTTGGGCGATGGCGTTCATCGTCGCGCAGGCACTGGCTGGCGGCTTCGTCATCCTCTCGCGCCTATCGCTGGCCAGCACGCTCCTGCACGCCGCCTTGATGGCCCTCCTCTTCGCGGCGCTCGCCGACGGAGCGCGCAGGACGCTGACACAGCAGAGAATGGCGGCTGAACCGCTCGCATTCGCGCCAGCAGGAACTCCCGCCCCGGCGCGCTGATGCCGCGACAAGTTTCCCAGCGATTCACGCGCACACCGGAACAATCCGTGCTGAGGCGGTGGCGAGGAAATCGGCGGAGGGATCGACGCCGAGGATCTGGCGAGGGGCGGCCGCGTTGAGAGTGGCCTGGCGCAGCGCACCCGTGCCGCGGCCGACATTGAGCCACGAAAGCCCCAGTGCTGGCGCCAACCAGGTGAGAACGGCCGCGGCGATCGGGCGGCTCCAGCGCCCCATGGAGGCCTTGTACGGGCCCGTGTCGCGCCAGATGTGTTCGCCGGTTGCTTCGGGCATCGCGTCTATCCCGATACTTGCGCGGGATGCATCACGCGAATACCCGGCGCACACGCCCTTGCGACGCCCGCGCTGGTTACGCGTCGATGGTGGGAAAGAGCTCGGCGACGGCGACCGGCAACAGCCCCAGGAGCGGGGAGACCGGACGCTCGTCCCCGGACGCCGCAACGGCCAGATGGAACGCATCGCGATCCAACACGAAGATCTCCAGCGTGCGCGCCTCGGGATCGGCGATCCAGTATTCGCGCACCCCGGCGCGGGCGTAAAGTGCGCGCTTGGTCAGCCGGTCATGGCCCCGATTGGAGGGGCTGAGGACTTCGACGATGAGGTCGGGTGGCCCCTCGACACCACGGGGCACGATTCTCGACGAGCCACCTGGGAGAATCGCGAGAAGATCGGGTTGCACGGGGTTCGCGCCGATGAAGAAGATATCGAGCGGTGCGGTCATCACCTCGCCACCGAGCCTGGCGATCAGCGGGTGGATCGCGAGAATCAGTTTCAGGATCGTCAGCGCATGCGCAGAGCCGGGCGAGGGCATTTCGTAGAGCTCTCCCTCGATGATCTCGTAGCGTTTGCCGTCATCGGGGAGGGCAAAGAGATCGTCGTAGGTCCATGCGCCCGCCGGTTTGGTCAGTGCCACGTCCGTCTCTCCAGGGGTCGTTGGCAGTATACCGGCTCCCGGACACACCCCATGTTCCGGCCAGTGATCGACGCAAGCGCCAGCCCGAGCTACTCGTCGATGGTGGGAAAGATCTCGTTGACGGCGACCGGCAGTGGCCCGAACAGCGGGGAGACCGGGTGATCAGTTCCAGACGCCGCAACCATCTCATGGAAGGCGTCCCGGTCGAGGCCAAGCATCTGCAGCGTGCGCGCCTCGGGGTCGACGATCCAGTACTCGCGCACGCCGGCGCGGGCATAGAGCGCCCGCTTGGTCAGCAGGTCATGAACACGGTTCGAGGGGCTGAGCACTTCGATCACGAGATCGGGCGCGCCTTCCACGCCCCGCGTGACGATGCGCGCGTCGCCGTCAGGCAAGATGACCATGAAATCCGGTTGCACCGGGTCCGCTCCAGGAAAGAAGACATCGAGCGGGGCGGTCAGGCATGTCCCCCCCAGTTTGTCCATGAGCGGGATGAGCAGGCGAATCAGCGCGGCAATCGCCAAGGCATGGGGAGATGTCGGCGAGGGCATCTCGTACAGTTCTCCCTCGATGATCTCAAAGCGCCGGCCATCGTCTGGAAGCGCCTGCAAATCGTCGTAGGTCCACGCACCAGGTGGCTTGGTCAGTGCCATGCTCGTCCCTCCAGGGGTCGCTGGCAGTATAACGATGGACAGGAGCCATGGAGCCGCGCATACGCGCCAGAGCGATGCTGGCGAACGTGCGGCGCTGAAACCGCGAAACCACCCGGCTCGGGCGATCCGTGGGTGGGGGGCAATGGCTATGAACGGCGAATCTCGACCTCGGCCTCGATCTCGACCGGGATGTTCCAGGGCAGTTCCGCCAGCCCGGCCGCCGAGCGGGCATGCTGCCCGGCCTCGGGACCGTAGAGTTCCAGAATGAGATCCGAGCAGCCATTGATCACCGCCGGCTCATCGGCGAAGCCGGGCGCGGCGTTGACCATGCCGAAGATGCGCAGCCAGGCGGTGACCCGGTCGAGATCGCCCAACTCGCGCTGCAGGCTGGCCAGCATGGAGAGCGCGGTCAGCCGCGCCGCGTGGTAGGCCTGCTCGACCGTGACGTCGGCGCCAACCTTGCCGAAAGGGCCAGACAGCGCGCCATCTGGCCCCTGCGGCCCGTGCCCGGAAATGTAGGCGCGGTCGCCACGGACGCGCACAAACGCGAAGGGCAGGCGGATCTCGGGCGGGAGGCGCGGCGGCGGTGGCAGCGCCAGACCGAGTTCCTGCAGCCTTGTCTCGATCTCCGATGCCATGGTCACCCCTCCGTGCGATGCACGTCGCGTGTCGGGCGGCGCGGCTCCGCGAGGGTTGAGCACCCACTTGCCGCTGCCTCGGAAAGTATGCGGCCAGCACGCCCGGCGCCCTGGGGCGGTACTTCATCGCACGAGCGCGCCGTGTTGCCGCTGCTGGCTCTACACTCCGCGCATGAGTGAACCGGCAGACCCCAGACACCCCTATGAAACGCGCCTCGCCACGGCGAGAGCCGCCTTCGCGCGGATCGACGCCCGCTGGAACCGCGTGGCAAACCTTCGCCTGATCGCCTTCGTCGCGGCAGCAATCGCCGGGGCGTGGGGCCTATGGGGCCGCGCCCCCCTCGGCTTCCCACTGGCCGCGGTACTGTTGGCGTGTTTTATCGCGTTGGCCATCTACCACGCGCGTCTCGGCCGGGAGCGTGCCCGCCTGGCCACGCTGCGCGCCATTCAGGAGGAGGCCATTGCGCGGATCGACCGCCGCTGGGCCGATCTCCCCGTTCCGTGGACGCCCGTGGTCTCCCCGGACCATCCGTATGCCGCCGATCTCGACATCATCGGCCGCGCCTCGCTCTTTCAACTCCTCGATACCACGGCCACCAGGATGGGCCGGGAGACGCTGGCCGAATGGCTCCTGAGCGCCTCGGACATCGAGACGGCGCTCAACAGGCAGGGAGCGGTGGCCGATCTGGCGCCACGCCTCGACCTGCGCCAGGAGATCGAGCTGCGCGGGCGCGCCACCGCGAACGAGGAGGCTGACCCGGCGCCGTTCCTCGCCTGGGCGGAGACGCCGGATGGTTTCACGGGTCTGGGCTGGCTTCGCTGGTATGCCTGGCTCGGTCCGCTGGCGCTGCTGGCGCTGGCCCTGGCGAGCTATCTCGGCCTGACGCCCTATCCACTCTGGGCCATCCCACTGCTGGCGAATCTGATCGTTGGCGGGTTCGCGGGCAAGAATGCCTACGCGGCCATCGCCGAGGTCGTCGCCAATCACCGCGCTATCGCCGCCTATGCCGGGCAACTCGACCTGCTGGCCTCGGCCGGGTTTCACGATCCGCATCTGACATCCTTGCAGCGACAGCTCGGCAGCGGCGACCATGCCGCGCCGGCCATGCTGCGCCGCCTCGGCCGCCTGACCGGGATGGTCATCCCGCCCTCCTCCATGCTCTACCTGCCGATTCAGGCGCTCACTCTCTGGGACGTGCATGTGCTGGCCGCGCTGGAGCGCTGGAAGCGGGCGGGCGGGCAGGACGCCCGGCAATGGCTGGCAACTCTGGGCGAAGCCGAGGCCCTGGACGCTCTGGTCACGCTCAAGGGGATCGGTCGCTGGACGGCCGAGGTCTATCTGATGTTCTGCGAAGCCCGCACCGATGTCTTTCCGTCAGGCGACATCGCCCTGCAGGAAGCGCTGCGCTGGGCGGATCGGCTGGAGCAGCGGCCCAGCGCCGACGAGACCGCGCGCCGCGCAGAGGCCTGGGCCCCACACCGCTCGACGGCGGCGCATCTGTTGTGGGCGTGGTATGGCGCGGTACGACGGGGCGAGGTTCCCCATCCGATGAAGGCAGACGCATGATCCCGGACCCGACGCCGCTGATCGGCCCGACGCTGGTGTTCCTGGACTTCGCCGGGATGGCGGTCTTTGCCGCCACGGGTGCCTTGGCGGGAGCCCGGTTACGCCAGGATTTGGTGACGATTGCCTTCTTTGCCGCCGTCACGGGCGTCGGCGGCGGCACCTTGCGTGATCTCCTGATCGGGGCGCCCGTCTTTTGGGTGCACGACTGGCGCTA
>CAYSXO010000168.1:0-5870 GCA_964434995.1 uncultured Sphaerobacteraceae bacterium
AGCGCCAGAACGGCTACCACCGTCTCCGGCAACATCGGCATGAAGATGCCAACCCGGTCGCCCCGCTCCACGCCGAGGGCGCGCAGCGCGTTGGCCAGGCGGTTCGTTTCCGCCTGCAACTCGGCGAAGGTGAGGCGGCGGACGCGGCCGTCGTCCCCTTCCCAGATGACCGCGAGGCGATCCTTCTCCGGGCCATCGGCATGGCGGTCGAGGGCGCTGGCGACGTAGTTGAACCCGCCGCCGGTGAACCACTCGGCCCAGGGCGCGCCAAGTGAGAGATCGAGCACCTGCTGGTACGGCCTGTTCCAGACGAGATCGAGATCGGCGGCGACCGCGCCCCAGTACCACGCCGGGTCGGCGACAGCGCGAGCCAACAGCTCATCGTAGGTGGCGATATCGTGCCGCTCCATGAACCGCCGCATCCGCGAGCGCTGGCGATAGGACTCGTCCGGCTCCCAAGCGATCGTCGCTTCGGATTCCGCCGCGCCGGCTTCCCGCGTATCAGCACTCGACCTCGACATGATTGGCTCCCACTCGCGATGATGACCGGCAATCCGGCCGCCCGATTGTTGCCCTCGCGCCGCCTCGGGTCAAGCGGCGGGAGATACTTTGGTCCATCATTGCGCGACGCGAAACGCGCGAATCGGGAGAAGTGGTCATGGTCTGGAAGCGGCTCTTTGGCAGATCACCGGCGCCGGTCGAGAAACCGGCGGCGCCGACGCCCGACGCCAGCGGCATCGTCCGCCGCCGCCCGCCCGCCGCCGACCCGGCCATGCAACAGCGGCTCGACGCCCTGCGCCAGCGGCGCGACATGGCCGCGTACGATCTGGAGCGGGCCGAGACAGCGCGACTGCCCGAAAACCCCTGGCGAGAGCGGATGGATCTGCTCGACCGGTCGCTCGCGACCATCGAGCAAGATCTGGCCGCGCTCGACGCCGCGCCGAAGCTGGAGCCGCTGCCGCTGCCCGAGACGCCGATTACGGACATCATCGTGAACCAGGAGGAGCCGGTCAGCATCGCCTTTACCATCGGCCCGGAGCACTTCCGCTGGGAAGAGGAAATCGACTGGGACCAGCGCGGTGGCCCCGTGGTGCGGGGGCAGGTGCGGCAGCGCTCCGGCGATGCGGCGGCACTGATCCCGGCTGACATTCCCGAGGGCCGCCGCGACGAGCTGGCGCGGCACCTGCGCGAGAGCGTCGACGTCTTCGCGATCGACTTGCGCGACCGGGCACTGGAGGGGGAGCCTTTTCCGGAATCGCCAACGCTGGCTGACCTGGCGCGGCCGTGCCCGGAGTGCGGCGACTGGCTCGACTGGCGCGGACACTGCGACTCCTGCGCCCAGCGAGCGTGGCAGCGGCAGAACCTGAGGGCGGAGGCAGCGCGCATCGCCCAGGAGCACGACGACGAAGAAGCGGACCGCTACAAATGGGCCGAACGCCTGCCCGTGGCCCGCAAGCGCCTGGCCGACATCGATGCGGATGTCGCGAGTCTTGAAGGCCGTTCATGAATCTATGAACGCCGGATCCTTACGACGATCTCCGCCTCAATTGGCGATTTCCATCGACTGATGTGCGGGCTTATGTCGATCTCGGGGCGTCACATGACTGTGCCGACCTGGGCATTGGGCCACTGCCGAGGCCGAGGACTGACACCACATTAGGTTGGTATCTCCGAAGAGCAGACAGATTGTGTCCTTCTTGAGCGTTAGTCGCAGTCGCAGGTATCACCGCGACGACTCAAACTACGTTCCGGGCGCAAACTATCCTGGGCCAACGCTCGGCGACCTCCAAAGGGAGGAGCTAAGTCGTAACTTTTCCGCCGAACTCCCAGATCGCGAAGCTCACGAAGCATCTTGTTCGCTTTTTCCAACTCACGCTCGCCAATCTGGGGATTTCGGGCCAGGATTTCGTCTAGTTCGAGATGCTTGGGCATCAGGCATTTCCTCCTACGCGAATGGCAGATAGCGATCAACGGTATGGACTACCCCGCCGTTGCCACGTTTGGCCAAGTAGTCAGAAAGCAATCCATGGTACTGCTTTACCTGGCCACATCGCTCAGGAGAATCTTCGAGATCGTCTACTAGGAGCTTGAGGTCTCTTCGCAAAACCTCAAGCGAGATGCCGTAGCCATGACTGTGCCAGCGATCCGTATTGTTGAGCTCACGAGCAATGTCCTCCGCTCTTCGCTGTCGCATTTGAAGTGTGACTTTCGTGTGGTTGGTTTCGGTTTCGTGCCAGTTCTTGAACTTATATTTGACCAACCATTCCTTCAAGAGTGTTACGGAAAGTTCTCTGGCCTGTTCGTACTGATAGAGTTCGGCTTGGTCAAATCCATCTATCATAAGCTGGGCTTCAGCAAGTGTGAGAGTCCCGTTCTGCGCCTTTTCAATCAATTCTTGCCATTTGACGAGATAGCCCAAGGCCGGCACCCACCTCCCTCGAATGTTCTGTACTTGGGGATCAATCGGCCCTAGCCGAGAGTAGTAGTCCATGAATATCTCATCGCCTGACATCGCCAAGACCGTGCCAGCCGAAAACGCATAGTCAGGGACGATGAAACGAACGTGACTGTAGTGGTGACGAATCGTTTCCACTATTCGCTGGACGACTTCAATCATTCCACCGGTTGTTGTGAGCAAAAAGGCAATTTGCGCATGTTCCCCGTCTCGACGTTGAAGATCTTCGACTGCCGTTCGGATGAGATCATCGACCCCAGGATAAATGGGGCCAAAGAAACACAAACCATCGGACTCGAACGCATTCTCCAGATTTGCCAAGCGCTCATTCAACTGTTGCTCGATGAAGTCGTTGGCGCTCGTTGGAACAGAACTAGCCATCGGCCAACTCATTTTTGGTCGCCTTACCCCAGCGAGCTTCAGCAGCCAATCTGGCAATTTCGCTACGCCGTTCTGCGCTAAGTTTCTGCGCCCTAGCAGGCCCTCCCTTCTTCCCCCCCAAGCGACCAAGCGCAGCGGCATGAGGATTCTTCAAGGGCACGAAATCCTCGGCAGCTACCGACGAATCGATAGTGGGTGGGTCCATTGTAATTTCACAACCTCCGCAAGCAACACCTTGCGGGAGGAGCTTCATGCTTGAGCGCTTAGGCATGATCCTATGATATGTTCATCATTCGCGGAAGTCAACAACTAGACCCAGGATTCTGGGCACTCAATTGAGGAACTCGTGCACTATCCGAGATCAACCGGCAGCACCGCCATGCCCGAATCCCCCATCCGGCCCTCCGCAACCAACCGGCACGCGATCTCGCGGTTGCGCGCCGGCCAGGTTGAGCCTGGCCGGCGCGCGGGGCGAAGCGGATGGCGTAGCGCTCGTCGTCGATGCTGTTCGTCCGCGGGTCGACCCAGCCATGGTAGGTTGCCGTCTCCAGGAGGGCGTCGAAGGTGACTGTTTGCCGCCCCGATGCCTTCTTGAAGATGGCCACGATCGCCTCGCGCTCGTTGGCGCCGTGCGCGGCCAGCCAGCGATCGAACGCGGCGGCGCTGGCCATGGGCACGGCACGGGAGACGTCGAGCGGGCTCACCGCGCCGCTACGGCGACATGCGCACGTCGGCGCACTTCATGACCGCGCGGAAGGTGATGATGAAGTCGTAGCCGTTGGCCGGAATCCAGGCGACCGAGCGCTCGCCGGTGCGCGCCACGCCGGGCACGAGCACCGCCTGATCGGCGCGAGACTGGTGATCGAACTCCAGTTCGACCGTTCCACCCGCGGGCAACGTGTACGGCAGGGCATACGACACGTTGCGCACAGCCTTCTCGGCGGCTTCGCGGATCACCTGCCGCGCCTTCTCCGGGTGCAAATGCAGGGCGGAGAAGGTTGAGATGCCTTCCTTGACCACCGCGCCCACGACTTGCTCGCCGAGCAGCGCCCGCGTCTGCGCGACGGCCTTGTCGTCACCGGAGGTGAAGATAACGGGAATCCCGTAATATCCCGCCACCACGGCGTTGATGCCGAACTCGCCGGTCGAGACGCCATCGAGCCGGACATCGTTCAGCCAGCCGGTCCAGGTGTGGGCCAGTGGCGCGGCAGGCGTGCCGGCTTTGGCGTGATAGCCGGTGTAGAAGACGGCCCCGACTCCGGCCAGATCGACGCCCTGGGCCATGCCGAGCGGCTTATCGTTCCCGGTGATGAAGCGCACCGAGGGGTGAAGCTGCTCCGGGATGAGGTTGCGCATGCCGTCGTGGCTGTCGTTGACGATCACCTCGTCCGCGCCGCCCGCCAGGGCGCCCTCCACGGCAGCATTGACCTCGGCGGTCATCCGCTCGCGGGTGCGGAAGTAGCGGTCGGCCGCCGACGGCTCCGAACCGCTGACATACTCAGGAGGCAGCACCTGCACCCAGGAAACGACCCCGCAGGTGCCTTCCATATCGGCGGAAATGAGAACTTTCATCGAGCGCGACTCCCCTTCGGGCGGATACTGGCCCGCCCCTTCCCTCTACGCAATTGGCGCGTCATCCTAGCATCGTTCCCAGCGATAGCCGTCGCCCGCAAGAACGATGCGGCCCCAGGGTGGAAAATGCTCGTGCGCGGTAGCCAGCAGGGCCGCGTCCCGCGCCGCGTCGGCGAATATCCTCTGGCGGGACGCGGCCAACGCATCGACGACGGCACTCGGCGGCATCCAGCCGCTCTGCTCAACCTCGCAGGCCAGATGGACCAGGTCGCCAAGGAAGACAAATTGCTCTCCCAGAGACGCCACGCGCACGATGCAGTGTCCCGGCGTCTCGCCCGGCGCGGGAAGGATAGTCACGCCGGGCGTGATCTCGGTCTCGTCATCGACCAGCTCGAGCCGTCCCAGCGCGTCGATCAACTCCAGCCGGGCCAGCGCGGTCCCAGGCTGGCCGCGATTGGGGTTCCCCTCCCAGTCGGCACGGCCGATGAAGTGCCGCGCGTTTGGAAAGCGCGGAGCAATGCCGCCATCCTGCTCGCAGGCGACCCCGGCGTAGTGGTCGCCGTGCGGGTGGGTAATGACCACATGAGTCACGTCGTCCGGCGCGATGCCCAGTTCGATCATGGCCACCGCCAGGCCCGCCGTGCGACGGCTCGGCCAGTCGGGCCAGACCGTCGCCAGATCGCGCTGCCATTGCGAATCAGGGTCGTCCAGGCCCGGGTCGATCAGAACCAGCCCAGCGCCGAGCCTGACGAAAACGACGTTCAGACCGATCCAGACGCGGCCCCGCTCGTCCGCCTCGGGCAGTGCGGCGCGCCAATCCTCCTCTGACGCCGCGAAGCGCGGATCCCAGAGGAGACCGCCCTCCGAAATGATGGTGATTTCGGCATCGCCAACCTGCCGGGTGTCAATCCACGGCTCGTTGCGGTCAACCGGGTTGGGCACACTTCCCTCCTGTTCACCATTGTGCACAACGTTATCGTGGGACGGCGTCGCACTCCGGCGCCTCCCCGCCGCGATCGAGGATTTCGCCCGATGCCGCATCGACGCGCAGCAGCAGGCCATGCTTTTCCGGCACGCGGGTATCTTCGTAGATAACGACCCAATGGTGCGGCCACTCGGTGCGGCCGGCGGCGACCGGGAAGGTGCGCGAGAGATGCCGGTAGTTCGGGCAGGCGCGGCGAAAGTTCGTGCCGCCCGCCGATTCTGCCAACAGTGTCGCCTCCGAGGAGTCAATCGCGGCAGCCGGGGGCGGATCGCGAAACCCGGGCGCCTCCTCCCAGCCGAACGTCTCCTGCATCACCACGTCGCCGCTCAACCGTTCGATGACGACGCCGAGCGAGGCCGCGCCTGGCGGCCGACCCGGCGGATCCCACGGCCCGAGAAAGGTGTAGGTCAGCCAGCCGGTGCCTGGCAGCTCGCGGGTCTCCCCCTCGGGGACGGTCCAGGGCCAGTCGACCTGCAT
>CAYSXO010000168.1:5970-8160 GCA_964434995.1 uncultured Sphaerobacteraceae bacterium
CGCGGCCACGGGAGCATCCGCATCTGGCCCCTGCGCGTCCTCGGTCACGCCTGCCCGATCACTCATTCCCAGGTGAGATTCCGCACGGCATAGGGCGCGGAGCGTGGCAAGGGATTCGTCTCGTCGGGGTCGGGCACGGGGATGTCGCCCGCGCCGATCGCCTCCCAACCCCGTTCGGCCAGCATGATGCCAATCGTCTCCTGCGTCCATTGGTCAGCGTGCCAGGCCAGGTCAGCGAAACCGGCGATGGGGCGCAGGGGAACGAGTGTCTCCTCGCGCACCGTCTCGACGCGGCGGCCGGTTTCGAGCCAGACAACCAGCCGCAGCAGCATCTGCCCGTCCCGCTCCTCTGGCGTCACCACCCCCTCGACACGGCCAAAACGCACGGTTCCGTTACCGCCGCGCGACGCTCGGTTCGGGCCGGTCGGCGCGAACCCGGCCGCGATCGGCCTCCACCGGCAGCGTCTCCTCCCGCGCGGCCTCGCGGTCGCCGGGGAGGGTGAGCCCGATGAGCGCGCCGAGGATCAGCAGGAAGGCGAGACTGGCCAGCGCGATCTGCATGCCGAAGAGATCGGAGATGCGGCCCGTAATGGGTACGCCGATGCCGCCGGTTACGAAGCCCAACCCGAGGATAACGCCAGAGGCAATGCCGACTCGCCCCGGCACCAGCCGTTGCGCCATGACGAGCGTCACGGATATCGATGCGTCGCAGAGGAAGCCGAAGATCGCGCCCAGAACGAGACCTTGCGGGCCAGGAAAAGCGGCATACATCAACAGCGCCGGGATGGTCAGCAGCAGGGTGCTGATGATGACTCGCCGCTGGCCGAGACGGTCGGCAAAGTTGCCGCCGAAGAGGGTGCCGACCGCGCCAGCCATGATAATGACCGTAGTCAGTGGCCCGTAGAACGAACGGTCGAAGCCGAGCTCCGCGTACCAGATCGGGCTCATCTGCAGCACGGAGAGGAAGACCCACGAGCGGCACATGGTGACCAGGATCACCCGCGTGAGCGTGCCCCAGGCCGGCTTGGCCTCTATCGCCTGGTTGAACGCGGCGCGGGCCTCGCGGGCTCGCTCAACCAGGCGCATCTGCGGCCAGATGAGGGCCGCCGCGGTCAGCCCCGGCACAAGGAGCCAGATGGTTCCTTTGGCGCCGAAGGCCGCGAGCAGGATGCTTCCGATGATCGGGCCGAGGCCGTAGCCAACCGCGCCGGAGACGGTGTACCAGGACATGGCCGCATTGCGATGCTCGTTGCTGGAGACGGCGGCGGCGTTTGAGGCGCCAAGCGGATGAAAAGCGCCGGAGCCGATTCCGGCCAGTCCGGCAAGGACGATAAAGACGAGGTAGTTGGTGGCGAAGCCGTAGGTCGATGCCCAGAATGCGCCCCAGATAAGCGTGGCCGGCACGAACCAGCGGCGGCCGTGGGTGTCGGAGAAATAGCCGAAGATCGGCTGCGTCAAGGAGGACATGGCCGTGAAGGCGAGCGTCACCAGCCCCAACTGGGCATTCGTCAGCCCGTATTGCAGCTTCATCAGCGGGAAGAGGATCGGCAGCACGCCGCCCAGCATGTCGTTCGAGAAGTGGCCGAGCATCAGCACCGCCAGCGCGCGGTTCTTCACGATCTGCAGAAACGATGTCACCGCGTGCTCCGTGCCGTCTGAGGCCCCTTGCCCATCCTCGATGCGGGAATGATACGGGGGTGATGGGTGACGGTGAGCGCGTCCTGAAGCCTTCGTCTTGGGCGCTTGGGTGGGAGTGGCGAATGTCGATCTTCGTCGCGCTCAAACGACAACTCGGTGAAGCCGCACCGAACGGGCGGGTGGAGCAAACCGAGCCGGCACGGTTCGCCCCATGGAGATCGGGCCAAGTGAATCCGGGGAGGTTAGGGATGAACCGCGCGCTCTGGATCGTGCAGGGTCTGTTGACCGCCCTGGTGGCCTTAGGCCGGCAGCCCGACCTTCCCGCGATCCGCCAGCGCGCACATGAGGTCCAACTCGCCAGTTGGCGCCAGAACACCGTGGATTCGATGCACGGCGCGGAGTATTCACCTCGCGCCGCGCGCTCACTTTCTGGCATCGCACTGCCCAGCAGCTTCTCCCGCCGGAACGTTCTGACTGACCGGCATCGTGCCCCTCTCTGACTCAGGAGCGATCCGTCTCGCCATGCTCATTGCCAGTGGGAGAGGGCGGTGA
>CAYSXO010000168.1:8170-9848 GCA_964434995.1 uncultured Sphaerobacteraceae bacterium
AGGAAGCAGCGTGATCTTCGTCAATGCTCCTGTATCAGCACTGGAGTTGCTCGGTCCGCCCGAGATCGATGGCGCCACGGATCTGCAACGTCACGTTCGACGGCATCCATTGCTTCTCCACGATTCAGGAGGATCTCGACGTGACGTTCCCGAGATAGAAGCTTCACCTGAAACCGAGAGTCATGGTGTGGGTCTCCTGGTCGAAGAAGTGGCAACTTGGAGCCGCCCTGACGCTGCACGACGTCATGCGCACCCGATATCGCCATGGGCTCGTCGAGAGCAGGACGTTAAGCGTGGATGCATCATCACATTCACGCATCCCGGGAAGGGCAAGGCGTACAACAACCGTCAGATGCCACTCCCGTCACGGTCGTCCGCCGAAACACGCGGGCGATCCCTTTCGGATTTGCGGCATCGGCCACGCGGATCGACACGTCGATCCTTCCACGACCAGTGGCCGTTTATACTCATCGGAGCGGGACCATATGGTCCGCGCGCTGGACGACATTCCTGGAGTGAATTGATCGCTATGTCGACGACAGAGAAGGCGTTTGAGCTCGTGAGCATCCGGCAGCGGCTGGATCGACTCGGGGTGCGTCTTTGACTTCCCTACGATAGAACGCGAAATTGCCGAGCTGGAAGCGCAGAGCGCCGAGGCCGGCTTCTGGGACGACGCGCGCAATGCGCAGGCGCAAATGAAGCGCTTGGGCGAGTTGCGCGCGGAATCGAGCACCTGGCGACGACTGACGACCCAGCTCGAAGAGCTCGAGGTCATGGAAGAGCTGGCCGTCGAGGACGAGGAACTGGCCGAGGAGCTGGTGCGCGAGTCGGCCCTGCTCAAGGACGAGGTCGATCAGTTCGAGCTCGATTCCACCCTCTCCGGCCCGTACGACAGCTCCGATGCCATTCTGGTCGTCCACTCGGGCGAGGGTGGCATCGACGCCCAGGACTGGGCTGAAATGCTCTCTCGCATGTACGTCCGCTGGGCAGAGCGGCGCGGGCTGAAGGCCGAGTTGCTCGACACCACCGAGGGCGAAGAGGCGGGCGTCAAGAACGCCACGATCGAGATTCGCGGCCCGCGCGCCTACGGCTATGCCAAGGCCGAAGCGGGGTCCCATCGCCTCGTGCGCATGTCGCCGTTCGACGCCGCCCACCGGCGGCATACGGCGTTTGCGCTGGTGGAAGTGCTCCCCGAGATCGAAGGGGACCACGAAATCGCGATCAACGACGATGATCTCCGGGTTGATACGTATCGCGCATCCGGCGCGGGCGGGCAGCACGTCAACAAGACGTCGTCAGCGGTGCGCATCACGCACATGCCGACGGGGATCGTGGTGACCTGCCAGAACGAGCGCTCGCAGATGCAGAACCGCGAGACGGCAATGAAGATTCTGCGGGCCCGCTTGCTGGAGCGGAAGCTGCGCGAGGATGCCGACGAGATGTCCCGCCTGAAGGGCGAGCACACCGCGGCCGGGTTTGGGAACCGTATCCGTTCCTACGTGCTGCAGCCCTACACGCAGGTCACCGATCACCGCACCGATGTGAGCATTGGCGATGTGCAGTCGGTCCTCGACGGCGGCATCGACCCGTTCATCGACGCCTACCTGCATCAGCAGCTATCGCGATCGGGCGAATCATGAGCCGGCCGCGCGCCATCCTGACCGTTCTCCTCGTTACC
>CAYSXO010000169.1:0-9843 GCA_964434995.1 uncultured Sphaerobacteraceae bacterium
AGCATTTTCCACCGCGAGTCATCGAATATGGGCGGGACGAGCCGCTTCCGGAGCGCCACGAACCGCAGGCGGGTCCCTTTACCGCCGTACTGGAAGGTGGCGACCTGCGCTATCTCAGACTTGGCGCCGATCCCGTCTTGATTCGTCTCTACGCGGCGATCCGGGACCACAACTGGAACACCATCGAACCGAAGTTCCTTTCGTACGACTTCGAGCAGAGTGACGATGGCTTCGTGGTCCGCTTCGTGGCCGAAAACGTCGCCGGCGACGTTGATTTCCAATGGGCGGGGGAGATCACGGGCACGCCAGAGGGCGTCATCACCGCGACGATGGATGGCGTGGCACGACGCGGATTTCTGAAGAACCGGATCGGTTGGTGTGTGCTGCATCCGATGGAGGTGGCGGGCGTCGCGGCCTCGACAGAGACGCCGGAGGGAACTGTTGAGGGGAGCTTCCCGGAACGCATTTCTCCGCATCAACCTTTTTTCAGCATGCAATCAATCTCCCACGGCACACCCGGTGGCGGCGAGGTCGTCATCCGCTTCGAGGGCGACCTCTTCGAGATGGAGGACCAGCGGAACTGGACCGATGCTTCCTTCAAGACCTATTCAACGCCACTCAGCATCCCGTACCCCGTCCAGGTTAACGAGGGCGACCGCGTCTGGCAGCGAGTCACCATCGAGGGGAGAGGAGCCGCCGCGCCGCGGCCAGAGTCGGACGAGCCAATCGCGGTACGAATCGACCTCTCCAGGGCAGGCCGCTGCCCCCTATTGGACTCAGCATTGCGAAACATGGCGAACCGTTGTCCGAAATCGACATCGCGCTCTTGCGGGCGACTCGTCCTGCCCATCTGCGTGTCCTCCTCGACTCGACACGGGATGGCTGGCAGGAGTGGCTGACCCACGCGGCGAATGAGGCCAATGCGCTGGGTGCGGCGCTGGAGGTCGAGGCGCTTGCCGGGCCGGACGGCGCGGGCTTGAAGGAGTTGGCCAATGCGCTGGCAGATGCACCCGCCCCCGTCGCGCGGGTGCTGGTCTTTGCCGTCGATGCGCTCGATACCACGGAGGCGGTCATGGCCGCCGCGCGTGAAGCTTTCGCGGCTGTTGGCATCACTACCCTGGTGGGCGGCGGCACGCGCGCCTACTTCACGGAGCTCAACCGGGCCACGCTGCCGCTCGCCAGGATGGAGGTCGTCGGCTACACGATCAATCCACAGGTCCACGCCTTCGACAACGCCTCGCTGACGGAAACGCTGGCGGCGCAGGCGGAGACCGTGCGCAGCGCGCGGGAGATCGTTGGAGAGCGGCCATTGGCCATCGGCCCGATCACGTTGCGACCGCGATTCAACCCGAACGCAACCGGCACGGAGCCGCCACTGCCGCCAGGGGAGTTGCCGCCAAGCGTCGACTACCGTCAGCCGTCCCTTTTTGCCGCCGGCTGGTTGGCGGGCAGCGTCAATGCGCTCGGCAATGCCGGCGCCGATTCGCTCACCTACTTCGAGACGACGGGTTGGAAGGGCCTGATCGAAAGGCGTGGCCATCCGCTGCGGGTGAAGGCCTTTCATTCGTGGCCGGGGATGATTTTCCCCGTCTATCACGTCCTGGCCGACATTGGCGAGCTCTCGGACGGCGAAATCGTGCCCATCGCGCTTGGCGATGGACTGCGCGTGCAGGCGCTGGCCTTGCGCGCGGGCAACCGGCTGCGCGTCATTCTGGCCAACATGCGGGATGCGCCGCTTCGGGTCTCTTTGCAGGCGCCGGGCGCGACTGGCGGCACGATGCGACGCCTCGACACTGGAACCGTTCGCGTGGCGGCGAGTGATCCCGTAGCGTACCGCGCCCTGGCTGAGCCGTTAGAGATCGTCGATGGCGAGACCGCCATCGAACTGCCAGCGCATGGGTTGGTGACCGTTGACGCCAGCCTGGCGTCCTGTTCGGTCCGGGAGAGGTGATCGCGGGGTGTGGTGGTGGCGATGAATGAGTCGATAGCCGGAATACCAGCAAGCGATGACGTGGAGCCGCGAGGGGCGCGGTCAGTCCTGCGGCGCATCGGGCAGATCGACGAGATCGGCGTTATTGGCGCTCTCGTTGTCCTGATCGCATTGCTCTCCATCATGGTGGGCGACACGTTTCTTACCACCCAGAACTTCATCAACGTCTCCCGGCAGGCCTCATATGTCGGCATCATGGCGGTCGGCATGGTCTTCGTCATTGCCATGGGCGATATCGACCTCTCCGTCGGCTCGATCTGGATGTTGAGCAGCGTCATGATGGCCATCGCCCTGCGGGATGGCTACTCGATCTGGATCGCGGTTGCCGTTTGCATGATCGTGGCCATCTGCTGCGGCCTGCTGAATGGTGCGCTCAGCGTGGCGCTGGGTATCCCGACCATTATCGTCACCCTTGGCACGTTGAGCCTCTTTCGAGGGCTCGGTCTTGTCGTCACCAATGCGACGCCCGTATCTGGCTACAACCTGGATACCTGGTTCTTCGAGTGGATCGGCGGACGGGATCCGGTGTTCGGCGTCTGGATCAGCGTCTGGACGATGCTGATCGTCGGCATCCTGGGTTGGATCCTCTTCAATCACACGGCATTCGGGCGGCGCGTGCAAGCCATCGGCAGCAATCGGCAAGCGGCCCTCTTTTCCGGTATCCGCATTGCGCGCACCCGCATTCTGGTCATGACGTTGATGGGCTTCATCGTCGGCATCGCGGCGGTGGTCGCGCTGGCGTTCAACCGGAACGGGAGTCCGACAGTCGGCGTCGGCACCGAGCTGTCGGTGATCGCCGCGACGATCATCGGCGGCACGGCGTTGAGCGGTGGCTCCGGCTCGGTGCTCGGCGCAATCCTCGGCGCCCTGATCATCGCCCTGATCCAGAACGGCCTCGCCCTGCTGGCGGTGCCGCCGGCCTGGTCTACCGCGGTGACGGGCATCGTCATCATCGTGGCCGTCACGCTCTCATCAAGCGGCGCTCATAGGCGTGTGCGAGCGAGAAGGGAGGTGTGGACCGTTCGTTCAAGCACAACTGGTACGCGTTGAAAATCTCACGACCGCCCGGCTTCAGCGAGAAACGACGAGGTTGGATTGATGACGGGTGACGAATGCAAGGGAGTATTGACGTGAGCCGAATACGAACGCTCCTGACGTTGACGATCGCGGTTCTCCTGCTCGTGGCGCCAGCGATCGGCGCTGCCGCGCAGGACGCGACGCCGGCTGCGGACCACAGCGACATCGAGATCGCCTACGTCCTGCACGGGCTGAACACCTTCACCGAGCGGATGAAGACGGGTGCCGAGGATGCGGCGAGGGACTACGGCGTCACCCTTGAAGTCTTCGGCGACGCCTCGTTCGATACGCCGACGCACCAGGCGTTCTTTGAGACCGCGTTGCAGCGTGGCTTCGACGGAATCGCCGTGGTCACGTTGCCGGGCGACCAGTGGATCACCCCGATCCAGCAGGCGGTCGATGCCGGCGTGCCGCTGGTTGGCGCGAACGTCACCGGTCTCGAGACGGCGCTGACCGCCTGGGTCGGACAGGACGAGTACAACTCCGGGGTGATCCTGGGTGGCGAATTGCTGAATCAGCTCAAGGCCGCCGGCGTCAGCGAGGGGAAGATCGCCGTTGGCATCTGCTCCGCCGCTGCCAAGGTGCTCCAGGATCGCGACGCCGGTCTGCGCAAGGCGTTCGAAGGCAGCAACTTTGAAGTCCTGGAGGCGCAGGAAGTCCTGATCCCGGTGCCCGACAACTATGGCCGCTGGGAGAACGTCATGGCTGCCAACCCCGATGCGGCGGCAGCGGTTGGCCTCTGCTCAATTGACATCCCGAACCTGGCGCAGCTCAAGGAGCGGACAGGCGGCACGTGGCTGATTGGCGGCTACGACCTTGACCCGCCGACGCTGCAGGCAATCAAGGATGGCTGGGCGCAGGTCACGGTTGGCCAGCAGGAATATCTGCAGGGCTACCTTCCAGTGCGGATGCTGGCCGAGCACCTGATCAACGGCACGCCGCTGGTTGAGGCGTGGCTCGAGACGCCAACCGAGGTGGTCACGGCGGAAAATGTCGACGATTACGTCGCGCGCCAGACTGACAATCAGGTTCAGTACGACTACTACCAGGAGTACATGGACGCGCACTATGCGGACCTGGTGGCCTCAGGGCGGCCATACGACGACCTGAGAACGCCGGGCATGCCGAGGGCGACGCCGTTGCCGTAGGCGTTTCCTCACCCCGGCCCCACTCCCAGCGCGCTGGGAGTGGGGAGCTTCTTCGCCAAGCTCGTTGCCATCTGGGAATGATTCTCGGCATCAGCGTTCCCCCGGCCTCCGTCGAGGGAGAGGGGGCAGAGGGTGAGGGTTTGCAGAGAAAGGAGCTAGCGTCTTTGTCGCAACGCAATAATGACTACCAGCATGTCTGAACCAATCACCACCAACGAGATCATCCGGCTCGATCACGTCACCAAGCGGTTTGGCGGCATCGTTGCCGTCAACGATGTGTCGCTCGGCATATCGCCGGGCGAGATTCACGCCGTGGTCGGGGAGAATGGGGCCGGGAAATCGACCATCATGAAGATGCTGGCCGGGGTTCATCGTCCGGATGGCGGCTCGCTTGTGCTGCGTGGGAAGCCAGTCGTCATCAGCGATCCACTCCACGCGCGGCGGCTGGGGGTCAGCATTGTCTTCCAGGAGTTGAATCTCTTCCCGCATCTCACCGTGGCCGCGAACATCTTTGCCAACCGCGAAGCAACGATTGGCCCAGGGTTGCTCAACCAGCGGCAGATGGTGGCCGCAACGCGGCGCGTGCTGCAGGCGATGGGCGTCTCGCTCGATCCGCATGCAAAGGTTGGCGGTCTCTCGGTCGCCGAAAAGCAGCTCGTCGAGATCGCGCGGACCCTGGATCAACAGTCGGACATCATCATCATGGATGAGCCGAACTCCGCGCTCAGCGCCGCGGAAACGGAGCGTCTGTTCGAGCTTCTCAGGCGCCTGCGCGATCGCGGGCTGACCATCATCTATGTCTCGCACCGCCTGGAGGAAGTCTTTTCCATCGCCGATCGGATCTCGGTCATCCGTGACGGCCGCTATCAGGGTACGTGGCCGATTGCCGAAACCTCGATCCCGGAGGTGATCTCCCGGATGATCGGGCGGCGACTGGGCGAGGCGTTTCCACACCGCGAGACGATCTCGCCTGATGCGCCGATCGCGGTCTCGGTTCGCGGTCTCCGTATTGGGCCGAGCGTTGGCCCGATTGACTTCGACGTTCGCTCGGGGGAGATCCTCGGGTTTGCCGGCCTTGAGGGATCGGGCGTCAATGACGTCTTCGACGTCCTCTTCGGCCTCGCCAAACCCTCGGCTGGGCAAGTGTTGTACAAGAGCCGCAACGCTCCGCCGAGATCCCCTTTCGAAGCCATCCGGCAAGGGCTGGCTCTGGTGCCGGCCAATCGTCGTGACGAGGGGCTGATGACCTCCTGGTCGATCCGGCGCAATGCCAGCCTGGCGGTGCTCGACAAGTTGCTCGATCGGCTTGGGCTCATCGACCGGGGAAAGGAGCGCGGCCTGGCCAACGAGTATGTCCGCAAGCTGAACGTCGCCACCGACAGCATCGACAAGCGCGTGGTGAACCTCTCCGGGGGGAATCAGCAGAAGGTCGTGGTGGCCAAGTGGCTGGCCACTGGCCCGGAAATCCTCATTTTGAACGACCCAACACGCGGCATCGACGTGGGCGCGAAGTCGGAAATCTACGCGCTCTGCGACGAGCTGGCGCGTGGTGGACTGGCCCTCCTGTTCACCTCCTCGGAGATCGAGGAGACGCTGGGCATGTGCGACCGCATCCTCGTTTTCCACAAGGGACGGATCATCCGCGAGTTCGCGCGTGGCGAGGCGACCAAAGCCGAAGTCATGCACTGGGTGGCGGGAGGGATCACGCCAGAGGACGATCTGACAGGCGAGGTGGCGCACAGGGAGGCAATGCCGCGCTGAACATCGCCATCGGGGCCAGCGCTTCTACGCGGAAGCCCCGGAGTAGTGCCTGAGCCCGAACCGCCAGAACCGGCGCGCCACGAGCGGCATGAAGATGGCGAGGCCAATGGCGGTCGCCAGGGTCGACATGCTCATGCGGCCCACCAGCCCTTCGGCGGGAACGGTGACGGCGAACCCGACGGGGACGAGGAAGGTCAGGATCGAGCGCAGCCAGGGCGGATAGACGCCGATCGGCCAGCGGCCCGCTTCGTACATGCTCTGAAATATCTGCAGCACATTGTCGAGCCGGACAAACCAGAAGGCGCAGGTGGCGAGGATGACCAGAAAGCTGTAGATGATCGTCACGCCGGCCAAGAGCGTGACGACGAACGACACGGCCTCGTTCGGGCCGACTGTCGCGCCCATCTGGATCATGGCGACGGCCAGCACGGCCACGCCAACCGCAACGTCGATTAGCTTCCAGACCTCAATTTGCCTCATGCTGACCAGCGCCTGGGCGTCGACCGGCTTGGTCAGCGTGAAGTCGAGCGTGCCGAGGCGGATATCCTCCATGAACCGGGCGAGGCTTGGCCGCACGATTAGCTGGGTCAGACCGGAAACCAGACTGTACACGCCGACGATGGCCAGCAGCTCGGCGGGCCGCCACCCCGCCAGGTTGTCCGTCTTCGAGAAGATCACGCCGAGGCCGAGGAGCGATGTCGCCAGCCCGACGAATGACTGGACGAGCTGAATGCCCAGGTTCGTCCGGTACTGCAGCTCGTTCAGCACGCCCAAGCGCAGGTGGACCCAGAGCAGATGCAGGTAGGTCATCGCTCAGGCGCCCACCGCCGAATATTGGCGGACGCCGCGCGCCCAAGTCACATTGAGCAGCACGACCGCGATGGCCAACCAGGCGAGTTGCGCGGCGAAGCCGGTCACGATCTGCTCGGGGCTGAGGCGGCCGAGTAGAAGATCGGCGGGGAAGCCAAGCATCCGGTAGAAGGGCAGCCATGCGGCGAGCGTTTGCACCGGGCCGGGGAGGAGCGCCAGTGGCACGGCGAATCCCGACAGGAACATGAAGCTGACGAAGTAGACCTGATTGATGGCGCTGACTCGCGTGATCCAGAAGGCGGTGGAGGCGATCGTCCATTCGATGGCAAAGCGCATGGCCATCGCCAGCACGAGAGCCGGAACAAACAGGGCGGCTGTCGCTGGAGAAATGGTGAAGTTCGGGCGCAGCACGATTGCCAGCACGAGGACCACTGGGAGGACGACCGCCATCGTCAGCAGTTTGAAGGTCAGGTTGTTGGCGATTTGCCGGTGGATCGGATGCACCGGCCGCACCAGCAATGGCGAAAGCGTGCCCTGCCGGATCCAGAATTCCATCTCCCACATGATCCAGGTGAAGGACGCATGGTCGACCAACATGGCCACGAGGTAGTAGGCCGCGAAATCGGCCGCCGTGAAGCTGTCAACCGAGCCACCCTGGGAGCGGGCCACGGCAGACCAGACGGAGAGATAGATTACCGGCTCCAGGATCAACCCCAGCAGCCAGATGACAAGGGCGCCGCGATACTGGAACTGCTCGGCGATGGTGGTCTTGAACTGGGCGCGGTAGAGACCGAGCAGGTCGGTCATCGCAGGGCCAGTTCGGGTTCCCGCGTGATCTCCGCACCCGCATGTCCGTCCGCCGTGGTGCTGAAGACGCGGTCGATGACCTCGTCGATTGGCGGGTCGGTGACCGAAAGATCGACGACGGGCAACTCGGCCAGCAATCGGGCCGTCACCGCGGCCGCGTCGCCCTTCGGCACGCGCAGCGATACTCGCCCATCCTCTTCCGTGACCACCTCGCCGTAGCGGTCGAGGCCGCTGACTGGACGCTCGAGGTCGATGGTCACCGTCTTGTGCGGGGAGAAGCGCTCCACCAGCCCTCCGAGCGGGCCGTCGAAAAGGAGGAGGCCATGGTGAATGACGATCACGCGCTCAGCAAGTGCTTCAACGTCGGCCATGTAGTGGCTGGTGAGCAGGACCGTCGCATTGTGGCGCTGGGCATACTCCGCGATGAAGCCGCGAATGCGTCGTTGCGCGGTGACATCGAGGCCGAGCGTCTGTTCGTCGAGAAAGAGGATGCGCGGGCGGTGTAGCAACGCGCCGCCCAACTCGCACTTCATCCGCTCGCCGAGGGAGAGATTCCGCACCGGCTTGGTCAGGAGCGGGCCGAGATCGAGCAGTTCGGCCAGTTCCCCCACGGTCTCCCGGTACTCCGCTTCCGGGATGCGGTAGATGGCCCGGTTCAACTCGTATGAATCTGCAACCGGGATATCCCAGGCGAGTTGATTGCGCTGTCCCATCACCAGCGTCATCTGACGCAAATACTCCTTGGCCCGCGTCCATGGGACATGACCAAGCACCGTTGCCTCTCCGCCGGTCGGATGAAGCAGCCCGGAGAGCATCTTCAGCGTGGTTGTCTTGCCCGCGCCATTGGGGCCGAGAAAGCCGACGATTTCTCCCGGCGCGACATCGAACGAGATGCCGCCAACCGCGACGATCTCCTTCGTCTGGCGCTTCCAGAGCGAGCGCACCGAGGCCCGCAGCCCGGACTCTCGTTCCGGGACCATGTAGCTCTTTCGCAAGTCGTGAACCTGGATGGCAGGCATGGAAATGTCCGCTTTCTCCGGAAGTTCAGTGACGTTGGCAGAATGAAGCAATGCCAGCGGCGCAAGCCGCGGACCGTGAAGAGCGGGCACGAAGTTCTCCTCCGTGCGGGGGCGACTGAACGATTGGCTGAACTCGGAGGTGGGCGACACTGGACTCGAACCAGTGACCTCCACGATGTCAACGTGGCGCTCTAACCAGCTGAGCTAGCCGCCCGAGTGCGAATGGCACTGTACGCCGGCAAAGGGTCGCTGTCAAGTTCGCCACGACGTAGCTGGTATCCTCGGCACCGTTCGCGAATTCGCCGATTCTCCAGGAGCAAGATTTCGTGTCCACCGTGCGCGCCGTTACCTTTGACCTCCTCCGTGACCTTGGCATGACGACCATTTTCGGGAATCCCGGATCGACTGAAGAGCCGTTCCTGACGGGGTTTCCCGGTGATTTTCGGTACATCCTCGCCCTGCATGAGGCGATGGTCGTCGCCATGGCAGATGGCTACGCGCAGGCAAGCGGCAACGCGGCATTCGTCAATCTGCACACCGCGCCCGGTGTCGGCAATGCCATGGGCTCGGTTGTCACGGCCTGGCACAACCGCGCGCCGCTGGTGATCACCGCCGGGCAGCAGACCCGCAAGATGATGGCCCTGGAGCCGTGGTTGATCAATCGCGACGCGGTGGAGCTCCCGCGTCCGTATGTGAAATGGAGCCACGAGCCTGTGCGCCCGGAGGACGTCCCGGGCGCCATTGAGCGGGCGTATCACATCGCCATGACGCCGCCCCAGGGCCCGGTCTTTGTCTCCATCCCGATGGACGACTGGGACGCGCCCTCGGAACCGCGCACACCGCGAACGGTAGAGAGCCGGCAGCGCGTTGCCCGCGAAGCGCTCAAGGTGGTCGCGCATGCGCTCGACGGCGCCTCGCGGCCCGCGCTCGTCGTTGGCGGCGGGGTGGACCGCGCGGGCGGATGGGATGCGGCCGTCCACCTCGCCGAGCTCTTGAACATCCCGGTATGGGAGGCGCCCGCGCCGGAGCGGGCATCGTTTCCGCAGAATCATCCGCTTTTTCAGGGGTCGCTTCCGCTCGGCATCGGTACGCTCGCCGATGCGCTGAGCGGCCGTGACGTCGTGGTCGTCGCGGGTGCGTCGATCTTCCGCTACTACCCCTACGTGCCTGGTCCGCATCTGGGACCAGGCGCCAGTCTCTATCAGCTTACAGACGATCCGGACGAGGCGGC
>CAYSXO010000170.1:0-1393 GCA_964434995.1 uncultured Sphaerobacteraceae bacterium
GTGAAGCCGTGCATGAACATGCGATCCGGGGTGCTGAGCACGTCCCAAATCTCGTCGCTGACGCCGACGCCGCCAAGCGGGATGTATCCCGAGGTGATCCCCTTGGCGAACGAGACGACGTCTGGCGTCACGCCAAATTGCTGCATGCCGAACATCGTGCCCGTGCGCCCGAAGCCGCAGATGACTTCATCGAAGATGAGCAGGATGTCGTGCTTTCTGAGGACCTCGGCGATCGCTGGCCAGTAGCCGTCCGGCGGGACAACGACGCCGCCCGCGCCCTGCACCGGTTCGCCGATCATGGCGGCGATGGTGTCCGCTCCCTCGCGCTCGATCGTTTCCTCGAGCTCCTGCACGAGCGCGGCGACGAACTCCTCCTCGCTCACGCCGACCCCGTGCCGGTATGCGTAGGGGGGAGTGATATGCAGGAAGCCCGGCACTTGCGGCCCGAAGCCCTCGTGGTAGGTGGGGATGCCGGTCGCCGCCAGTGCGCCCATGGCGATGCCGTGGTACGCCATGCGGCGGGAAATGATCTTGACCTTCTCTGACTTGTCGCGCAGCCACCAATAGTACCGGGCGATCTTGAGGGCGGTTTCGTTGGACTCCGAGCCGCCAGCGGTGAACTGGAAGTGGTTCAGCGGATCGGGGAAGAGCCCGGCCAGCCGCGTCGCCAACTCGATCGACGGCGGGGAGGCAAGGCCGAAAAAGTTCGGGACGAACTCGACCTCGCGGATTTGCGCGGCCGCCGCGTCGGCCAGTTCGGCGCGAGCATGTCCGACGTTGACGTTCCACAGGCCGGCAAACGCATCGATGTAGCGCTTGCCGTCGGAGTCCCAGAGAAACACGTCTTCGCCGCGCACCATGACCAGAGGTCCGTTGTCGCGAAGGGCGCGAAGATTTGAAACAGGATGCAGCAGATGGGCTTTGTCCTGATTGACCAACTCGGTCGTGTTCCAGGTTTGCGCGACGGCCATCGTTTCCCCATGCCTCCTATGGCATCTGGCGAACACTCGCTTCTCCTGGAGGGAGTCGCCCTGCCCGACCCGCGCCATCTGCGGCGCAAGCGCGGCCGGGAACACGGGAAACCCCGGGAAGTCGCGTGTTGTCAGATTGACATCGATCGCGTCTGCCGCGATCTCCGGTAGGGGAAGATTAGCAGCAGTTGACGGCGCTGTGCGGAAAACGGTTGCGCCTGTTTGGCTGCGTCATGCCCCCGCCCCGTGAGGCTAGGCTCGGGAGACGTCGCCTGTGATGTCGTGAGCAGGGAAATGGGTGCGATGCCACCATAGTGAGGTGCTGGAAGCGCGGCGAGCTACCCCGAGGGAGGAAGGGCGGATTCTCTGTGATTGCGGAGGGTAAAGCCCTCTCCCAGCGCACTGGGAGAGGGCTTGGGGCA
>CAYSXO010000170.1:1403-2407 GCA_964434995.1 uncultured Sphaerobacteraceae bacterium
GAAGGTTAGCAGCAGTTGGCGGCACTGTGCGGACCACGCTTGCGCTTGTTGCTCGGCATCATGCCCCCGCGCCGAGGGGCTGGGCCTGGCAGACGCCGCCTGGAAGGTCGAGAGCAGGGAAATGGGTACGATGCCACCACGGTGGGCGCGGGCGGCGAAAGCCCCTCTCCCGCGCACGGGAGAGGGGGAGGGGGTGAGGGAAATCCCTACGCCACCGCGAACGACGGCTCCAATTGCCTCATGGCGACGTCGACCGACGCATCCTCATGGACGATGGCTGCCAGGGCGGCGACGACACGCGCCGGGCTCTCATGCTCCCAGATGTTGCGGCCGATGGTGGTGCCAATGGCGCCGGCATCCATAGCATTTCGGATGTCCTCAAGGACGGCCCGGACGTTGCCTCGCCCCGGACCGCCGAGGATAACCACGGGCCGGTAGAGCGTGGTCATGATCTCCTGAAAGCTCTCAGCATCGCCAGAGTACTGCATCTTGACGATGTCAGAGTCCATCTCGCAGGCCATCTTGGCGGCCTTGCCGATGTTCTCCGGGGTATGGGCGCTCGTATCCGCGAAAGAGACGGGGATTGGCTCGATCATCATCGGCAGCCCGGCATCATGCGCTACCGCGATCATGTGCCGGGAGCGCTCCAGGCTGTCGGGCACGTCCGCGCTCCAGGGGGTGAAGATGAACTTGCCCATCTCCGCGCCTAGCAGGATCGCCTCGCGCACGGCTGTCTCTTCGTGGCCGGCGGCGAGGTCGAGCGTCAGCACCAGCCCAACGCCAGTCAGCGCGGAACCATACTGCCGTGCCAGGCCCGGCGTCGTCAGGATGGCGTCCGCCCCGGCCACGATGCACTCATTGAGCGTCGCGCCCGGATACTGCATGCCCGCGTGCCGCGCTCCGCCCATGCCGTGGTCGAAGGCAAGAACGACTGTCTTTCCATCAGCGGCAGAGATGCGAGCTGTCCGCCGTTCGAGACCGTTCACGAATATTTCCTCCCGCCG
>CAYSXO010000170.1:2417-9819 GCA_964434995.1 uncultured Sphaerobacteraceae bacterium
GGCCTTTTCCCAAACGCGAAGGATGACTAATTGTCGCTCGCGCCATTGCTATCCAGTGACTTGCCGATATAGATGATCGCCTTCATGCCCGACTTGGTGCGGATCACGTCGAAGGCGTCGTGGATCTTTTCCAGCTCCATCCGGTGCGTGATCAGTTTGGAGACCGGCACCGTGCCGTTCTGGATCAGTTTCAGGGCCACGCCGTACAGGTCGGGGTTGCCGTAAGGCGGCACGCCCACCCAGTAGCTGCCGGTCATCTCGATCTCCTTGTAGTGGATGATGTTGAGATCGAGCGTCGTCTGCACGCCCCGGTCGTAGCCGCCGAAGAGGACGATTCGCCCCCGCGAGCGGACGGCGGCCAGCGCGGTGATCGAGGCTTCCGGCGATCCGATGGAGACAATGGCAGAGTCGGCGCCCTGGCCATTGGTCAGTGCGTGTACGCCCGCGACAACGTCTTCCGTCGACGAGCCGTCGAGAACGTGGTCGGCGCCAAAGACTTTCGCAAGTTCGCGGCGCTCGGCGATTGGTTCGCTGACGATGACCGTGGCGCCGATCGCCTTGGCCACCATGACGTGCTGCAGGGCAAGCTGCCCCGCGCCGAGAATCAGCACCGTGTCGCCGATCTTGGCCTTGGCCTGATCGGTGATGGAGTGGATCGCGTCGGCCAGCGGCTCGACGAAGGTCGCCTCCTCATCCGACACATCCTCGGGGATGACCAGCGGCTTGCCGGCCACTGGCCGCAAGTTATGGCCTCCCACCGGCGCATACTCGGCGTAGCCCGCGTATCCGCCGCCCAGGATGCGGTCACCGACCTTGACGTCATCGACGTCCTTGCCGACCTCGACGACTTCGCCGACCCACTCGTGCCCCATGTTGAAGGGGAACTGGAGGACGCCGCCATTGCCGACCCGGTACTTGCGAATGTCGGTCGGGCACACCGCGCAGACGGTCACCTTGGTCAGGACTTCGTCCGGCCCATAGTCCGGCGTTGGGATATCGACCAGCCGCAGGTCGCCAATCCCGTAGAGAAGAGCAGCCTTCAAAGTTTTTTCCTCCCGCGCCGTGGGCGTTCGGCCCCACGGCGCCAGCATCCCGGGCGCCGCTACTCCTTGACGGCGCCGTAGGTCAAACCGCGTACGATGTGCCTCTGCACAAGCAACGCCAGGATCAGCTCGGGGATGATGGTGACGATCGCCGCCGCGGTCATCATGCCCCAGGCCACTTCTTCGTAGCCGATGAAGGTAATGGTGGCCAGGGTGATGGTCTGCGTCTGCTTGGCCCCCAACAGGAACGGAAAAACGAAGTTGTTCCAGCAGGCGATGAACGAGAGCACCGCCGTCGCCGCCAGCCCCGGCGCGGCCAGCGGCAGCGCGATCTGACGAAGTTGCTGGATACGTGTCGCGCCGTCAAGCGCGGCCGAATCGAAAAGCTCTGCCGGTATCGACTCGTAGAACGAACGCATCACCCAGACGATGAGCGGGATGGCGATCACCTGGAAGATGAGGATCAAGCCCAGGTAGGTATTGTAAAGATGGACCTGCTGGTAGATCAGGAACATGGGAATGATGAAAACGAAGACGGGCGCGAAGCGGAAGGCGAGGAAGAAGAACGCGTAGATTTCGCTCTCCGGCATCTTGTAGCGGGCCAGGGCAAAGGCCGCCAGATTGCCGAGGAGCATGGCGACGATGGTCGCGCCGCCGGCGATGATCAGCGAGTTCATGAACGAGCCTGGAATGTCGACGCGCACGCGGGCCAACGCCGAATCCGCGCTGTACTGGTTGAACAGGACCGCGCGGTAGTTGTCCAGGGTTGGCTCGAAGAAAATCTTCAGCGGCGCCGCGGCGACGTCCTTCGACTGTTTCAATGACGTGACGAACGTCCAGATGAAGGGCAGCAGCGTCAGGAAGAAGTAAAGGATCAGCGCGATGTGCAGGAAGAAATGAAAGCGCCGTTCCCGCTTCTTTTGCGCGCTCACCTTGGCAACGACCGCTGGGGAGTAAGTGGGTACGGGACCAGGTACGGTTTCTTGCATCGCGTCTCTCCCTTCTAGGCCGCTTGGGACCGCTTGACCCAGATATACAGCAATGAACCCGAAACGGTGCAGAGCAGCCATAGGAGATATTGAAGAATGGGAAGGCCGTTTCGTAGCCGTTGATCGCGAGGACGCGGCTGGAGTTCCCCGGGCCGCCCTTGGTCGTGCCGTAAATGGTGTCGAAGACGTTGAGCGAGTCGATTACGCGGAAGAACATGGCGACGACATAGAAGGGAATCAGGTAGGGAATCTTGATCTGCCAGAAGACGCGCCAGTTGCTGGCGCCATCGACATGAGCGGCATCGATCTGCTCCTGCGGCAGCGTTTGCAGCCCCGCGAGCAGGATGATCGCCACGAAGGGGAGGAATAACCAGACATCGATCACAATCAGGCTGGGGATCACCTGCGCGGGATCACCAATGAACCCCTGCATTGGCAGGCCCAGCTTCCACAGAATCCAGTTGAAGAATCCCCCGTTGCCCGAACGGTAGAGCACCTTCCAGACGAGCGCGCCAACGACCGGCGGCGTCATCAGCGGAATGATCAGCAGGGCGCGGTAAATCCGCACGCCACGAAGCTGCTGGCTCAACGCCAGCGCCAGCAATGTGGCCAAGGTCAGCTCGATACTGACGTCGACGAGCGTGAACTTCAACGTCAGCGAAAGCGAGTGCCAGAAGTCCGCGTCCTGGACAAGCTTTATATAGTTATCGAGTCCGACAAACCCGAGATCACCCCGATTGAGCCGGCGGTTCCGCAGCGTGAGATAGAAGCCGAACAGAAAGACGAGGGCCAGAAAGACCGGAATGATCAGCGCCGGGATCATCATCAACCGGCCGGCGCGAATATCCGCTTCCTCAAGCGAGCGGCGCTTGCGCTCCGTGCTGCGCACCGTATCCTGTTCGATTGGAGAGGCAATGGTTGCCATGGTTCAGCCGCCTGTTTCAGACCTGGCGGGCACGGGCCGCAAATCGCGGCCCGTGCCCCCGGCTCTTCTGCTTAGCCGGTGATCAACCCAAGCTCTTCCATGTGCGCGTCAACGTCGGCCTTGGCCTTGTCGAGCGCCGTCTGGGCATCGTCGCCTGCCCAGATCTCCTGGAGCGCCTGATCCCACCTTGTCGACAGGAAGGTATTCTCCGGCTGCGCCGGCCAGGCAACCCTGGCGTACCCGTCGAGGTTCGCGAGGACCACCGGGAGGTAGGTCCCGTTCGCCCACTCGCCCATGGTGTCCTGGACGGCAGGGTCATTGAAGACCGAGGCCCGCGTCGGGTTGTAATTGCGGCCCTCGACGGTCGCGACCGTCATCTGCTCCTTCATCGTCGCCCACTGCAGGAAGTACCAGGCGGCGTTCTTATCCTGCGCCCGCGAGCTCATCGCCAGAGCCCACGTCCACAGTCCGCTGACCGGGTCGTGGTCGTCGGCGTGCGGGCAGTGCGCAAAGCCGACGTTGCCGGCCACCTGCGACTTATCCGGATCGTCGTAGAGGGCATTGAAGAAGTCGCAGTCCATGTACTGCGCGTAGCTGCCGTTGGCGAAGCTCTCCTGACCCTCGTACCAGGTGACGCTTGCCCAGCCCTCGGGACCAGACTCGCGCACCGACGCGCAGTACTCTTCGGCGACGTGCACGCCTTCGGGCGAGTTGAACTGCGTGACCAGACCCTCATCCATAACCTGCCCGCCGTAGCCAAGGAAGGAGGAGATGAAGCCAGTGCCGGTCATGCCGCCGCCGCGCTCGCCGCGGACGATGATGCCCTTGACGTCGCCGCTGGTGGCCTTGGCGTTGTTCTCGCGCCAGCCTTCGATGCTCGTCGCGGCCTCGATCCCGAGCTCGTCGTAGATGTCCTTGCGGTACGACTGCACGTACGTCTCGACCATGACCGGAATGGCCCACTGGCTCCCCTCGCCGATGCCGCTGCCAAGCGTCAGGTTCCAGCGGTTGGCGGCCATGAGGCCCTCGAAAAGGTCGGCCGCGTCGTAGTCCGGTCCCGTCATGTTCGGGTCGGCCAGGAACGGATCGAGCGGCTCGGTCCAGCCCGCGCTGTCGTACGCCCAGTGAACCTGCGGCCCGGTCATGAAGGCGTCGAACTCGCCCGCGCCCGTGGAGAGGTCGAGCAGCAGCTTCTGGAAGTACTCCGCCTCTGGCAGGATCAGCGGCTCCGGCACCTCGATGCCCGTCAGTTCGGTGAACTCGGGGAGCAGGGGCAAAAGAGACTCGGTGTAGGGGTGCTTGTTCAGGATGAGGCGCACCTGCGCGCCGCTGAATTGCTGCCAATCGAACGTATCTTGCATGGCGCGGATGCGGTCGGTCCGCGATGGCAGCCAACTCGCCGTTACCGCCGCCGCGCCGCCGGCGGCGCCCATCAAAAATCGCCGACGATCTGTACGATGCTGCAGGCTCATGCTACCTCCCTTGGTCCTCATGGTTCTTCCTGCGACTACCCATCCGTTCGCCACCGGTCCCGATCGCCGTGCTTGTCCGAAAAGCGCGCGATCGCCACGATCCGGTTATGAAGACCGAACCGTCAATGCCGGTCCCAGCGGCCCAACTGGTCGCGCCGGCGCCTCCGCGGTGAGGCGGGCTAGCTCGTGCATCTCCTCCTTGGTGTGCTCGTAGAGACGGCGATACACCCGATAGTAGCTCTGGTACACCTCGTGAACGTGTTCGCGGGGATACACCTCTCTTTCTGGTTTCGCCCAACGGCGCACGTCACTGATCTGGTCAAAAATGCCGGATGACAGCCCGGCCAGGAATGCCGCGCCCAGGGCGGCATTGCTCGGGCCAACCACTACCTGCGGCAACCCCGTGACGTCGCTGACGATCTGCGTCCAGAGGTGGCTGCGCGAACCTCCCCCGGTTGCAACGATCCGGCGGACTGGCACGCCTCCCTCGCGGATGATCTGGAGATGGTGCTCGACGCCATAGGCGACGCCCTCGAGCAGCGCCCGGTAGATGTGCCCCTTACCATGCGCGAGGGTGAGGCCGAAGATCACGCCGCGGGCCTGGTCGTCGTGGATCGGCGACCGCTCGCCGCTGAAATAGGGCAGGACAACCAGGCCATCGGACCCTGGCGGGACGGCATCCGCCTCCAGGCCGAGAAGCCCGTAGGCGCTGATGCCCAGCTCGGCTTCCGCGCGCCGTTCCGCCTGTCCGAAATGATCGCGGAACCAGCGCGAAAGTGCCGCCGACGTCACCATGCCGCCGCCGACACTGTAGAGACCAGGATAGAGGCGCGAGAGCGGCCCCTGGTCTCCGAGCATGGACCCGAGCCCAGGGCAGGGACCAATCGGATGACCCGAGAGCGCGGCCAGGCAGAGCGTTGTCCCGTAGCTGACCACCACGTCGCCGCATTCGTTCGCGCCGGTGCTGATCATCTCGGCGTAGAAGTCCGTCGCGCCGCCGATGACCGGTGTGCCGGCGGCCAACCCGGTCGCCGCCGCCGCCTGGGGCGTGACCGTCCCGGCGACATCGGTCATGTCAATGATGCGCGGCAGGATCTCCAGTGGCACGCCGTAGCGAGAGCAGACGAGGGGATCCCAGGCGCGCGTGGCCGTATCGAAGAACGGTCGATAGCCCACGGCGGTAACGTGGTCGATGATGTGATGGCCGGTGAGCTTCGCCACCACGTATGCCTGCCCGCCAAGCAGGGCGCGCGTGCGTTTCCAGCGCTCAGGCTCGTTCTGCTGATACCAGATGATCTTCGGGCCAAGATCCTGGAGCGTCAGCGCCGCCGAAAACTGGCCGCTCACGGCAACGTCTCCCCCCAGGGAGAGGTCGTCGTTCATGCGCTCCATCTCGGCGTGGGCCCGGGTGTCCGCATAGAGGATCGCCGGGCGCAGCGGGCGGCCATCCTCGTCGATGGGCGCCAACACGGGCATGAGCGAACTGACCCCGATTGCGCTGATATCGCCGGGGTCGATCTGCGAGCGAGCCAGCAGCCCTTTGATCACCGTGACGAAGCCGCCCCACCAGGCAAGCTCCGCGTCGTGTTCAGCCCATCCTGGGCGCGGAACAGCGACTTCCTGTTCAATCGAGCAGGACGCGAGAATCTCACCCGTTTCGGAGATGAGCGCCCCTTTAGACCCCTGGGTGCCGATGTCGACACCGACCAGGTAGCGCATTATCGTGCACCGCCCTATCTGCCGGGTACTTTTCGGAATTCACCTTGTCGCCGAATTGTTGCCAAAATGGTATCAGGACGCTTTCACTCTAGGATGGCCGCAAGTATCTGTCAATACCGAGAATCTTTGCAGCCGGGTTGGCCGCACCTCCTCGGCGCGGTAAACGCGTCAGCGGCCCACCATGATCCCAAGCCGTTCCACCTCCTCCCGTGTCGCGCCGGCCGCCATTGCCGGCGCAATCACCTCGAGCTCCAGGTCGGGAACCCAACCATGCAGGACGACCGCGGCTTCAATCGCGCCAAGGCGGCCTCCGCAATACGAAGGGAGAATTGCCGTTTGTCCAGGGTGCAGCTCAAGGGTGGTGTCTTCGCTGTCAATCCAGGCGTTTCCGGACAGGGAGGTAAGCACCCTCGGGCTTTCGATGGGATCGAGGCTGAGCTGGTCATCCTGGCGCAGGGCGATCTTCTCCAGCGCGAAGTAGCGAGTCGCGGCCAGAATCTGGCGCTGTGACGTACGACCCAGCCACAGCGGCGGTATCGGCTCTGGCCGCGCGCGTGGATCGAGCGCGGCGATCCCGGCGGCGAGATGCAGTTCTCGAGGATTGCCGCGCTCGTCGACGCGGCCCCAGTCGTCGAGCCGAAAGGTGACATTGGACGGCTGTTGAACCTCGTAGAGGAGGATACCCGCCCCAATCGCGTGCGGTGTCCCGGCGGGAACGACGATCGTCATGCCGGGGCGCGCCGGAAGCTGGCGCAAGTAATGCGCGGAGCCTCCGTCGGAGCGGGAGCAGGCGCTGGCGAATGCGCCAGGATCGAGATCGGGCAAGAGACCGAGGAAAAGGACGCTATCCTCCCGAGCGGAAAGGATGTGCCAGGCCTCGGTCTTCCCGGTGCACAGGTTCGCCGCTGCCGCTTGCTCGTCGTTCGGATGCACCTGAATCGACAGATCGGCGCCGGCGTCAATCACCTTCACCAACAGGGGGAAAATGGGCTCGCCGCGCGTGACGGCAAGACCCCTGCCGCCAACCCACGCTTCGGGCCAGGACCTGGCAAGCTCCCCGAGCGTCAGGCCAGCCTGGTCCCCGCTGACAACCGTCGCCTCTGGCGCGGTGTACAGGGCCTCGCCAATCGTTGCCGTTCCCGGCAGTACTATGCCCATCTCCGCCAACCGTCCTGAGCCCCACGGCTTTTCCGCGAGCCAGGGCTGGACGATGACCGGTTGCGCCGCATTCTGGGACACCATTCCTCCGTCTCG
>CAYSXO010000171.1:0-9818 GCA_964434995.1 uncultured Sphaerobacteraceae bacterium
GCCGTGCAGGTGCATGGGGTGAATCATCAGCCCTTCGTTCATGTAGCGGACCAGCACCTTTTCGCCCTTCTTCGCGACCACGGGCTGGGTGGCCGGGAAGCCCTTGCCATTGATGCTGAAGCCGCCAATCGGGCCGTCGTTGAGGATCATCGTGTACTCGCGGTCGAAGGCCGGCAGCGTGCTCCGATCCTTCGGCTCGACGATGAACGCGCCCAGGAGCCCCTTTGTCACCTGCTCCGCCGCGTTGTGATGCGAGTGGTACATGTGGCTGCCGGTGTTCCCCTCACGGATCTGGAACTCGTAGGTGAACGTTTCGCCCGGCTTGATCGGCGGCTGCGTGATGAAGGGGACGCCATCCATGTTATTCGGCACGAACAGTCCGTGCCAGTGTACGGAGGTGCTCTCCGGCAGCTCGTTGGTCACGTGGAAACGGACCTTGTCGCCCTCGGTAACGCGGATTTCCGGTCCTGGCGTCACGCCGTTATAGGTCCAGGCCTCGACAAACTTCTCGGGCGTAACTTCCCAGGCGACGACCTGACAGGTAATCTCGAAAACCTTGACGTCGTCGTCCATCGTGTACTCGAGCGGCTGGCCGCCGAGCCCGGCGGTCGGCGCTGGAAAGGCCTTCACCCCCGCCTCGTGCATGGCGTCCATTTCGTCGACGCTCAGTTCATCGTCGCTGGCTTTCACCGGGTCCGTGGCCGGCTGGCCGCCTTCATGACCGTGCAGCGCGCTCGCCGCTGCCGCCGAAGGCTCCGCCAATTGCACGCGGCCTGGCGCCACCGCCGCGCCGACCGCGCTTACCCCCATCAACCCGAGCAACCCGGCGGCACTGCGTCGCGAAACAACCCGATTTCCATCTGTCATTGCACGTCCTCTTCACATTTGGGAGCGCAGCGCGCTCCTCGCCTCTGCGTCCAACTTCGTCACCCGCTGCATCATCCGTTCGCCTACTGTCGCCCACGGCCGGTATCCCGGCGCACCAAGGCGCCCCCGCCCGTCAGACCGAGCAGCGGTAGCACCCAGCGGTCGAGCCCGATCCAGCCGGCCGTTCTCCAGGTCAGGACGAGTATCAGCACCAGCGCGAGGAGGCCCGCGCTGACGGCAGGGTTCTCGCTGAACCACATCCCCGCGCTCACGCACCCCGCAATCAACGCGGCAGGCGCCGTGAACACCCCCAGAATCAGGGCGATGCCGGCCAGGGTCAGTCCGAAGGCCAACAGATTTTGCCCCTGGCCGGGGTCACTCGGCGTGGCCTGCAATGCGCTCCAGCCAGCCTGGAGCGCCAGCCAACCCAGGACGACCCTGGGCACGACCCAGAGCAGCGCATAGCGCGGGCTGCTGAGGAGGCTGCCAGGGAACCTCGCCACGGGCGGCGGCTCGCCCCGCTTTTCCATGCTCCCTATCAGCCGTGCCATCGTTCTCGCCTCAGCCGTCCGAACGACGCCAAATCTGAAGCAACGATACGGTCCGGTTGTCCGGGTTCCCCCAACGATCGGGGCAGTTCGGGAAGGCAATTGAGGGTGGGCGCTCCTACCCCCAGGGGTAGGCCAGCGAATCAGGGTGATTCGCTCTCCGGGAGATTGACCAGCCCATGGCGCACGGCATAAGCGATGACCTGCGCCCGATTCTGGAGGTGCAGTTTGTCGAGGATGTTTCGCAAGTGGTACTTGACCGTGTTTTCACTCACGAAGAGCCTGGCGGCCAGGTCGCGATTCGAGGTGACACCCTGCACCAGGAGCTCAAGCACCTCCTGCTCCCGCTCGGTCAACACGTCGGACGCCCGCGTCTGGGGAGCCGGATCGGGGTGCGCGAATGCGCCGAGCACCTTGCGCGCCAGAGCGGGCGTCAGCGCTGGCTCACCCCGCGCCACGCCGTCGAGTAACTCGAAGAGACGGCGCGCCTCGAGATCCTTCGGCAAAAACCCCTGCGCCCCGGATTTGACCGCCTCGAAGAGGTCGGCGTCGTCCTCCGATGCGGTCAGCACCACAACCGCCACGTCCGGAAACTCGGCCGTGATTAGCCGCGTCGCGCCGAGCCCGCCCATATCCGGCATCGCCAGGTCCATCAGGACGATGTCAGGCTTATGCAACCGGGTCATTTCGACCGCCTCGCGGCCATCGCGCGCCTCGGCGACGACATCGACGCCATGCGCATCGAGCAGACTGCGCAGGCCATCGCGAAAGAGGGCATGGTCGTCAGCGATCAGGACGCGCACCAGCATCTTCTCCTCTGGCTGATCTCGGCTCAATGGGAATCCGGGCGAGCACCACCGTTCCTCCCCCAGTCGGCGACGCAACGGTCAGGTCACCGCCGATGGCCTCGGCGCGCTCGCGCATCGTCGACAGCCCGAATCGCGGTACCGTGGCGCGGCCCAACGCGTCGGGATCGAAGCCTACGCCATCGTCCTCGACGCTGGCCGCCAACATGCCATTCTCCATGACTAGGCGCACCCGCGCCCGTGTCGCCGCGGCATGCTTGCGGACATTGGCCAGCGCCTCCTGGATGATGCGCAGCAGTTGGACTTCGGCGTTTGGCGAGAGCCGGGGGTCGAAACCATCCTCGGGGGCCATAAGTAGCTCAGCGGCGACCCCGCTCTGCTCTTGCCATTGCACCAGATATTCGCGCAGGGTCGGGACAAAGTCGCGGTCCTCGCCGAGAGAGGTTCGCAGCCCGAGGATGCCCTCGCGCACGTCGGCATAGGCTGCCCGTGATGCCTCCGAGAGTTGTCCGAGTTGCGCGATGGCCTTATCTGTCTGGCCGCTGCCAAGCAACACCTCTGTTGCCTGCGCCTTGGTGTTCACGTACCCCAGCACCTGCGCCAGGCTGTCGTGCATCTCCCGCGCGATCCGCGCGCGCTCCTCGGTAACGGCCATCGCCTGAATCTGGCGATGCAGGCGGGCGTTCTCGATGGCCAGGGCGGCAAGCGTGGCAAACCGCCGCAGTGTCTCCTCATCCTCTTTGTCGAAGCCCGGGCCAGTCTCTTTCTCCGTCAGATACAGATTGCCCAGCACCTGCCCCTGCGAGACCACCGGCACGGCCAGCAGCGACCGCATTTCCGGATGATGCTCTGGAAAGCCGACGGATCGCGGATCGCGGGTGAGGTCTTTCAGGCGCAGCGTCGCGCCTTCGCTGAGGACGACGCCGAGGAGGCCATGCCCTTCTGGTGGATCACCGAGCAGGGCCCGCTGTTCGGGGGTGATGCCCGAGACGAGAAAGGCCTCGATGCCGCCCCGGTCGCGCAGCAGCGACAGCGCCCCATAGTGCGCGCCGACCAACTCGCGCGCGCGGTCGACAACGAGTTGCAGCACCGTCTCCAGATCGCGCTCGCCGAGAATGCCAAGCCCCGCGCCGTGGAGATCGAGCAGTTCCCGGTTCTGCCGCGCCATCTGTTCCTGCAGCCGGTTGACCACGTTGAAGATCGCCTCGGCAAAGAAGAGGGTGCCGAGCAGGACGATGCCGGCCAGGAGCAAATAGCCAGGCCATGCCTGGAACAGCTCGGGCGCGACCAGGTGCCGGATCAGCTCCAGCAGCGCCAGAAACAGCAGCGGCGCAAGTACGGCAAGCCATTTGAGGCGAGGCAGTGTCATATCTCGCCATCATAGCGAACGATGGGTAAAGGGTGATGGGGTGAAAGAGGGAACAACACGAGCCATCCACCAAGAGCCGATGGCCGATAGCCAGGAGCCAACTCTGGGGCATCGCGGGCCGCATGTGTAGCCAGGGGTTTGCACAACAGCTCACCGCCGATGTTACGTTTCCATGTTCGGACTCCCGTCACGACAGCGTGGTCAGACGGAGGCGTAACCATGGCCCACTGGTTTGACGATCTGGCCCGGTCGGTTGCGCGGTCGAGTATCGTCGGCGCCTTCCGGGAGGTGGCCCAGGGGCGGGGCAACGGGTTCGTGCTGATCCAGCCCCCCGACATCGTGGCCATACAACATGGCCCATGCGGGGCTCGTCGCTCCGGCAGCGACCTGACGCGGACCTTTGCGACGACCGCGTCAACCGCGGATGGCCAGCTCCTGACCTTCACCACTCGTACAGTCCGCAACCTCGCGCAGGATCGCGTCGATACGAGAACGCTGGTCAAGCGCGGCGCCACCATGGTGTTCGAGCTCCTATCCGAGCAAACCCTTGGTGGCCCGATGTTCGTGACGCTGCACTTCGGCACGGTGTTTGCCGGCCTGCGCGAGATCCGCGGCCGCATCGTGGAGGGGCGCCTGGAGGGGATGATCGATGGCCGTCCCTGGGCGCCGTTCGCGCTTGCGGCCACCGGCCTGGAGGGCGCCGCGATGCCGGCGCTGCCCGGCAGCGAAGAAGCAGCGCTTGCGGAAGCCGCCGTTCGTCCCGGCCTCCTTGCTGAGTTGCGAGACATCGCCAACAAGGGGCAGCGCGAGTTGCCCGCCTGTCTCCCCTATCCCAATCGCCTCATGCCATTTGCTGAATCGAGCTTTCCCGGCTGCGACGACTGCCAGAATGGATGCGAGCAGATCGAGGTGAACTGTCCTCTGGAAGCCGTGAAGAAGGCGGCCGATGACTGCCCAGTCTGGGCCATTCCCTTCTGTGTCTTCTATTACGGGGCGGCCTGCCTCCAGAGGGCGGCCGACTGTTACCACGGCTGCATCACCCCGCCGGGTCCATGCTGCCCGAAGCGCTGCCAGCGTGATGGCATCGCCACCTGCTGCGCCGCCGCTGGCCTTTGCTGCGGCGGGCAATGCTGTCCTGACGGCGCGTATTGCGCCGACGCCACGCATGACCTCTGCTGCAGCCCCAACAGCGGCCCGGCCTGTGGCGGCCGCTGCTGCCAGCCAGGCTTCAAATGCGCCAACCTGTTCCGCGAGTTTTGCTGCGCCGAGGACGCCGGCGACTACTGTCCGAAGGTCTGGAACGAGGAGCAGTGGACAGACCGGTGCTGCCCGCCAAATGACGTTTGCGCCGATCCCGCCAAAGGTGTGTGCTGTCCACATGGCCACGGCCCTGTCTGCGGCGAGGACTGCTGCCGGCCAGGAGAGGTCTGCCGGCACGGCGTCTGCTGCCGGCCGCACCAACTCTGCGGGAATGGGGAGCGCGCCGTCTGCTGCTTCGGCGAGTGCCGCAACGGCGAATGTTGCGCCCTGCCCGATCACTACTGTGGCGATGTCTGCTGTCCCGGATTCGGTCCATGCTGCTCGTTGCACGGAGAGCCTGTCTGTTGCGGCAGCTACGAGCAGTGTCTGCCCAGCGGCTGCTGCCCCAACGATCAGGTGTGCGGCCGCATCTGTTGCCCGATGGGACAGCGCTGCGACGACTTCGAGGCAGAAGTCTGCGCCGCCTGCCCGGAGGAGCAGATTGCCTGCGTCGGGAGGTACGATCAAGCGGGACGGCCGCGCAGCATCTGCTGCCCAGCAAACGTTGACTGCTGTGGCGACGTCTGCTGCCAGTTCGGCGAACTTTGCTGCCCGTTGGGGACGCTCCCGGCCGAGTGCCGTCCGTCATACCACTGCGTGCACTAGAGGATCACACATGCGCCATGCCACCAGGCGGCGGTGTCCAGGCCGAGGCTCCCCCTACCGCCCGCGCCTTCCCGTGTTCGGCACGCGGTAGAGGCGGCCATCGAGCGTGGTCACGAAGAGGATGTCGAGATCCGGCCCGCCAAAGGCGCAGTTTGAAGGGCGCCCCGCCGGAACCGGGTGTTCCTCCAGCACCGTGCCATCGATCGCGAAGACCGCGATGCGCGAGCCCGGCCCGCTTAGCTCCCAGCCACAGGTGGCGACGATGTTCCCCTCGGCATCCCAGCGCATGCCGTCGATGCCGCGTGCGTCACCGAAGTCGTGCAGCACGGTGAATGGTCCCAGCGAGCCGTCCGACAGCACCGGATAGGCTCGCAATTGCCGCACCGAGGCCGGCTCGTAGTCGCTCTGGGCCACATAGAGCGTCTGGTCATCTGGGGAGAGCAGGAGCCCGTTTGGCCGGGTCGTGTCGAAGGTCAGGCGTTCGATGCTCCAAGCGCCCTCGCCGTCCGCGGGCGGGGTGATGCGGTAGACCGAGTCGTGATCGAGCTCGCGGTCGGCATGGTCCTCCCCATAGCGAGGGTCGGTGAACCAGATGCGGCCCGCGGAATCGATCACCAGATCGTTCGGGCTGTTGAGCCGCTTGCCCTCGAATTTCGAGACGAGCGTCGTCCGGGCGCCATCCGTGTCGTAGCGATGAATCTCACGGCTGGTTCCGGCGCACCCATAGAGCACGCCATCCGGTCCGAAGGCGAGGCCGTTCGTGCCCCCTGTATCGCGATAGATTGTCGAAACCTCGCCGGTCGCTGGGTCGAAGCGGCGAATCTCGTTATCCGCGATGCTTGTGTAGAAGAGGCCAGCGCCGTCCCAGGCGGGACCTTCGGTGATCGTTGCCGGTCCGGCAAGCAATTCCCACTGCCACGTCCCAGACATCTGCTCCCTCCCCCAACGACCGGCTCAACTCGCGGGTACAGACGCCCTGGCGCCCAGCCAGAAGTGCACGTGCGGCGAACGCCCCGGACGAGGCAAGGTTACTGGGCCAGGGGACCTCTCGTCAGGCGTCATGGAGCCGGGTCGCTGCCAACGACGCCCGCGTTGACCCAGCATGAGATTCGTTCCCGCATTGACCTTGAGGTCGTTCCCACACTGGCTGCCGAGGAGGATAGGCAGCCATACCGTGGCAGAAAAGAGCGCGACAAGCGTTCAGGGCAGCAGGAACGGGGAAAGGAACGGACGATGACCGCTTCGACGCCGACAACGTGGACGTCTGGCCCTCACAACTGGATGCAGCTGGTCCTTACCGCGGTGGGGTTCGCACTGCTCATCAGCGTACTGCCCCAACCCGCGGGGGCAGAAGAACAGGATCCGGCGAAAGCCGGTCAGAATCAGGTGGCTGGCTGCGCTATCGCGGGCGGCGACTCACACGTCGATGTGGTGCGAACCAATGAGGGCCTCAAGACCACGACGGTTCAATGGAAGGGCGGCCTCCTGGACGGCGTTACGTGCATCAACAACGGCCTCGGTTCGTTCTGTTTTCATGTCAGCGCGCAAAAGCACACGGACGATGGATCGCGGCTTCCGGCAACCGGAACTCTCGACGCCCTGGAGAGTGGGTCGCTCAATCTGATCAAAGCGGCCCTGGTTGACCTGGACGCCGCCGATCTCAACGGCCCGATTGCATCGGAACGACTCAGCGTGAGCGCTGACGACGAGGAACTAGGCCAGCATGTCGCAAAGGAGAACGGCAAACGCGGGAAGCAGGTCAAGGGGAAGCACGCGAGCAGGAACCGTAAACGGTAGCCGAGCAACGTTGGACCGGGGCGGCTTCAAGGCCGCCCCTTTCGCATTCATGGCGCTTGCGCCGCGCGCCGTTCGATGAGAGATTGACGAACACCGCAACGAGCGGCGGCCAAGGATCGTGCCGTCCACAAACCAAGGGGACGGCGCCTGGAGAGAGGGAAGATCGGTGCCCGAGACGGTCAGTTTCGTGGTCGAACGTGATGTGCCGGTGGCGATGCGGGACGGCACGGTCCTGCAGACCGACGTCTACCGGCCGGCGGGCGTGGGGCGCTTTCCCGTGCTGTTGCAACGCACCCCCTACAACAAGGAGACGGGCGGCCTCTCCCTGGTGCAGACTGACACCTTCCGCGCCGTCCGCCAGGGCTACGCGGTCGTCATCCAGGACTGCCGCGGGCGCTACCGCTCCGATGGCGACTTCACCCCCTTCCTGCAGGAGATCGCCGACGGCTACGACGCGGTCGAGTGGTGCGGCGCCCAGCCCTGGTCGGATGGCAACGTCGGCATGTACGGCACCTCCTACGTCGGGGCCACCCAGTGGCTGGCGGCCGTCGCCGCCCCACCGAGCCTGAAAGCGATCGCCCCGGCCTTTACCGCCTCCGACTACTACGAGGGCTGGACCTATCAGGGCGGCGCGCTGCAATGGGGCTTCATGTGCAACTGGGTGGTGCCCTTCCTGACCAGCGCTGACCTGGTGCGCACGAACGCCCGCGAGGGCGTCGCGGATTTCGAGGCCTGGCGCGAGACGCTGATCGACGCGGTTGATGGGGCGAACGAGACGGCGATGACGCTGCCCCTGCGCGACATTCCCGTCAACCCGGCGTGGTCGCCGTACTTCCAGGAGTGGCTGGACCACGCCACCGACGACGACTTCTGGCAGGCGCGCAGCATCGAGCGCCGGCACGATCAGGTGCGGGTGCCGGCGCTGAATATCGCCGGCTGGTACGACATCTTCCTCGATGGCTCCCTCCGCAACTTCACCGGCGTCCAGGCCAAGGGCGCCACCGACGACGCCCGGGCCGGCAGCCGGCTCCTGCTCGGCCCCTGGACGCACACCACCCCGCCCCTGGCGCAGGCAGGCGCGGTTGATTTCGGGGCGCGCGCCGGGCAGAGCCTGATGCTGCTGAGCATGGACATCGATGGCCTGACGCTGCGCTTCTTCGACCGCTGGCTGAAGGGGATCGACGACGGCTACGACGCGGAGCCGCCGGTACAGCTCTTCGTCATGGGCGAGGACGTCTGGCGAGGCGAGCCGGCCTGGCCCCTGGAGCGCGCCGTGCCCACGGCGTTCTACCTGCACGGCGGCGGCAACGCCAACTCCAGCGCCGGCGATGGGGTTCTCTCGGAAGAGGCTCCGGGCGCCGAGCGGCCTGATGTCTTCCTCTACGATCCGCACCACCCGGTCCCCACCGTCGGCGGCCAGCTCTGCTGCTATCCCTCCACGCTGCCCCCTGGCGCCTACGACCAGCGCCCGGTCGAGGCCCGGCACGATGTCCTGGTCTACGTCACCCCACCCCTGCAGACTGATGTCGAGGTGACGGGCCCGGTCACGCTCACGCTGTGGGCCGCCACCTCGGCCCCCGACACCGACTTCACCGGCAAGCTGGTCGACGTCTATCCCGACGGCTACGTGCGCAACCTGACCGATGGCATCATCCGCGCCCGCTACCGGCAGGGTACTGATATGGCGCGGCCGATCACGCCGGGGGAGCCAACGGAGTACACCATCGACCTGTGGGCCACCAGCAATCTCTTCCGGGCCGGGCACCGCATCGGCCTGGAGGTCAGCAGCAGCAACTTCCCCCGCTTCGACCGCAACCTCAACACCGGGCACGAGCTGGGCGTCGATGCCGAGATGCGCCCGGCGGTGCAGACCATCTACCACGATGCCGACCATCCCTCGCGGGTGATCCTGCCCATCGTGCCACGTTAGCGCTGAGCGCTCCCCACTCCCAGTGCGCTGGGAGTGGGGAGCGCTGAAGCCGCGAAGGGGCGCCCGCGGACGGCAACGATTCGCCGGTGCGCCTTTTCCACCCCCTGCCAGCGTGCGCTCGAAGTAGGGCGCCGGGATGGATCGGATCGTGCAGCTTCCAGCAGCTAGACTGGTCACCATGTCCGCGAACCTGCATTCCCAAGCGTTGCTGGACAGACGGTCAGGAGGAAAGTCATGGCAAAGAGCGTTGCCGAGCAAGTCGCCGCGGCAAAAGCCCACATCGAGAACTTGAGCCCGGAACAGGTCGCCCAGGAGCTGCGCGAGGGCGCGACGCTGATCGACCTGCGGGAGCCGGAAGAACGGAGCGCGACCGGCGTGATCGCCGGATCATTCGCCGCGCCACGCGGCATGCTCGAGTTCTACGCCGATCCCGCCAGTTCCTACCACCGGCCGGAGTTCGATCCGTCCCGGCGCGTCATCCTGACCTGCGCTGGCGGGGGCCGCTCGGCCCTGGCCGCGGTCACCCTGCAGGAGATGGGCTACGACAACGTGGCGCACCTGGAAAGCGGCGTCAATGGCTGGATCGGAGAGGGGCT
>CAYSXO010000172.1:0-9795 GCA_964434995.1 uncultured Sphaerobacteraceae bacterium
GCCCACTGCCAGAAAAACTCCCAGAAGGAAAATCCACAGCGATTGCAGTAGGCTTCGGCCGCACCGAACAACGGCGACGCTTCTGGCCATCGCCCTTCCGCCGCGAGAATCACTGCCACGCTCGTCAGGGAGGCGACCACGCAATCCTTCTCCTGGAACTGTCGGGCATGCTGAAGGGCGGCTTGGAACCGGGAGAGCGCCAGCGCACGCCGGCCCGCGACAGTGTTTACCATGCCCACGAGCTGAAAGGGCCAGCACGCGAACGCATGCTCGACGCCGGTCTCCTGGGCGAGTGCGCGCTGCGCCTCGATGGACTCCGCGAGGAGTCGCTCCGCCATATCGAACTGTCCGGCCATGAACGCAATCACGCCGCGTTGATACTCGACGTGGCTGACATAGCGCTCCAACCAGGGTGGTTCCCCGACCATCGCGATCGCGGTGACGGCTTGTTCCAGATACGATGCCGCCCGATCGAGTTGGCCGGAGTTGTAGGCGGCGGGAATCGCGCACTCGCAAGCATGCGCGATTCCTGCAGCGTCGCCCTCCATTGCAAGCAGCCAGAGGCATTCGTCGCAGAGTTCTAGCACCCGTGGAAATTCGGCCTGCTGGTACAGCATGGCTGCTTGCGCGATTTTCGCTGCCGCGCGCGCCCTGTTCGGCACATCTGCATCCTGCCGCAGTCCCCACTCCAACAGTGCTTTGCCTTCGCGAATGCGACCGCGTAACTGCCAAAAGAACGAGAGTTTGCCGGCCAGTTGGAGGAAATCTGTCATGTCCTCAGAAATACGAAACCATTCCAGGGCCGATCCCAGATTTGCGAACTCCGCATCCAGCCGATCGAGGATCTGCCGCGCGTTCGGCATGAAGGGCGCCCAGAATGCATCCAGATCCTCGACGAGATTTAGCAACGAGGCGGCATGGAGATCGCGCGTTGTCGCCGCCTCGCCGCTCTCCTCCAGCCGTTCCAGACCGAACTCGCGGATGGTCTCCAACATGGTGAAGCGGGGTTCATCCATGCCGGTCATCGGGACGATCAGATGGTGCTCGACCAATCGCTCCAGCAGGGTCAGAACCTTTGCCGGGGCATCAGGGCCACAGACATGGCACGCGGCCTCGATGGTGAACCCACCCGCGAAAACGGCCAGGCGGCGAAAGAGGGCTTGTTCGGGATGAGCGAGCAGGCCGTAGCTCCAGGAAATCGTGGCCCGCACCGTGCGCTGCCGCGCCGGAACGTCGCTCGGTCCTCCTTCCAACAGAGGAAGGCGATGGTGAAGCCGCTCGCGCAGCGCCGCGACCGGGAGCAGCCGAACACGGGCGGCGGCGAGCTCGATCGCCAGAGGCAGTCCATCGAGGCGGCGGCAGATCTCAGCAATGTCGACCAACGCGCCATCCCCGGCGACCGATGACGCATTGGTGGCCCTGGCCCGCTCGACGAAGAGTTGCACGGCCGGATTCTCGTTGAGCGGGCTTGCGGTCGCGCTGTCGCGTTCTTCAGGGAGAGGAAGCGGCGCAACAGACACGTCGTGCTCCCCGCGAATCCGCAGCGGCGCCCGGCTTGTGGCCAGGACTTGCAGGGCAGGACAGCGCGTGAGCAGGAGCGCGACAAGGTCAGCCGTGGACGCAAGCAGATGTTCGCAATTGTCGATGAGGAGCAGCGATTGCCTGGGCCGCAGGGAGCGGGAGAGTCTGTCTGCTATTGGTTCGTCGCCCGTTTGCGCCAGACCGAGCGCGCTGGCCACCGCGCTGGCCACCAATGCCGGATCAGAGAGCGGGGCGAGATCGACCCAGACGATCCCGTCCGCGAAATCGTCAGCCACGGATTCAGCAATGGAGAGCGCAAGCCGGGTCTTGCCAACGCCGCCCGGGCCGGTAAGCGTGAGCAGCGGCACGGCGTCCTGAACGAGCAGGGCACGGCCAGCAGCGAGTTCCGGCTGACGGCCGATCAGCCGCGTGCGCGGTAGTGGAAGGAGTGCCTGCACTGGAACCCTGGACTGCCGCCCCATTGCCACACCCCACCTGCATCGAGGGCGTAAGAAGAGAATGATTGCCTCGATCGACGGAGGCCGCAAGGTGGCCCTAACCACGATCGTTGGACGGCTCTAGCCTCGGACGCGCTTAGGCGCCTGAGTATGGGTGGGCCTCCCCAAATGACCGGGGTGCTGCCTGGCCAGATTGGCGACCGGCAAACCTCGACGCGCCGCCGATTTCGCTCGTATGATCGCCGGGGAGGCAGGCAAGCCATATGGAACAGGGAAGCACCACGCTCCGGCCGGCGCTCTTGACGGTCGACGACGACCCTCAAGTTCTGCGTGCGCTCGAACGAGATTTGCGGCGCCAGTTTGGCCGCGACTATCGGGTCATTGGCGCGGGTTCGGGCGAAGAGGCGCTTGATGCGCTCGACGAGCTGCAGCGGCGCAATGAGCCGGTGGCCCTCGTGCTGGCGGACCAGCGGATGCCGCGCATGACTGGGGTCGAGTTCCTCGAGGAAGCTCGCGAGCGCGTGCCAGACGCAAAGCGGGTGCTGCTCACCGCGTATGCCGATACCGAGGCGGCCATCCGCGCGATCAATACCGTCCGTCTGGACTACTATCTGCTCAAGCCATGGGATCCGCCGGAAGAGCAGCTTTATCCGGTCCTCGGCGACATGCTCGACGATTGGCGCGCTGGTTTCCGGCCCTCCTATCGCGGGCTGACGGTGCTTGGCCCGCGCTGGGCGCCCGCGTCGCACGAAATCCGCGATTTTCTGGCGCGCAATCAGGTGCCGTACCGCTGGATCGACGTTGAGTCGGATCCGGAGGCGCAGAAGGTCATCGCGGCCGAAGGGGCGGAGCGTGCCCGGATGCCACTGCTGATCTTCGCCGACGGCACGCGGATCGAGGCGCCGTCCATTCAGGAGGTGGCTGATCGGATTGGCCTGCAGACCCAGGCGACGCGCCCCTTCTACGATCTCATCATCGTCGGCGGCGGCCCGGCTGGTCTGGCCGCCGCGGTCTACGGCGCGTCAGAGGGGTTGCGCACGATTCTCATCGAGCGGGAGGCCCCGGGCGGGCAAGCCGGGATGAGCTCCCGGATCGAGAATTACCTTGGCTTCCCCGTCGGCCTCAGCGGCGCCGACCTGACGCGGCGCGCTGTTGCCCAGGCCACCCGCTTTGGGGTTGAGATCGTCACCCCTCAGGAAGTTTGCGCGCTGCGGGCCGAGGGGCCGACCCGGCTCGTGACCTTTGCCAACGGCGACGAACTGGCGAGCCACGCGCTGATTGTCGCCACGGGCGTCTCCTATCGCCAGCTCAACGCGCCAGGGATCGAGCAGTTCACCGGCGCGGGCATCTACTATGGCGCGGCCATGACCGAAGCGCTTGCGTGCCAGGGCGAAGAGGTCGTCATCGTCGGGGGCGCCAACTCGGCGGGTCAGGCGGCGATGCACTTTTCCCGCTATGCCGGGAAGGTCACGATCCTGACGCGCAGCCCGTTGATCAAGAGCATGTCCAGCTATCTGATCGAGCAGATCGCCGCCACGCCGAACATCATCGTCCGCACCAACGCGAGAGTCGCGGCCGCTCACGGGGATGGGCATCTTGCAAGGGTAACGGTTGCCGACACGCGAACTGGCGCTGAAGAATCGATTCGTGCTGATGCGCTCTTCATCTTCATCGGCGCCGAGCCGCGCACCGACTGGCTCGGCGATACGGTCATGCGCGATGGCCGTGGCTTCATTCTGACTGGCTCTGACCTGCGCCGAGATGCCACTGGCCATCCACCAGGGTGGCCGTTGGCGCGGGAGCCGATGATGCTGGAGACGAATCTGCCGGGTGTCTTCGCGGCAGGGGATGTGCGTCATGCGTCGGTCAAGCGAGTGGCCTCCAGCGTTGGCGAAGGGGCTATCGCGGTCTCCCTCGTGCATCAATATCTCAGCCAGAGCCCTGTCTGAGCGGGCGAGGGGAGCGACGATGGCGACGAACCCGTGGGCCGCCGTCGCGCGCATGACGCCAAATGCGCTGCGCGAGGTCCCGATCTTTGCCTCCCTGACCGACGGCGATTTGCGTCGCCTGGCTGACCGCGGCCGCGAGATTCACCTCGATGGCGGCACGCTCCTCTACGCGGAAGGCGACCCGGCAACCGAGTTTCACATCGTGCTGGATGGCGAGCTGCGTGTCACCAAGCGCGTTGAGGGCCGTGAGACCGAGATCGACCGCCTGACGAATGGGGATTTCACCGGCGACCTCGGTCTGCTGATCGACCTGCCCCACATTGGCGCGGCGCGCACGGTACGGCACACGCGCCTGCTTCTATTCGACCGTGAGGCGTTTCGCGCCATCGTCACGGACATCCCCGCCATCGCCCGTCAGGTGCTGCCGCTGATGGGCGCGCGGGTGCAGGGCGCTGAAGTGTTGATCCGCGAGCGGGAGAAGCTGGCGGCGCTCGGAAGAATTTCCGCCGGATTGGCGCACGAGCTGAACAACCCGGCCGCCGCTGTCCGGCGCGCCGCGGATCACCTGGCCGATGCGTTGGCCGCGCGGGAGGCGCGCACGCTCCGGCTCGGGGCCCTCGACCTCTCTCCCGAGCAGATCGCGGCCCTCAAGCATGCGCGGAACGGCATCGGCACGGCCACGCGGAATCTCGACCCGGTCACACGCGGCGACCGCGAGGATGAGGTCGCATTGTTCCTCGAGGATCAGCGGTTGCCGGACGCCTGGCAGTTGGCCCCGGACCTGGTCGAAGCGGGATTCGCGCTGGCAGACATCGAGGCGCTGGCCGCCGCGCTCCCGCCCGCGGCGGTCGCGGATGGGCTTGGCTGGGTTGCCGACAGCCTCGCGGTGAACGGCCTGATCGATGAAGTGCGGCGCGGCGCGGAGCGCATCTCGGCCCTGGTGCAGGCAGTCAAGAACTACTCCTTCATGGATCGCGGCGCGGTGCAGGAGGTGGATGTCCGCGAAGGGCTGGAGAGCACCTTGACCATCCTCCGCCACAAGTTGGGGTCCGTGGAGATCACCCGCGACTATGCGGACGATCTCCCGGCAATCGCGGGGCATGGATCGGAGCTGAACCAGGTCTGGACCAACCTGATCGACAATGCGATCGACGCCATGAACGGCGCTGGTACGCTGCATCTGCGGGCGTCACGAACGGACGATGGCGTTGAGGTCGAGATCGGCGACAACGGACCCGGCGTGCCGCTGGAGGTTCAGGAGCGGATCTTTCAGCCGTTCTTCACCACCAAGCGGATGGGCAGCGGGACAGGGCTGGGCCTCGATATCGCGTATCGCATCGTGGTCAACCGCCATGGGGGGACGATTCGCGTCGCCTCGGAGCCGGGCGACACGCGGTTCGTCGTCCGGTTGCCACGCCAGCTCGCCTTGGGTCTCGCCTCTGAGCCGAGCGAGTAGCCTCGAATCGGGGAGGGAACCCGCGACGCTTCTCATGATCGTGTCTTTGCTCATGACCATGACGTCGCGGCCGTGCCTCGAGCAACAGGCGTCTCCGGGGGAGATGTGCCTCCGGCTGAAGCGGGCGCGTTCAGCCAGAGACTCGTCGTGGTTCGCGCGCGTTCTTCCCCGGACAGGCGTGGCCCGCGAATGGCGATGGCGCTGTCTGTCAGAAAGTTGTGACTTTCCAGGGGCGCCGGCCAGCGGCGCCCCTCTGCTGAATCACTCGGGGCGGCCGACGCCACCGCGTTCGGGCTTCCGTTGTACGCGCCAATGAGCAATCGTTCTCCGGCCACGCCGTTGCTGGTTGTTAAGGATGACTCGACAGAGGGCGCGTTCCGTACCAGCGGCGGCTGGTCAGCCGGAGCAACGCGGGTTGAGACACCGGCCACCGAGCCATTGGATCCCATGAGCATGGCGCTGGCCGCCAGAATGACAATGAACGCGAAGTCGGAAACCCGGGGCCGTGATCGTTTGCGCATGGCGAGCCTCCTTGCCGCGCGTGCGGCTTGCCTTCGCCAGGTTCAATGACGATCGCCCGGTGCTGGCGCGGCAATGCAACAGTGCGCCGTCGCCGGTTACACGGCATCCGTATCTGGTACTGACCGTGTACGGATTTCGCATACGGAATTGCGTGTGAACGATGCGTTCAGCCGGCAACCGCGAGGCGACGCGAATGCGAGGCCGAGGCGATCGGCCGCGGCATCGTGGCACGGGGGTCACCTGCCAGGGACTGATTCTGACGCATGGTCGGCTTAGGGGCGATTCTTCAAAGCGTCGACGCGGCGGTCATCAGGTCCCGCGTTCGCGCGGGGCGAGCCGTGCCTTCAGCGAGGCATGCTCCTCGCAAAGGGCGTCATACGCGCGCTTCAGCTCTTTGAGCTCCGCATCGGTGTCGTCCTCGGCGCTAATGATCGCATTGTCGGCTGTGTCGATGGCGCGGATGATCTCGTCGAGCTTGAGATGCATGGCCAGGGCATCGCGGTTCTGGGTGTTCTGGATGAGGAAAACCATCAAGAAGGTGATGATGGTCGTTCCGGTATTGATCGTCAGTTGCCACGTCTCCGAAAAGCCGAGCGCCGGCCCGCTCGCGGCCCAGAGAAGAATGATCGCGACCGCCGAAATGAACGTGATGTAGTTTCCGGCGACTGTCGATGTACGGTGCGCGAACTGCCTGAACCACTCGTTCATCGTGCCGACCTTTCTAATCGAGGGATGGAGGCACGCCACCAGTTCATGCCACGTTGAACCAGCCATTTCAGCGTAGAACGCATACCAGGGAACCGTCGACTCCTCACGGGTAATCAGGCGTGAATCGCCATGGAATGCAGCGCGAAACTATTGCCAAATGCGCATACCAGCATTACGATCGAAAGGAAGCAGGTGTCGTGCTGCATTGATGCCGCGCGATTTTTGCGGATCGGCCGGCCGCGATCCGGCAAATCCGCTCGTGAACAAGAAGGGGAACAACCCGAAACATGCGTGCCCCGTCACCCGCTGAGGAACGCGAGACGCGCGTGAGCCGCGTCGTCGCCGAGGCGCTCGTACGCCGGCAAGGCCCGCTCCGGATCGCCAATCGGGCGACCCGGCTTGGCCTTTCGCCAACGCTTACTCGCGCGATGATCGTGGCCTGCGGCGCCTCGGCTCTCGATGCCGATCATCTTCCGGCACGCCAGCAAGCCGGCGACTGATTTGCGCGAGGGGCCTTCGTCTCTGGCGTTCGGGGTCGCCTGGGCGCGTTGACGACGTTCCCGCGCGAATGGTATATTCTGGCGTCCTCTCGCCAAGGCGCTGGGGCGTGCGGGTGTGTCTGTCTTGCTCGCGGCGCTGGAGATGTCCAGCGAGCCGCCACGGGTGGGCAGGTCGCCCGGTTTTCTCGAAAGAGCAGCAATTGTTGACCGCGCGTCCGATTGAGCCTGCGCGGCGCATGAAGAGGAGCAGTACCGCGTGGTCAAACTTCGCCTGCGGCGAATGGGCGCCAAGAAGCGCCCCAGCTATCGCATCGTTGCCGCCGACAGCCGGTCGCCTCGCGACGGAGCATTCATTGAGTCCGTCGGTTTTTACGATCCGATTACCGATCCGGCGACCATCAAGGTTGACGTCGACCGCGCGCGCCACTGGCTCAGCGTCGGCGCCCAACCGACCGAGACGGTGAACTCGCTGCTGAAGAAGGCAGGGGTCTACCGGGTAGAGGCGGCCGAGTAGCCTCAGCGCCAACGTGGCCTGTCTCGCCACCGAGCACGCGGATCCCAGGAGGCGGCCTTTCGTGGTCGCCTCTTGTCGCATCGGCGGGACGACCCAATCGAGGAGCGACGAGCATGGACCGCGATGACTACGCCGATGGGGTGGAGAGCGTGATTGCCACCAATGGGCATGACGCCTATCCCCCCGAGCTGGACGATGAGTACGCCGTCGAGGACGACGAACCACGATACGCGCCGGAAGGTGATGCCGCGGAACAGCTTCGTGCCCTCGTCGCCTATCTCGCCAGCAATCTCGTCGACGATCCCGACGCGGTCGAGGTCGATGCGCGGCAGCGCGGAGGAAGCGTCTTCGTCAGCCTGCGCGTTCCCGAGGAAGAGCTTGGCAAGGTGATTGGGCGCGGCGGGCGCATTGCCCGCGCCATGCGAACCGCCCTGATGATATCCGGCTCGCGGTACAACGTCCGTGCCTCGCTCGACATCGAAGACTGAGCGTCCCCACCGCCGCCCGGCCGAGCCGCCTCCGGTTGAGCCGGAGTTCAGCGGCCGGGTTGTCCCCGTGCCCGACATCGCGGCCAGCGGCCCGGGTGGAGGCGGCGAGACGGCGAGACGGCGAGACGGCAAGCCGGCCAAAGCCAAGCGGCATCCGGCGCAGAAGCGCTCCGCGCCGCCGCGGCTGATCGACACCGCCGGACCCGATCCGGAGATGCCGCCGGAACGGGTCCGGCTTACCATCGGGTCCGTGCTGGCGCCGCATGGCGTGCGCGGGGAATTCAAGCTCCGCCTGCAAACGGATGATCCGGAGCATCTGCTGACCCTGAAGCGGGTGTACCTCGGCGACGAAGCATCACCACGGACAGTGCTGGGTGTGCGAATGCATGCCGGCAATGCGCTGATGCGCCTGCAGGGCATTTCGTCTCCCGAAACGGTCGAGCGTTTCCGCGGGCTGCCGCTGCGAATTCGCGGCGCGGACGCGCGCCCGCTGGCCGCCAACGAGTATTTCCTCTACCAGGTCATCGGGCTCGACGTTCTTGACGAGGCCGGCAACCGGCTCGGCCGCGTCACCGACCTGATCGAAACCGGCGCCAACGACGTGCTGGTGGTCTCCCCGGATCAGGGGGAGCCGATCCTCCTCCCGAGCCACCCGGACGTGATCATCGAGTTGGATCCTGCCGCCGGGAAAATCGTCGTTCGCCCCCTCGAGTATTACGGGGAATAGCCCTGTCTCCGCGGCCACCCGCTCCGCGTTCATCCCCATCGAGGCACGAATCGCGTGGCGATGCCGCCACATTCCTCAGCCTCCAGCAAAGCGAGTACGAGATCACGGCGTAGTATGCGCTGAGATTGTCGACGGGAATAGACTGTGAGCCACTCATGAGCCGGACGACGAACGTGGCGGATGCCTCGGAATCGCTTCCCCGTTGGGATCTCGATAGCATCTTTCCTGGTCCCAACTCGCCCGAGCTTCGGGCCGCGCTCAGGGACATTTCGCACCGCATCGTCGCCCTGGAAGCACTCCTCGCCCGATTTGGCGCTGGCGCGCGGTCACCGCACGCGGTCGATGCAGAGCTCGTTGCCGCATTCGAAGAGGTCGTCGCTCGATATGATGCAGCGCTGGAAGCGGCGATGCGGCTGGACGGCTATCTGTTCTGCCTGACGTCAGTTGACGCTGGGGACGAGGCGGCACGCATCGCCGAGAGCGAGTGGCTGGAGATCAAATCGAAGCTTGCCGCACTGGCCCCGCGCTTTACCATGTGGGCTGGCGCGATCGAGATCGAGGCGCTGCTGGATGGCTCGGCGGTCGCTCGTGCCCACGAACCGACGCTGCGGCGGTTGAAAACGGCGGCCGCGCACCTGATGTCACCCGGCGAGGAGGCGCTCGCCGCCGAACTCGCGCCGTCCAGCGCCACCGCCTGGATGACCCTGCACGAGGGACTTCTGGCCCTCGCCACATCCCGCGTCGAGGTCGACGGTGAAGAACGGGAGCTGGCCCTTAGCGAGATCGACAACCTCTGCCGTCACCCCGACCGCGAGGTCCGCCGTCGAGGGTACGAAACGGCGAACGCGGTCAGGCGGTCGCTGGCGATCCCGTTGGCCGCAGCGCTCAATGGCATCAAGGGGCAGCAGCTCGCCCTCGCGCGCCGTCGCGGTTGGGACGACCCGCTCGATCA
>CAYSXO010000173.1:0-3857 GCA_964434995.1 uncultured Sphaerobacteraceae bacterium
GCAAGACGGGCGTCTTCGGCGGCGCGGGCGTCGGCAAGACGGTCATCATCACCGAGCTGATCCGCAACATCGCCGCCGAGCACGGCGGCTACTCGGTCTTCGCCGGCGTCGGCGAGCGCACCCGCGAGGGGACGCAGCTCTGGGGCGAAATGCAGGAGTCGGGCGTGGCCGACAAGACGGTCCTCGTCTTCGGCCAGATGAACGAGCCGCCAGGCGCCCGCCTGCGCGTCGGCCTCACCGCGCTGACCCTGGCCGAGTATTTCCGCGACGAAGGCCGCGACGTTCTTGTCTTCATCGACAACATCTTCCGCTTCGTGCAGGCCGGTTCCGAGGTTTCGGCGCTCCTCGGCCGCATGCCGAGCGCCGTCGGCTACCAGCCGACGCTGGCGACCGAAATGGGCCAGCTTCAGGAACGGATCACCTCGACCAAGAAGGGCTCGATCACCTCGGTGCAGGCCGTCTACGTGCCGGCCGACGACTACACCGACCCGGCTCCGGCCACGACCTTCGCCCACCTCGACGCGACCATCGCGCTCGAGCGCTCGATCGCCTCGCGCGGCATCTTCCCGGCAGTCGATCCTCTCGGCTCGACTTCGCGCATCCTCGATCCACTGGTGGTCGGCCAGGAGCATTACGACGTGGCCCGCGCGGTGCAGCAGGTGCTGCAGCGCTACCGCGGCCTGCAGGACATCATCGCCATCCTCGGCGTCGAAGAGTTGAGCGACGAAGACAAGCAGATCGTCTCCCGCGCCCGCAAGCTCGAGCTCTTCATGTCGCAGCCATTCTTCACCGCCGAGACCTTCACCGGTACGCCCGGTCAGTACGTCTCGCGGCAGGACTCGATCCGCTCCTTCAAGGAGATCATCGACGGCAAGGTCGACGATCTGCCGGAGCAGGCCTTCTACATGGTCGGCGATATCGATCAGGCGCGAGCCAAGGCCGCGGAGATGGCCGCGCGCTCGGCGGAAGCGGCCTAGGCGACGCCAGGTAAGTGAGGCGCCAACATGGCCGGTAAACTGAACATCGAAATCGTCACCGCCGAGCGCATTGTCTTCACAGAGGACGATGTCGACATGGTGGTGGCCCCCGGCGGCGCGGGCATGCTTGGCATCCTGCCGGAGCACGCCCCGCTGATCACGACGCTCTCCCTGGGAGAGCTGCGGATCAAGAAGGGGAACGTCGAAGAGTCGATTCTCGTCTACGGTGGCTTCATGGAGGTCAATGAGAACAAGGTTCTCGTGCTGGCCGATACAGCGGAACGCGCTGAGGAAGTCGATCTGGCGCGAGCAGAAGAGGCACGCAAGCGCGCCGAGACGTCCATCACCGGCCGCGGTGAAACCATTGAGCTGGAAGAGGCCCAGGCCTCGCTGCGTCGCGCCAATCTGCGGCTCAAGGTCGGCCAGAAGCGGAGCTCGCGTCGTGGTGGGCCTCGCGGCGGAGACATGACGGGCGCTTAGGGACAAACCGCCACGCGGACTGCCCCGGCTCTGGCCGGGGCAGTTTGCGTTCTTGCAGAGAACACCCTGGAGCACCCGAACTTCACGCATGGTCTGGTGCAACGTCGCCTCCGTCGACGATGCCTGCCGCCTCCGCTCCGGTCGGGGCGCAACGCGTCATCACTGAAGGTGCGGCATCCGAGGGACCATCCTGTCGTAAGAACTGGAGATCGACGGGCCGATCGCGCCCGCGATCGGCGAGCGGCTCGATACAAACGACGCGCTGTTCTGCCCGACATTGTCAATCCCCGCCTTGCCTGTTGATACCCCGCGGAGCCGAGCCGAGCGCCCCAGCAGCTTTGCGGACCTACTCGTCGACCACCTGATAGCCGTGCCGGTTCAATGTCGCCAGCCGCTGCCCGGTCCTGACCGTGCCCTCTGGCTTCGCCGCCAATGGCGTGGCGACCGGGCTACAGCTCGTCGGGCGCGCCTTCGACGGCGAAATCCCGTTCCGTCCTGGCGCGGCACTTGAGCGCGGAAACCTGGAATCATATCAAGCTGCGCCCGAGTCCTGGCGCGTGAGGCTCGCGACCAGGCTCCCCTCTTCTGGCTTGACCTGAGAGGGGGAGGTATGCCGGGTGCTCCGCGATCGCCGCGGTCACGCTCCCCTCTCCCATCGCACTGGGAGAGGGGTTGGGGTGCAGTCCACCCAGGCAACGATGGTCCTCACTTCGCCTACGCCTCGACAATCAAGCTCTGCAAATCGCGGGGGTAGTACGTCAGGCGCTCGACGCCATCGGCACGGACCACCACGGTGTCGGAGTGCCGGAACCCCGCCAGGCCAGGGACGTAGATCCCTGGCTCGATCGACAAAACCATGTTCTCCTCGATCGTGTCATCACTCCCCTTGTCGATGAAAGGCCACTCGTGCCCCTCCAGGCCAATGCCATGGCCTGTATGGTGGCGCTGAAACTCGCTCACCCCGAGCTCGGCAAAGGCGGCGCACACCTCGGATTCAGCTTCTGCCAGGGTGCGTCCGGGCCGGACCGCGTCAAAGGCCGTCTGCTGAAGCTGGAGCATGCGCTCGAAGGATTCCGCGAACTCGGGCGCTGGCTCGCCAACGATCATCGTCCGCTCCAGCTCCGAGGTGTAGCCGCCGACATCTGCCCCAGCATAGGTGACCAGCACGTCGCCCCGTTGCAGCCCCCGCGTCTCCAACAGGCCGTGAGGCTGCACGGTGTTCGCCCCGGCGCTGAAGTTCACGACCACGGGTGTGCCAAACCCGGCCGTCAGCGGCTGGTACGCCGGGCCGAGCGCACCGATCATCGCGCGGCTGGCCTCGGCAGACGCCTCGATGCCAATCACCAGTGCATTTCGGCCCAGCTCGATCTTCTCCTGCATCAGGCGATGAGCCAGGTTGCCCCAGACGCAGCTTTCCCTGATGAACGCCAGTTCTGCCTCGCTCTTGACCGCGCGCAGCCGGTCAACAATGTCACGGGCAGCAACCGTCTCAACGCCTTCCGCCACGATCTCTGACAACAGCGGGCCGTCGTAGCCGTTGATGTCGAGATACCCGTTCGCGTCGTAGCCGAGCCGCGCTCCCCTCCCGCTCAAGCCCATCTCGGCCAGGAAGTCAGCGAGATGAAGAAGCGGGTGCTTCGTGCCGCCAGTTGGGTATTCGGAATAGACCTTGACGCGATCGACGCCAGGCGATGATCCGATGTGGTCCTCTTCCAGATGCGGGACGAGCGCCCCGAGGCCGCCATCCATGCTGACGACGATCGCCATCGGCCGTTCGGTGCTGTAGTGGAAGAAGCCGGACAGGTACGCCATTCGGATCGGGTGAAACAGCACGAGACCGTCAAGCGTCCGCCGCTCCATCTCTCGCCGCGCCCGCGCAACCCGCGCGTCGTACTCGCGTTGTTCGATGCGCCAGCCCGTCACGGGCGTCTGCCGGGTCTGTCGATGCAGCGATGTGGCCACGTCGTTCCTCCTCGTTTGTCGCATTGCGTCCTACCGTCAGGATACCGGCTCAGGAGAAGCGCGCCGCTGGTAATGCCCGGTTTGCCCAGGGCAGTCTTCGATTTGATCATTCGCGAGCTCCCGATACAGGAGGGGAGATGTCGCTGGCGGAAAACACGGCGGTCGTGCGGCGCTCCATCGAGCAGGTGCTTGCCGGCAGAGGCATCACCGACGACGAGCTTCTGGCCGATTCGGCCGTCAATCAGGATCGCCTCTTCTCCCGCCAGCCAGCCCCAGAGAAGGACGGCATCAGGGCCGGCCTCGCGCTGATTCATGAGGGGTTTTCCACCGTCAGCGCGGACATTGCACGCGAGGCGCCCGGGTCATGGCCCGAGTCACCGTGCAGGGCGCATTTCCGAGATCGGCGGTGTCGCCGGCCAGATGGCATTGCTGACTCAA
>CAYSXO010000173.1:3867-9764 GCA_964434995.1 uncultured Sphaerobacteraceae bacterium
AGGACATCGAATAGCGCGAGAAAGCGCGACTCCTCACGTGTTGTTTCGCGACCCGCGGGAACCCGACATGACCGCCCGCTAGAACCCGATCCGCAATAGACGCGTCGGCGACACCATGCCGCCCCGTTCCAGCGTCCGCTGCGAGGCGTGGTTGTCGTAGGCGCATCCAGCAACCGGGCGCAGACCGCGCGCATGGCATTCCGCGATCAGCTGCGCAATTGTCGCCGTGCCAATGCCCTGCTGGCGAACGGCCGCGTTGGTAAACATGCCGATGCTCGCCACGTCGTCATGAAAGGCGCTTGGCACGAGGATGCCATAGCCGACAAGGTCATCTTTGCGCCTCGTGATGAAGACCCGTCCGGCCGCGATCTGGTCGTCCAGTTGCTCGAAGAACTCACCAGCCGCGATGCGGATCGACGCGGCGTCAGAGGCTGTTGCCCGCCGGAGTGAAAAGTCGTGCTGGCCGGGAAGCATCGGCTCGGCACTGCCGTGGACAAAGAAGTACGCCTGCCGGACAAGCGTGCGGTAATCGTCCAGCGCGTGCGAGAGAAAGAACCCGTCGCTTGTCGGGACCAGCGCCGCGTTCACGCGCTCCAGACGGCGCAATGCGCGAAAGGCCTCCTGCCCATACCGGCGATGCGGGCCATCCATGGCGAACTGGGTGATGAGCGACAGTTCGTGAATCGAAGCAAAGCCCGCCGCTTCGTCCGCGATGTCGATCCGGAAGTGGCGCGAGGCCAGGATGAGATCGTCCAGATAGGAATCGATGGGAGATGGAAGCGCGGCATGATGGTCCCTTGCCGCTCGTTCGATCTCCGCGTAGGGCACTGGCGCGACATCGATCATCACCTCTTCCTCCGTCCGCGACGCAACCAGGTCAACATGGCGAATTCTCCAGGCTGGTGATATGCGGCCACATTTCCGAGCCGAGGGCCATTTCGGAGTATCCTCTGACATTACGGAACTTCGCGCCGGCGGTCCCGCCGGCAGGCTCCGCCAGGAGGGAAGGTTGGCGACCACACTTCATGCGCCCCAGGGCGCTCTAACCCTCGAGCCAACGCGCTCCGAGCGGGTTCTTCGCATTCGCGGCGGCGCTCCCCTGCGCGGCGCGGTCACCATTGGCGGCGCCAAGAATGCCGCGCTGCCCGCCCTTGCCGCCACGCTGTTGACCGAGGACGAATGCGTCCTCTCCAACGTGCCAGATCTGGCCGACATAGACACCATGCTGGCCCTGCTGCGCAGCCTCGGCGCGGACGCCGAGCACGACCGCAAGAGCAAGCGGGTCCGCGTGCGGGCCGCAAACATTGCCAGCACCGACGCTCCAGCAGAACTTGTAGCGCGGATGCGCGCATCATTCCTGGTCGCGGGCCCCTTGCTGGCCCGCTTCGGCGAGATATCGGCCTCCACCCCTGGCGGCTGCCAACTCGGCGCGCGCCCGGTCGATGTCGATGTCCGCGGCTTCCGCCAGATGGGCGCGGAGATGCGCTTCCCGCAGGACGGACAGACCATGAAGGGCCGCGCCAGCGGACTGCGCGGCGCCTCCATCTATATGGACTACCCGAGCCACACCGGCACGGAAAACCTGATGATGGCAGCCTGCCTGGCCAGCGGCCGCACCACCATCGTCCATGCCGCCTGCGAGCCAGAGATCGTCCACCTTGGCAACATGCTCAATCGCATGGGCGCGCGGATCAGCGGGCTGGGCTCGCCGACGATTACCATTGACGGCGTCGACCGCCTGCACGGCGTCTCCGAACGCATTTTGCCCGATCGCCTCGAGGCCGGCACCTTCGCCATCGGCGCGGTCATCACGGGCGGCGAGGTCACGCTGGACGATGTGCGCGCGGGCGACATGCTGCCCCTGACCGCCAAGCTGCGGCAGGCCGGCGCTCAAATCTGGCACGATGGCGACCGCATGCTGGTTCGCCCTGGATCGCGGTTGCGGGCAGTCGAGATTCAAACCCTCCCCTTCCCCGGCTTCCCGACCGACCTGCAGGCTGCCTACGCGGTGCTGATGACGCAGTCGGAGGGGCTTTCCAGGATTCATGAGCGGGTCTTCGACGACCGTCTGCGTTACACCGACCAGCTTCGCGCCATGGGCGCGGACATCACCGTGCCGCGCTTTCTGAGCATCGACGAGCAAGGCGAAGCCGTATCCGGCGCGATCCGCTATGGCACCCGCGCCGAGATCCTCGGGCCTACCAGGCTGACCGGGCGGCCGGTGCGCTGCCTCGATATTCGCGCCGGTGCGGGGGTCGTGCTGGCAGGGTTGATCGCCTCCGGCGAAATGGTCGTTTCTGCCCTCCACCATCTCGACCGGGGATACGAGGGCTTTGTCGACAAGCTGCGCGATCTTGGCGCCGACGTCGAGGAATCGTCCGCTACTCCCACGGAGATGGCCGCCGCCATATGAGCCACCGAGGGGTTCTCGAGGCCGCGCACAACCCGCCCGTGGAACAGGTGTCGCGCGACGAGGCGCGCTATCTTGCCACCATCGCGTCGCGGCTCGACCGGCGCCCCCGCCCGACGCGCGATCGTGCCGTGCAAAAAGCTCGGCTGCATGAGACGATCCGCGCGCTGGGCTGCGTCCAACTCGATACCATCAGCGTCGTCTCGCGCTCGCACGAGACCGTGCTCTGGAGCCGCCTCGGCGCATACGACCCGGCGGTGCTCGCCTCCCTACACTATCCCGACGCGCTGCTCACCGAATACTGGGCGCACGCGGCGGCAATCATCCCGGTCGATCACTTTCCGTACTACCGCCACGCGATGGATCAATACCGGGAAAAGTACGAAGCGCCCGATTCCTGGGCCGTCCGCAACGCCGAGATCGTCGACGGCGTGCACGACCGCCTGCGGGACAATGGCGCGCTGGCCTCGCGCCAGTTCGAGCGGCCAGACGGCCCCCGACCAGAAGCCTGGGCGTGGTGGGGTGGCAAGCCCGCCCGGCAGGCGCTCGACCACCTCTGGTCGCGCGGCGATATCATGGTGGTGCGGCGCGAGAATGGCTTTCAGCGCGTCTACGACGTGACCGAGCGGGTCATTCCCGCCGAGTATCGTGAACATTTGCCGGACGAACGCGAGCGGCGGCGGCACTTCGCCTCGCACGCGCTGCGCGCGCTCGGAGTCGCCACGCCACGCTGGGTGGCCGACTACTTTCGCAACTGGGCGCGCCCGCACAACTCGCCCAAGGAGAGCCTGCTGGGGCTAACCGAGTTGGTGAACGACGGCCTCGCCGTACCGATCGCCGTCGATGGGCTGGCCGAGCCAACGTATCTCGATGCATCGTTGCTGCCTCGCCTTGCGGACCTGCGAGCCGGGCGCGGCAAGCCTGCGCTCACCACGCTCCTTTCCCCGTTCGACAACCTCATCTGGCACCGCGGCCGCACTGAACAGCTCTGGGACTTCTTTTATCGGATCGAGGTCTACACGCCCGCCACGAAGCGCGTCTACGGCTACTACACGCTCCCCATCCTGCACAAGGGCCAACTGGTCGGACGGCTCGATCCGGTGGTCGACCGCAAGAACCGCATCCTCACCGTGCGCGGCGTCCACCTGGAGCCAAAAGTGAAGCCTTCCGCGTCACTGGCCGAAGCGATCTCGGGCGCGCTCTGGGACTTCGCCGGCTTCCTCGGCGCGGACGAGGTGCTCGTGCTGGCCGCGAACCCGGAGCCATTCGCGCCCATTCTGGCCACTGCGCTGAACCGAACGGGAGCCTGAGAACGCATGCAGTGGGTCAACGGGGATTTTCTTCTGGATGACGACCGCCATCGCCTCGATATGGACGGCATCGTCACCTGGCTGAAGGCGTCGTACTGGGCAAGAGCGCGGCCCGAAGCGGCAATCCGCCGCTCGTGGGAGGCGGCGGGGGTCGTCCTTGGGCTCTACCGGGGCGAGGAGATGATCGGCTGCGCTCGCGCTATCACCGATTTCACGCGCTTCTCGTATCTCTCTGACGTCTATGTCAAGCCGGAATGGCGCGGCCACGGCCTCGGCCGCTGGCTCGTGGAAACGATGATCGCGCACCCCGAAATCGGCGATACGCGCTGGCTGCTGCACACCGATGACGCCCACGGCCTCTACCGCCAGTGTGGCTTTCAAGAACCTGATGGGACGGCTATGGAGCGGCCACGCCCGCGGGGTTGAGCGCATCTCCGTCGACCTGCAGTCTGTTCGCGGGGACGTAGGTTGCACACTTGCTAGTGGTCAGCAATGCGGTGAGCAATGCGATACCTGAGTTGTCCGCCGCCCATTCAGCGAAGCCAGCTGAAATCTGAACATAGCGCTCGTACTACAACGGCACATGCTCCAATACGGCCGGTTGACGCGGCCTCAAGGATCTGAGCGCTCCTCAATCCTCGGCAAAGGTCCGGCCGCTTTGCCCAGATTTGGGGGCCCAAAATGCGAACTGCCATTGTGGGACGAGTCGAGCGCAGACGAACGTATCGCATATTCGAAGGCGGGACGCGATTGGCTCTACGGGCACGTCGGCTTAACGATCCCGTCCGAGACAGATAGGGAACGGCCAAGGCTGGCTCGGTGAGTTCGAACGGAGGGTTCGGCCGATGCAATGCGCGGCAGCGCTGATCGGCCTGATCCTTACTGCCCTCTTCTCAGGATTCGGCATCGGCACTGATCGCGACCAGGCCCGCGCAGAGCGCCGCGCCGCTCAACATCCTATTGCACAAGTCGGCCAGCGAGGTCGTGTCCGTGGAGATTCTGGGACAACCGAGCAGGAAGGTAGCGGCCTGGGTTCCCGCCTGGCTCAGGTAGTCACTCACAATCTGGAGCGCGATGGCCTGCTCCTGGTCAGGCAGTGGGAAGTACGGAACCGATTGCGGCTGAGTGGCCACGGGGGATGCCTCCTCCACGAGCCGGCCGAGCGCCGGTAGTTGCGGGTCCGAGCCGAGGTGCATGGCACGCCGGGCAGAAGGAATAGATCATATGTTCTATTCCGTATCCATGTCAACCGGAAACATCACGGCCAGGAGTGGAATCAGGCGCTGGTGGAGAGAACCGCGCCGCTCTCGCTCTCGATGATCTCCACCTGGTTCCGCTCCGTGTCGTAGAGGGCGGAGGTCGACGCGATCTCGCCACGGGTCGGATGCCAGCCCATGACCGCGCCGGGGTTGACTTCGAGGCTCCCGCCGGAATGCCGCCGCGCGATGTATTCGTGATCGTGCCCATAGCAGACGAGGTCGAACTCCCCGCCCGCGGCCACCAGCGCCCCGACGTCGTTGAAGTGGTGGACGAAGATGCGCTTGCCGGCAAGGTCGAGCATGGCCGATTCGCCGCGCACGTCAACGCGCGGCGCGCCCGAGCCGTCCATCTGCCGCGCGGCGACCGCCGCGATGCGGAATCGGTCGCCATCGTTGTTGCCGAAGACGATGACAATCGGCCCGCGCGTGAAACCCGAGGCCAACTCGGCCGCCACAAAAGGCGAACAGAGGTCGCCACAGCAGATGAGCGCCTCCGCCCCCGCTGCCTCGATGCCGCGCAACGCGGCGCGCAGCCGCCAGAGGTGATCGTGTATGTCCGAGACGATCCCAATCAGCATGTTGACGTTCTCCTGCCGCGCGCTGATGACTCGTGGCGCCAACTGGCCCGCGTTCGCGAGGCGTCAGGGCCCGAACCGCGCTCCTCGCAACTCGCGAAACCGCTCCACCCACTCGTCCGTGCGGTCATCAGCCAGGCGGACGGTACGGGGATTGGGCAAGGTCAGACCGGCTGGCGGCTCGGTCCCCAGCCAGCGCAGGATGTCGAAGGTCGCGTCTTCGTACCGGGGCGCGAACGCCTCGTAGACGACACGGTACGGTGTGATCCCACTACCGGCAAAGAACGCCCCGATCGCGGCGTCCTCCTGCTCGGCCTGCTCCAGCAACGCCGCGATGCCATCC
>CAYSXO010000174.1:0-8746 GCA_964434995.1 uncultured Sphaerobacteraceae bacterium
ATCGCGACCCTCCTGCGCGGGGACGCTACCACCGGGATCATCGCCGGGGTCCTCCTGGTCAAGTCGACGATCTGGGCAGTTTCTCTTGGCTCCGGCACATCTGGAGGCGTGTTGGCGCCACTCCTGATGATGGGCGGCGCGCTGGGCGGCCTGGAGGCATTCGTCTTCCCCGATTTCGGCCCGGGGTTCTGGTCGACCATCGGCATGGCCGCCATTCTCGGCGGCACGATGCGGGCGCCCCTCACCGGGATCATGTTCTCCCTGGAGCTGACCGGCGACATCAACCTGCTCCTGCCCTTGCTCTGCGCGACAACGGTGGCCCACGGCTTCACGGTATTGACCATGCGCCGCTCGATCCTGACCGAGAAGGTCAGCCGTCGCGGGTTCCATCTCAGCCGCGAATATGCGGTTGATCCGCTGGAGGTCCTCTTCACGCGGGAGGTGATGCGCACCGAAGTCGTCGCGTTGCCGGCGAGCCTCCCACTGAGCCGCTTGAAGGAACCGTTCCACCCGCACGACGAGCGCGGCGGGCTGCGCCAGGGGCTTTACCCTGTGGTCGATGACGATCAATACCTGGTGGGCGTCGTGACGCGCACGGACTTGCGCGGCGCGGGGCGCGACCTGCCCCCGGATGGAAGCTCCGAAACACTCACCGATATCGCGCAGCGGCATCCGCGGGTCGCCTATCCTGACGAACCGCTCCGCGTGGTTGTCGAACGGATGGCGGCCACGGGTTTGACCCGCCTGCCGGTGGTTGCGCGCGACGATCCCCGGCGCCTGGTCGGATTGATCGGCATTTCCGATCTCCTCCGCGCGAGGCAGCGCAATCTGGAGGAGGAACGGACGCGGGAGCGGGTGCTCACCCTGCGATTTCCTGGCCGCCCCCGTAACGGCCGCGTCCCGGTCGGCCACCGGGAATCCGTGGGCACGGGCGCCGGACGCAGGCGGCCGTAGGGGATACGGGTTGCCCCTGGGTGGCGTGCACGGCCAGTGCGCGCCTGCTCACCGGGACGTTGGTTGCTCATGCGGGGTGTTGCCCGCCGTGGCCGCGGCGAGATCTTCGGTCAGCCGCTCGAGCAACTCGTGCAGGCGCTGATGCTCCTGCCAATGCGCCGCCGTGAGCGAGCGGAGCACCTGCTCGCCGGCGGGAGTGATGAGCACGTGGACGCGGCGGTTGTCGACCGTCGATCCTATGCGCTCGACGTAGCCGCCATGCTCCATCCGATCGACCAGGCCGACAGCCGAATGGTGCCGGATCTGTAACGCCTCGGCCAACTCCCCGATCGTTGGCGGCTGGGGTCCGGCATGGCCGCGGATGGCAACGAGTAGCTGATGTTGCTTGGGGCTGAGCCCGGCGGCGCGGGCGGCGTCCTCGCTGAAGCGCAGGAAGCGGCGCAGGCCGGCGCGGAAGGCAGCGAGGGCGCGGTAGTCGGCGTCAGTGAATGGCGGTTCTTCAGGCATGGCTTCTGCCTCCGCGGCTGTCTCCCTGTTGCGGCGCCATGTTCCGTGGCTCTCCCTGCTGCCATGAGCCGCACGACGTTTCGAGCGCAGGTGAGTCTAGCAATCGGGGTAAAGGATCATCAGGGGAGACGTCGCCTCGGTCACGGGACACGTGCGGCGCGGCGTGGAGGTGATGCACGGAGCATCCTGGTTGAGAGCTTCGATGAGCGCAATGGCCGTGGAACGCGACGGCCAGTCCCGATGCGTACGCTGTCACGGAACCCCATGGTTCCCGAGCCATTGCAGGAATGGGAGATCGTTGCCTACACGCCGTATGAGACGCACATCGGCCGTCCAGAACTCACAGGCCATGATGTCAGCCAATGCGAGATAGTGTGCGTCATAGGTGGCCGGCAAGCCATACCCGTGGGCGAGATAGAGGGCCCGCTGATGGAGACCTCCAGGATTGTGAATTGCAGTCTCCAGGGCCAGATAATCTTCGAGGAGTCGCGCGGCGTCGGCGAGCGAGACGCCGGTTATTCCTCGCATCTGCTGGCGCACGACATTCGTGACTTCGAGCGGCACTAGTGGCGGGGCGACGATAGGCTCCAAACTGGATCGCGTGGCTCGGTAGAGAGCCTTGGCGCTATCGCTGAGCTCCTCTTTGATGCCAAGCTTGACCGCCACGGATGAATCCAGGCAGATCATTCCAGTTCACGCGTGCGCTCATCGCGCATCTCGTAGATGATGTCCAGCGTTGGGCGAAGCGGTTTGCCGCCGCGCCGAAGGGAGATCTCCGTAAAATGCTGCTCGGCACGCTCTAAAGCCTCCAGTCCCCGCTTCACATCTTCAGGCGTAAGTTTGGGGAGATCAGCGGCATCGCGATAGATGGCATAGTGTCCTGCTGCCAGGTCGGGGCGGATGGGGACGATCCTGGCAGCAACGTCGGATCGCCGCGGCGCAACCCGCCGCTTGCCCACGCGGTAGGCAGGGAGATCTCCATCGCGGATCCAGCGGCGAACGGTTGAAGGGGCCGCGGCGCTCCTGCGCGCGGCCTCGTTCACGGTGAGGTAGTCCTCTTCCCGTGCGCTCATCGGCTCACCTCGCTTCTACGCCGATCATGGACCTGGGAGTAGTCCATAACCGCTCATGGCAGCTCAAGTGTAGCCAGTCCATAGGAAGTGACAGGCTTGCCGCGCCCGCCCCTCGTTCTGGGAGGCAAGCGCACGCGATGGCCGGTCAAGATTGCGAAGCCCCCGGGAAACCAGAGAATCCTGTCTCCCGGAGAAATCTCCGGCGAGAGCACCCCACCATCCGCCGGCAGCTCGGCGCTGGGCAGGTCGCGGTCGGCCGCGCCGCGGTTGAAGACGACTACGGCCGTCGAGACAACCGGCAGCATGGCGATGGTGAGGACGACCAGGACCGCGAGCCTCGGGTAATCGGAGTTGGCGAAGGCGAGGGCGATTTGGCTTCCAACGGGTAGGGGTGCGCATCGTGCCCCGTCTGCTGCCCACCAAGAGCCCGTGGCTCAACCCGATCGACCCGCGGTGGGTCCACGGCAAGCGCCGGGTCGCCGACCCCGCTCGGCTCCTCACGGCGCCTGAACTGGCGAACCGGGTCTGCACCGCGTTCGCCGTCCCGTCTACGATCACCTGGCTATCCCCCAAGAGGTCGCTTGATCATGCACGCGGTGGCCACTATCCGAACCGTGCAGCGTCGGGAGCGCCGCCAGATGCTCCCGGCCGCTCACTGGCGCGGCGAAGAGGGTGGCGGCCCCGCCTTGCTCAGCGCTTCCGTGCCTTCCAGATCTCCTCACACGGCCAGCGCCGCGCCCATTCGGGCGTGACGTAGGGATAGCGCGTGGTGGCTCCCTCCGGAACTTCCACCTCGATCAGGTCTTCGACCTCGAAGCCAGCGGTTCGCAGCAGGCGCAGCATCTCCCCATGCGGCAGGTGGAACTCGGCCGAGCCGTCGCTCCAGGCGAAGCGATGCATGCCGAAGAGCGGCCGCTCCAGCCGTTCGCTGACCGGAGCGTCCTCATCGTCCGTGGCCGTGGTCAACATCAGGAGGGTGGAGTTGCCCATGAAGTGGAGCCGGCCGCCTGGGCGCAGGATGCGCGCCGCCTCGGGAATCCAGCGATAGGGATCGCACCAGATGGCCGCGCCATACTCGCTGATCGCGAAATCGAAACGTTCATCAGCGAACGGCGTCGCCTCGGCATTGCCAAGATGGACGGGAAAGTCGATGCCGAACTCGCGCTGGAAGCGCCGGGCGCTGCCCAATTGCGCCGGGGAGTTGTCGATGCCAACCGGCCGCGCCCCGCGCCGCGCCATCCATGCCGAAACATAGGCCGTGCCGCAGCCAAGCTCGACAGCATCCTTCCCGTCGAGATCGTCCGGCAACATGCCGACCGCCGATTCGGGCACGTCGAAAATGCCCCAGGTCGGCGTCTCGCTCGCCCAGTTCCGGTGGCCAGATTCAATGTAGTCCGCGGCCATGCGGTCCCACGCCTCGCGGTTCCGCGCAACGTAGTCATCCACCGGCTCCGCTGCTTCCGCCATTCCCGAGCCTGCCACCTTTCTCACCCCCGCGCTCGCGCCCAATCAGCCAACACCATAACAGGAGCGGCCACGGGTGTGGCCGCTCCTGTTCGCGGGTCGAAATGCGCGACGGCTAGCCGATAGCGCGGCCGTTTCCGTCTTCCATGCTGATGTTCGTGGTTGTCGTCTCGCTGTAGTTCGGGCTGTTGAAGCTTGTCTCGGAGGTCATCGATCCGCTGTCGGTGTAGACCGGCGCCGTGCTGGTGTTGCCTGGTTCTACGTAGATCGGCTCGATGTAGGTCGTCTCGGAGGTGGTTGGGGCAGGCGCGGAGCCGTCTGTCACCGAGAGCGCGGGCGGCTCGTACACGACCGTCTCGCCCATGACCCCACCGGTATTGATGTCCCCGTAGATGATGGTTTCGCCCGTGCCGTCCGCCACCGGGTTGCCACCGGTCGATACGGCGCGATCACCATCGGCGTTCACGGTATTCTGCTGGAACTCGACCATATTGCCATCGTCGGTGATAACAGTCGGCGGCTCCTGATAGGTGGTCGTGCTCTCGCTTGTCGCGGCCAATCCGCTGGTATCCAGATTGGTAGTCACGGATCCAGGCTCGGGCACGACGACCGGGGCGGGCAACGTCTCGGCGGGGGCGCTGGCCGGCGCGCCGCTGCCGGCGCCGTACGTGGCCGTCCAGTACCACCCGTAGAGAGACCCTTCCTGGTAGTAGCGGCCCACGCCGACCTCGGTGTACCGCGGATCGGTCATGGTGGCGTTGTGCTCAGGGCTGTTCTGCCAGGCGACAAGCACTTCCTGCGCGGTTCCCATGCCAGCAGCGATATTCTCGCTGTATGGGAATGCGGTGTAGCCGAAGTTCTGGATATTGGTGCCGGGGTCGGTCCCATCGAAGAGGTAATGGTCGAAGTAGTTGTTGACCCCCATGTCGTAACTGTGATAGTCCGCCGCGGCGCCGAGCTGGTAGTTCAGCGTGACCGGCGCCAGGCCGATGCTGCCGCGATAGGCATTGAGGAGATCGACAAATGCCAACTCCTCACCATCGGGTGAATATCCCGACTGCGCGTTGACCACGCCAACGGGGGTTGCCAAGGCAAACGTGCCAATCGCCAGCATGAGGCTGGCGACAAGGATAGCGAGGCGGTGCATCGCTCCCTTCCCTTCCGCGCCTGTCCGCAAACGGTGCGGGCCGTCCTGCGGGTTTCCGGACAGGATCGCGCTCGCCCATCGCGCGAGCGCTAGTCCTCAATGAGTCGGCATGCACGGATGTGCATGACTTTGCGTCACCACACGGTGGGACGCACCATCCCTACAGACGTTAACGCCTGCTCGCCAAATGCGGTTTCTTTTTTGCCATCACCCAGGGGTCATGATTGGGCTGTTGGCTATTGGCTGTTGGCTGTTGGTGTTGGCTGTTGGCTGTTGGCTGTTGGCTGTTGGCTGTTGGCTGTTGGCTTTGAGCGTACGGAGGTTCTTGCCGACTTGCCGACTTGCCGTCTATTCGCGGCTTCCGACAGATAGCCAACAGCCAACAGCCCGTCATGGCGCTGGCTGGATGGTGCGGCCAGTTTGGGCGGCTGTCGAGCTGGGGGGAAGGACACCGATGCCGTCGGAGTTCTGGGCGCCGAAGACGCCGAGGAACGTCTCCCACGGGATGTCGTACTCGTAGAGGCGCTCCCAATTGGAGCTGGTCGGGCCGAGAACATCGCGGATGACCGGGCCGAAGTCGTTGTAGCCCATCACCACGACCGCGTGATCGTTGCCGAGAACGGTGGGGTGCTGCTGGCCGCTGGGGGTGATCCAGGTCGTGTCGGCCCAGGGGAGGAAGTCGGCGGTCGCCTTCATCCAGACCAGCCCGCCCTGGTCGAGCGTCTGCTCGATCCCGGCGCGGTCGCTCACCGGCGAAGCCGCGAGTTGGTACTTCTCGAAGATCGGCATCATGGCCTGGCCAGTGCAGCGGGCCAGCATATTGTCGTGGTAGTTGCCGGAGAAGGCCTCGGCGATCTCACCGCCGTAGATGAAGAAGCCCTCTGGCGTCTCTTCGTAGTAGGGCTCGATCGAGGTGTCGTGACCGACAATGCCCAACTGCTCGTCGAATCCCACGTCGTACCCGAACGTGGCGAGCACCACCCAGGCGGCGTCGAACTCGCAGGTGTAGTGATAGAACTGCCCTTCCTTCGATGCGGCGGGCACGTAGGCATGGTAGGAGCGCCCATCGGGCGTCACCACGCCCTCCTCCTGGGCTCGCGCGGAGGGAATCTGACGGCCAAGCCCCAGGGCCGGCGCCACCGCCGCCGCGGCCAGCATTTCCCGCACCAGGTTCCGGCGCGTCCGTCGTCGATCGAGTGGTGGAAGGTGCACGTCGTTCCTCCGATGGTCAGGGGTATGGCGAGAGGGCGCCGCCCCGGCGCCGAGCTTCGCCAGCGCTCGCGCTCAGGAGCAAGGCTATCTGCCTCAATTGACGAAATCTGGCCGCAAACGGTTTCGCGTCACCCACCGTTCGGCTATTCTCCGTGCCGCGAAGCTTGCCTGATTGCTCGCTGGATTGCTGATATTGACGCTCGAGCTGTCCCGTCATGACCTGACGCGCAATCGCAACTTCAATGTCTTCTGGGCGGGGCAGACGCTTTCATTCGTTGGCGACGCCTTCTCCATTGTCGCCATTCCGCTGCTGATCCTGGAGGTGACGGGCTCGCTGCTCCAGATGGGGGTGGTCACTGCCCTCTACGGCGCGGGCTCGCTGGTGGCCGGCATCGCCGCGGGGCCAATCGTCGACCGCGTCGACCGGCGCAAGCTGATGATTCGCTGTGATGTGGCCCGCGCGGTGATCTACGCGCTGGTGCCGATCGGCTGGTGGCTGGCGGGGCCGCAACTCTGGCTCGTCTACGGCGTCGCCTTCGCCGGCTCGGCGCTGGCGATGGTCTTTGGCGTCGCCTACATCACCGCCGTCGCCAATCTGGTGGATCGAAACCAGCTCGTCGAGGCGAATGGACGGCTACAGGCCAGCTACGCGCTGGCGTTTATCCTCGGGCCGTTTCTGGCCGGGACAATTTCCGGGATCTTCGGTCCCGCGCTGGCCATCGGCCTGCAGGGCTTTACGTTTGTCGCCTCGGCGGTTTCGCTCAGCTTCGTGCGGCTCCGGCGCGCGTCGGCCACGCGGCCAGCCGATGAGCGTGGCGGGCCAGTGCAGGAGTTTCTGGCCGGCATCCGCTTTCTGGCCGCCAGCCCGCTCTTTCGCTGGCTGACCATCCTCGTTGGGGCGCTCGCGTTCGCCTCGACCGGGGTGACCGACCTGATGATCTTCTATCTGAAGGAAGACCTGGGGCAGAGCGACCGTGTGGTGGGCATCGTCTTCGGCGTTGCCAGCCTCGGGGTGATGCTGAGCGGGCTCCTCGTCTCGCGCCTGCGCGGCCGATTCGGCTTTGGCGCCTGCCTGATCGGCGGCTTCATCATCGAGGGCATCGCCCTCCTCCTCCTGGGCGTGAGCGTTTCGACGGCGGTCATCGCCGCCATCTGGGCCTTCGGGTCGTTTGGCAACAGCACGCGCGGGATTGTCACCATGACGCTGCGCCAGGAGTTGACGCCCGATCACCTGCTGGGCCGGGTCACCGCGGCCTTCTGGACCGTTTTCTCTGTTCCTGGCCCGCTCGGCGCACTGGCGCTGACCGCCTTTGGCGAGCGCGTCGGGGCCAGCCGGGCGCTGCTGGTCGTCGGCCTCTTCATCCTCGGCGTCGCCACCGTCGCCTTCTTCACCCCCGTGCGCGCCTTTGCGCCTACGCTGGACGTGGGTGATGGGTGATGGGTGATGGGTGATGGGTGTCAGGGTGATAGGGAGAACGACGGGCGCTACGCTCGCTTCCTGACACCCTGACACCCTGACACCCTGACACCCTGACACCCTGACACCCATCGTCCGTTCCTGAATTGACGATGTTTGTGAAACGCGCGGAACAGCCCGCGCTCCGCGGCGCATCCACCATGGCAGGGCGGCGATAAGCAGCGAGCGGCCGGCGGTGGGCCGCGCTCGCCTTTGCCGATTGGTGATCGGTTGGTCAGGTGATCGGAAAGGATCTGCCATGGGACGTTTCAGATGGCTGGAATCGGGCGCGCCAAAGCGATTCTCCCCGATTCAGGCCCGGCTGTTGATCGGGCTGTCGCTTTTCATTCTCCTTATCGCCATGTTCGGCATGTTCCTCTATGACGGCTGGCAGCGCGTGGCCTACGTTACCACCTTCACCTCCATGGGGCTCGGCAACCTCGCCACGGGCGTTGGCAGCCTGCTGCCGGAAGAGCGGGGCGGCCGCCACCTCCGCACTGCCGCGTACCCCTTCATCGCGGTGATGCTGATCACTCTGCCAATCGCACTCGCGTTCGATCTCGTAGGGGGATAGGGGGATAGAGGGGTAGGGGGATAGAATCGGCAGCCAGAAGGAAGCCGGCTGCTGCCGCGTTTTCTTACGATCCCCCTATCCCCCGACCCCCCTCGGCCATCACCCTCGTCAACGCTGCCGTCGAATCGGCGGCGAGGCGCAGGCGGGACGTCCACATGGCGGGGGTATCGAAGGTGGCCTTCGTCCATGCGGCGAGGCCGCCCGCCTCGACAATGGCGGCGGCATGGAAGTCGGGCGTCTCCCACTCCAGCCCCTCGAAGCGCAGGCCGCGCAGGCGGGTGGGCTCGCGGCGCAGGATCAACGCGGCCCATTCCAGATCGGTCGCGGCGCTCGGCTCAACCGACTCTGCCAAGATGATT
>CAYSXO010000174.1:8756-9752 GCA_964434995.1 uncultured Sphaerobacteraceae bacterium
CCGGAGACGGCGTCGAGGCGGCGGCCGGCGGCACGGGAGAGCGCGCGGTTGGTTGCCTCCTCCGGCAGGCGCTGTACAGCGGGGTGCGTGCTGAAGGCGCGCGCGGTGCGGCCCAGGACAACGCACCAGGGGCGGCGCTCACCATTGCCGAGCCGCGCCACCTTCTCCGGCACGGCTGCAAGCTCCTCCGGCCAGCAGGCCGCCCAGTGGAGCCAGCGGTCGAAGTCGCAACTGAAGTAGAGTGCGGCCTCGGGGACCGCCGCGGCCAACGCGGCGCGGCGGCCAACACCCGTCGATCCACCGGGCACGACGCGAGCACCATGTGATGTAAGCCGGGCAACGACGCGAGGATCGGTCACGCCGGTCACCGCGACGGTCAGCAGTGGATACGCGCGCAATGCGTTCGCGATGGCGTCCCGCTCCAGCAGCGGCAACGCCGCCCCGGCCGGGTCGTGCAGCGTGGTGACCAGCGCCGGGGCAGGGATCGTCACGCTGGCGGTTGCTCGCCACGTTTCGACACCGCCGACTCCGCCGCACGCTCGGCCTGACGCGCGGCACGGCGCATCCAGCGCGGCCGCCGCGTCTCGCGCTTCCGGCCGCGGGCATCACCGCCGCCAATGAGCCGCTGCCGCCAATCCCGCGGCGGCGCCGCATCGTCGATCTCGTCGATGATGAAGACCTCGTACGGTTTGCGGATCACCGGCTGCGCCACGTTGCGCACCGGGACGCCGCCGGGCGTGACTCCCACCGGAGACCCATGGTGCGCATGGCCATGCACGACCAGGTCGGCCCCGGCGCGATCGATGGCCGCGGCAAGCATCGAGTTGCCGCAGAAGGGGTACAGCTCCAGCCGCTCGCCAGCCAGGGTGTCGATGACCGGCGCGTAGTGCAGGAGGACAATGCGGATATCGCCAACCAGCCCGCTGAGGATATCTTCCAGTGTTTCCGCCTCGGCCTCGGCATGGCGGATCCACGCCTTCATCTCCGGCTCGCCGA
>CAYSXO010000175.1:0-8001 GCA_964434995.1 uncultured Sphaerobacteraceae bacterium
GCCGTTTCATCGTCACGTAGACGAAGCCGGTTCGCCCTCGTTTCGCCGCCGGCCCATGCTTCCCGGCGTCCCATTTCACCGGCGCGCTCCGACCACAGACACAGAACGAGACATGGAAAGGACCACCATGCCGATTGCCCCTCCTTCTGAACCCCGCGCCCGGCGCGCGCCCGATCGTCGCGTTCTGGCCGCTGGCGTGCTGCTGGCCGCCGCTGCCGGAGCGTGGCTTGGCCAGCGGCTGCAACGCCCGGCCGAGGCATCGCGGGATGATGCGCCCGCGCCCCTGATCGACTGGCGGCAGGCGCGCGATATCGCGGTGCAGATGAACCGCGACGACGTGCTGAGCATGCCGGAGCGCCGCCGCCTGGACGCCGAATACCGCGCCCTGGTGGCGCGCTGCGTGCCAATCGTCAGCCAGTACACGGGCGACCATCTGCCGGACGCGCCGGAGCGAACCTTTGCCTTCGACCGCGTCGATTGGGTGAATGCCAACATCGAGGCGTTCGAGCAGATGTTTGCTCCGCTCGAAGGGTTGAACCTGCTGGGCGATGCGGCGAAGCGGACTGTCGCCGCCGAGTTGCTGGGGACGGTCAACCAGAAGATTCTCAGTGTCGAGGTCGGGCTCCTCCTCGGCTATCTGGCCCGCAAGGTGCTGGGGCAATATGACCTGACGCTCCTTGGCCGCGAGCCGATGGCTCCTGGCCGCCTCTATTACGTCGAGCCGAACATCCGCGCCGCCGAGAAGACGCTCGGCCTCCCCGCCGCGGACTTCAGGATGTGGCTGGCGCTGCACGAAACGACCCATGCCTTCGAGTTCGAGGCTCATCCCTGGCTGCGCGATCACTTCAACGGCCTGCTGGAGCGCTACTTCGCCTTTCTGCGCGAGGATGCGGAGAATTTGCGCGCGCGCGGGCTGGGCGGCGTCCGGCTCTATGTCGATCGCATCCGTGCGGGCAGTGGCGAATCGGGGAGTTGGCTCGAGGCGCTGATGGATGCCGATCAGCGCGCGCTCTTCAACGAAATGCAAGCCACGATGTGCATTGTCGAGGGGTACTCCAACCACGTCATGAACGCGGTTGGGCGAACGCTGCTGCCGAACTACGAGCTGATCTCGCGGCGTTTCGCGCAGCGGCAGGAGCAGCGCTCGCAGGCTGATCGGCTGCTGGCGAAGCTGACCGGGCTCGACGTCAAGATGGAACAGTACCGGCTTGGCGAGCAGTTCATCGACACGATTGTCGCCCAGCGCGGGCACGACTTCGCGCGCCGTGTCTGGGATGGACCCGACTTCCTGCCGACGATGGCCGAGATTCGGCAGCCCAACTTCTGGCTGGAGCGCATCGACCGCCGCGACGGGCGGATTCCCGCTGCTCCGTCGGTCATCGCCACGGGATGACCAGAACTCTGCATTGTGAGGAGTGCGGCGCCGCGCTGGCGGATGGCGGCACGTGCATCGACCAGTTCCACGCCCTCCTGGCGGCGGAGGCGTACAGCGACGTGTTGCGGCAGATGCACGGGCTGACCGTTCTCACCTATTACCTGCAGCACCCCTCGCTGACCAAACCCTGGTATCAAGCGTTTGGCCGCCAGACGATGCGCCGCATCTTCGTCGACGGCGAGAACTGGCTTACCGTGCTGCTGGAAGAACATCCGCGTGGCGTTGGGAGACAGCGGTCGGCTGCAGCCATTGCCAGGCGGAAGGCCGCCGGCCCTGACGACATGCCGGAATGGGTCGTTACCCGACCCATTCCCGGCGAGTTGCACGTGACCGCGATCGACGCGGACGCAGGGGCAGGACACGCGGAGCAGGTGCTGGCGTGGGCGCGCTCGGTGGCCGAGCATCGGTTTCTCTGAACCCTTCCCCCCATCATCGCGATCGGCGTGCTCGTGCTGTTCCCCTCTTGATGCCGACTACGTTCCTGCCTTGGCTGTCGTCGTTCACCGGCGTCCATATCGTGCCATCACTGAGACGACCGTGTCTCGGGCAGTCGTTTTCACGATGGGAGCAATCGGTGGACATCACGCTGCGCATGACGACACGACGCCGAATCCTCTCGACTGGCCTCCTTGCTCTGGCGTCGGCCTTCCTCCCTGGGGCCGCATTGGTTCAGAACGTCCACGCCGGCAAGAAGAAGGTGAAGGCAACTGGAACCGTCGCCGATCGCACCCAGTCTCAGCGGGAGTCGTGCGAGACCATTGGTGGCGGCAACCTGGCGGTGTTGGACGGGCCGAATGGCAGCAATACCACGGAGTGCAAGGGCGGAGACTTCGACGGGTACACCTGCTACAACACGAAGAAGGACACGGCGTGTCGCCGGAATCTGACGAAGCAGCCATCGTCCCCATTGACGGACGCCGGCGGCCCGCCCAGCGATGGGGTCAATGAGCAGCCGAGCGATGGCAAGCCGGTAGGTGGTGGGGCGGACGTCAACCCCGGACCTGCCGAGGAGCCAGATGGAGGGGGCGCCGGCCCGATCATCCTCTACTCGAGACGCCAGGTGAACGCCGAGTCCCGGCGCTACGGCAAGCGGCGCGGGCACAAGAAAGGCCGTGGCGCGTCGCGCAAGCGATAGCGGACAGGCACACGTGCTTTTCACCCAGGGCCCAGCGCGGCACGCGGTGGGCCGTGAGTCGTTCGGCCACGCCTGCGCCCGGCACTTTTGATTTTCGCGCAGAGCGTGTCAAGGTGAACGTGGCGAACCATCTCGCCGTAGGGAGCGTACGTGCGCCGTGCGCCAAGAGCAGCCGCGAATCCGTGACGTGTGCCGAACGACACCCCTCTTGTGCCGCGCTTCGGGTAAACAGGACAGAACCCATTCGATGCCGCGATGTCACGAATGTGAGTCCAGATTTATCTTCAGGCCGTATAGTGTGATAGACGCCAGGCTGGAGATCGTCGTGCGACCGTTTTTGGCATCGGGTTCCAGCCGGCATGGGCCAACGTTCGAGGCGCCACCCGCCAATTTCCAGTGCAATTTGCGGCCTCCCGCAAGGCCGCCGTGGAGGGTCCGATGTTCCACGCGGGTCGGTCCAACGCGCCATCAGTCATTCTGATTGTCGAACAGGACGAATCGCTGCGCGCGCTGCTGTGCGCCGCATTTGAAGATGAGGGGTATCAGGTTCGCGCGGAGGCGCACACGCCGAGCGCGGTGGAAGTGGCCGAGATGCAGCCGGACCTGATGATGATCGATGTCGAGCGCAACGATCCCCGGGCCGGATGGCAGCTCGTGGAAGCGATGAAGGCGACGCCGCGCACCGCGCATGTGCCGATCGTCGTCTGCTCGGTCGATGGCGCGATCGTGGCGCCACAGGATGTGCGGGCACGCTCGGAAGCGGCGGCAATCCTGGTCAAGCCGTTCAGCCTCGACGATCTGTTGCCCGTCGTGGCCACCGCGCTCGACCGGCGCGACCGCGACCGGCGCGATCTCTACCGATCGATCCAGGACCTGATGTCCGAGCCGGTCGTGGCGCGCGATTTCGGCAGCATCGGATTCTGAGGGCGTAAGCCCTCACCCCCTGCCCCTCTCCCAGCGCGCTGGGAGAGGGGATTTTGGTGTCGAGCAGCCTTCGCAATGCTCACGGGAACGTCGCCAGGCGCCCGCGATCGGTTACTCCTCGACTGGCGCCGTTTCCGCGCCCTCCGGCACCTGATCGGCGGCGACGAGCTTCCAGACGGTGCCTTGTGGATTCTCGAACGGATCGTACTGCCGGCTGAAGACGCACTCGCAGGCGGTGGCGTAGAGGTTGCCCGCGTCGTCCGTGCCGGAGCCGGTCACCAGGAGCCCGGTATCGAGGAGCTGCTGGTACTGCCAGACCCCGGCGTCATCCCGCTCCAGGCCCCAGAAGCGGCCTGAGCACCAGTCGGAATTGAAGTAGATGCCGTCGAGCGAGGGGTACTCCTCGCCCCGGTAGACGCCGATGCCGGTGATGGAGCAGCCTTCCTCGCCATGCACGTACTCGGCCACCGGCAAGGCGCCCATCTGCTGGCGGGGACACTCCGGGAAGCTGGCGGGATAGCAGTGCGCGGACTCCTGGTAGTCCCAGCCGTAATTCTGGCCGCCGGGGCTGCCGGCCGGCTGGAAATTGATCTCCTCCCAGGTGACTTGCCCGACGTCGGCGATATAGAGATCGCCCGTGTCAGGGTCGAAATTGAACTGCCAGGGGTTGCGCAGCCCATAGGCCCAGATCTCGGGCCGCGCGGCAGGATGGTAGAACGCGGCTTCCAGACTCAACCCTTCAGTTTCGCCGATCACATCGGTGATCGAGTTCGACTGCACGATCCGCGCTTCGGAGTACGGGTTGTCGGCGGGGATGCCATAGGCGAGGCCGCCCACGGGATCGACGTCGATGCGCAGCAGCTTGCCGAGCAGCAGGGCGCGGTCCTGCGCCGTGTCGTACGGGTCACCGCCCAGGCCGCCGTCGCCAATGCCGATATAGAGATAGCCATCGGGGCCGAAGTGGATGGTGCCGCCATTGTGGTTGACGTATGGCTGATCAACCGCCAGCATCAGGCGGCCGCCTTCGCGGTTGGCGATGTTCGGGTCGTCCTCCGAGACGGTGAATTCCATGATGAAGTTGTCGCCGTTGGTGTGATAGTCCGTGAAGTGGACGAAGAAGCGGCCGTTGGTGGCGTAATCGGGGTGGAACGCCAGCCCGAGCAACCCCTGCTCCAGGTAGTCGTTCTGCACCAACTCCGTCAGGTCGAGGAACGGCTCCGGCAGGAGGGTGCCGTCCTTGTCGATGATGCGCAGCCGTCCGACGCGCTCGACGACGAAGATGCGGCCGCTGCCGTCGTTCGGCGAGGCGACGTTGACCGGGTCGGCCAGCCCTTCCGCGATCTTGACAAGCTGAATGGCAGGATTGTCGGGAAGCGTGCCGCCCGGTTGCACGGGCGGGGTGACATTCACCTCGGCGACCGGGGTTGCGACTTGCGCCGTGGCCTGAGGCGAGGCGCCGGAGAGGCTCCCCGCGATCATGGTGAGCGCGAAAAGGACCGCGAGAATCAATCGTGCGCGGAGCATGACGCTTCTCCCTTCGTTGAGGCTGCGCTGGTCTCCCTTGGCCAGCACGCGGGCATCGTATGAGTCCGCGTCAATGTGCGCAACAGTGCAGGCAACCGCGACCACAATCAGGATCAGAAGCATGGCGCGCCAGCGAGAAGCGTCCCCGGTCAGGCTCGATGGCGCAGGGGCAAAGCGGGGCGTTGAGGCCGCCCGGACCTCATGGCCGCCCCGACGAGCCCTTGGCAGGCCAGACTGGCGCCGAAGCGGCCGCGAGGCACTCGCCCGCGGCTGCCCGTCTCCTATTCGTCCGGGAAGTCGAGAATGTCTATTGTCCCGTCCTCCCAGGAGCAGGACACATAGATCGTCCCCCGAATAACGTCGGCGTCCGGGTTGCCACCCTGGTTGAAACAATAACTGATGGCAAGGTTGGCGCCGTCCTGCGCGGCATTCCTCCTCGCCTCAGACGGGGACGCCACTGCCGCGGTCAGCACGAGCGCCACCGCGCCCACCGCCGCGATCTGCCCGATCCGCCGGGCCGCCGGCGCCGTGAGATTGTTCACCACGTTCATACCTTTCTTGTCCGGGATCGGCCCACGCCGATCCCACGGCGCCATCATCGCGGCGGCGAGCGCTCCGCGCATCCACGGATCCATGTAAGGGGCGTGTGTAGTTTGGGCATCGCGCCAGTCCAAGGAGACTCGTGCCTGGTGCGCCGCGAGGGCCACGACCGCGGCTTCACCGGCGTGCCGGACTAACGCCGCATTTCCTTGCCAGCCGGTGCGGTTACGGAAATTCCAGGTTTGCGCCGCGCGAACTCTTGACTTTGCGGCATCCACCCCCTAGTCTGAACGCCTGCCCCGAGCGCGGGGCGGACGTCACGATGCAGGAGCGCGGGCGAATGAGGCACATGCTGAGCCATACCGGGTTCACCGGCCGCAAGAGCGGTCGGCCCGCGGTGTGCCCGCGCGTGTGGGACATCGCCGCCGTTGGTCGTGGCAGGAGGCTGCCCTTTGGTTGGGAAACGTGAGTCGCTAGCATCACGCAGCACTTCCGACCGCGGGCAGAGGAACGACCTCTCACCCGCGGTTCTTTTTTGCCCCGAAGTGTTCGAATGCGCCGGATCGGATGACGGGAAAGGCAGGCACAGGTGGTTGCAACGCTCGAACGGCCAACACGTGATCACGTCGAGGCGACCGTCGATAACGCGCGGCCGGCCGCCGTGGTCGAGCATGTCTCCAAGCGCTTCATGCATCGGCCCCTGCTGCGGCGTGGCCCGGCGAAGGAGGTGCTGGCGGTCGATGATGTCTCGCTGACCATCAAACGCGGCGAGATCTTCGGCGTCCTCGGCGCCAACGGCTCGGGAAAGTCGACGCTGATCCGCATGCTCTCCACGCTGCTCATTCCCGACTCCGGGCGAGTCGAGGTCTTTGGTTACGACGTACGCCGGGACGAAGCGCAGGTGAAGCGGCTCATCAACCGCGTCTCGGTCGAGGCCTCCTTCTTCAAGAAGCTCTCGCCGGCCGAGAACCTCGCCTACGCGCTGCGGCTTTATGGGCGGCAAGGCGCGGACGTGCGCGAGGAGACGTACGCCGTGCTGGAGCGGTTGGGCGTCTCGCGCGACAAGGTTGGCGAGCCGCTGGAACAGCTTTCGCGCGGCATGCAGCAGAAGGTGGCCATCGCCCGCGCACTGCTCACTTCGCCGGTGCTGCTGTTGCTCGATGAACCGACGACCGGGCTCGATCCGCGCTCGAAACGTGACGTGCAGACGTTCGTTCATGAGCTGCGCGACAGCCACGACGCGACGATTCTCCTCTGCACGCATGACATGGCAGAGGCCGAGGCGCTGTGCGACCGGGTGGCCATTCTCGACAAGGGGCGCCTGGTTGCGCTCGATTCAGTGCCGGGCCTGCGACAGCACTTCGGCGCGGCGATGGGGACGCCGGACCCGTCATTGGAAGAGGTCTTCATTCACCTGACGGGCCGCTCGCTGGAGGACGACGAAGAAGGAGATGACGAATGAGTCACGTGCCGCGCACGCTGCCCGGCGCCGGCGTTTGGTGGGAAACGAAAGCGTCGCTCGCCTTTGTGGAGCGCAATCTCTACCTGGTTCGCCGCTACTGGCATCTGGAGCTGGCGTTCCTGATTTTCAACGTCGCCTCGGCGATGAGCGTACTCTACATCGGCGAGGCGCAAATGCGCTACGGCGGGGGTGGTTCCCGAGACGACCAGCTCGATCTGGTCCTCTACCTCGGCATTGGCACGGTCGTTTGGGCCTATCTGCGCGCGGTCTTCGCCAATGTCGGGGAGATGGTCGCCTGGGAGCGCTGGGAAGGGACGATCGAGTACACGATGATGGCGCCGATCTCGCGGCTGGCGCACATGCTCGGCGTTTCACTCTTCAGCATCATCTACGGGCTGATCCGCTCGGCATTGTTGCTTGGGGTATTGTCCCTCTTCTTCAGCGTTGACCTCAGCAACGCCAATCTGGCCGGGGCGGCGGTCATTCTCCTTGCCGGGAGCATCAGCTTTCTGGGCTTCGGAATCATGGCTGCCGTGTTGCCGCTGCTCTTCCCGGAGCGAGGGGAAGAGATGACCTTCGTCATATCGTCCATCCTGTTGCTCGTCTCGGGCGTCTACTACCCGATCTCGGTGCTGCCGGAGTGGATGCAGCCGTTGGCAACCGTTTCGCCGGCTACCTACGTGCTGGAAGGGATGCGGGCGGCGCTGCTGGAGGGCAAGCCGACGTCGCAACTCGGTCCCTCGCTCGTGCCGACGCTCCTGCTGGGCGCGCTCGCCATCCCGATCGGCATCGCCATCTTCGGCTGGGGCGAGCGCTTTGCCAAGCGGACGGGGCGATTGAAGCGAAGCGGATAGGCGGGGGTGTCAGGGTGTCGGGGTGCCAGGAAGACAGCATAACTCCCGTCGTGCCTAACACCCTGACACCCCGACACCCCTTCACCCCGTCCTGGCGGCAATGGCTTCTTCAATGCGATCGAGCAGC
>CAYSXO010000175.1:8101-9748 GCA_964434995.1 uncultured Sphaerobacteraceae bacterium
GACACCCCTTCACCCCGTCCTGGCGGCAATGGCTTCTTCAATGCGATCGAGCAGCAGGCCGATGTCGAAAGGCTTCCGCACAAAGGTGAGCCCGGCGAAATTGGCATCGGCATAGACGGCGCTCATCAGCACGATGGGCAGGTTATCCCCGCGTTCACGGAGGCGACGTACCAGCGCCATGCCATCGAGCCGCGGCATGCGTACATCCGTCAGGATTACGTCGAAACGACGGTTTTCGACCGCGCTGAGCGCCTCCAGGCCATCCCGGGCGCGGCTGACCAGATACCCTTCGTCCTCGAGCAAGGCGGCGAGCGTCTCGCGGATGCCGGGTTCATCGTCGACAACCAGTACCTTGGGCTTTTGTCCGGCGATCATAGACAAGGAATGGAACCTCAGAGCTGAATCTCAAATGATGTCTCGATAGAACCGACTTTGAGTGAACGATAACACGTTCTACGGCAGCTCTATTCACAATCCGTGCCGCGCTTGCGACGCGTGGCGTCCATGAGGCCCTCACGAGTCCCAAATTCCCGCCTCGTTGGCCTTATCCGGACTCTGGGTAAACCCGTGATACCGCCGTATACACCCTCCCGAGCGAACCGCTCGCCTGCCCGTCCAGGATGCCGCTGTGACGCGCAAGCCTTCTGCCGGGTCAGGCCGGTTCAGCGAGTCCCTCCCAGAAAGCGCACTGATGGGCAGCGCCGAGATTGACCGGTCGGATGCCGTTCTCACCAGGGGCGAGCGAAAGCACCGCGGGCGGATCGGCGCTGCTCTCGAAGGGCGGCCACTCCAGGAGGCCGGGACCATTGGGATTGCCGGTGCGCGCGAAGTTGGTCCAATAGCCGATCATCGCATTGGCGAGTTGCTCCTGGTCGGGCGTGAGCGCGGGCGAAAAACCTCCGACGTTGATATCCAGGAGATAAGCGACCTCCGCGCCGTGGTACGCCCCTCCGGGGAGGTCTGGCGGGAAGGGGAAAAGCGCCGGGGCGTCGCGGTCGGCAAACTCGTAGGCAAAGACAGAGCCCTGCTCGGGAAGGAGCTCGAGATGTTCGAGCATCGTGCAGGCCCAGACGCGGTCGGTCATGGCGGTGGCCCAGGCAAGCCCTGGCGAATCAAAATCGGCGAGCGGGTAGCGTTGGGCGACCTCGCCCGCGCGGTCGCCGAAGGCATCCGCGAGCAGCGCCTGGTAGCGTTCGGCCGTGATTGGCTCGGGATCGAAAGAGACGAAGGTGCGCCCTTCATCCTTGGTGATGCCCATGATGATCGGCATTTGCCGAGCCTCGCCGGCGCGCACCACCGCCGCTGGATCGTTGGGAAGGGTGGCATTGCCGAACGAAACCAGGCCAAAGGCATAGGCAAGAGGCGAGGCGAGCAGCGCATCGGGCGACAGATGTCGCAGGCAATCGAGCGCTCCGCCTGGATCGGCACAGCCGAACTCGCCGGCCACTGCAATACCGAGCCCAGCCGCTTCATCCTGGGTACCCCAAAGAGTGGCCGCTTCGACACCGGAAAAGAGCCCATTGTCTGGCCAGTCGATCAGGCAGGAGCCGCTTTGCACGATCGCCTTGTGAAAGAGCCCTTCGGCCGCGGGCGAGGTCAACAGGGCGCAGACGCTCATGCCGCCGGCGGATTCGCCAAAGAGGGTGA
>CAYSXO010000176.1:0-9583 GCA_964434995.1 uncultured Sphaerobacteraceae bacterium
GCGCTGTTGCAAGCTGCCGCGCTCGGCCGCGGGCTTTATCGGCGGCAAATCGTTGTTGACGACCCTGTCGCGGATGAGATCCAGGCCATCGGTCAGCGAGAGCGCACGAGCCCCTTCGCGCGCGATCTTGAACCCGTTGTACTCTGCGGGGTTGTGAGAGGCAGTTACCATGACGCCAGCGGGGTAGCCATACTTACCGACAGCGAACGAGAGCGCGTCGGTCGACACCATGCCCACATCGACGACATCGGATCCGGCATCGCGAATTCCCTCGATCAGGGCGGCAGCCAGAAGAGGGCTCGAGATGCGCATGTCACGCCCCACGACGACCGTGTCCGGGGTGAGCGTTGCGACCAGCGCGCGGCCGATTTCTCGTGCAATGGCAGCAGTCAATTCAGTCGGAACGACACCTCGAATGTCGTATGCCTTGAAGAGCGAGAATGCATCGCTTCGTTCACGTTCAGTCAGCTCGTCAATGGAATCAGCCACGGATGATCTGCTCCATTTCAGTCCCGGGGAATCCCTCTTTGGGTGCTCCCACGCCGCCTTTTGCGCCGAGACCAATTCTGGCACAGTGGGCTTCCTTGTTCGGCCGGCGATACGTTGGCTTGTGATCAATCAGCCAACTCGTCACACAGATCGCCGCCATTGACCGTGAAGGCGCCGTCTGGAACGCGGATAGTGCTGGCGACCCATGGCTCGCCGGGCGATCTGCATCCGTTTCTTGCCATCGGCGTCGCTCTGCAAGCGCGTGGGCATGAGGCCATCATCGCCACGTGCGAGCGCTACCAGCAAGCCGTTCTCGATGCCGGTCTGGCATTTGCCGCAATTCGGCCCGACCGCCAAGCGGGTCAACAGGACCCCGACTTCATCGACCGCATCCTGGCCGAGAGAGGAGCGCCAGCGCGGATTTTTCGCGACATGTTCCTTCCGGGCTTGCGTGAATCGACTGTGGACTTGTTGCCCGTCGTGGCGGGGGCCGACACGGTCGTTTCGCACACGTTGGTCGCGGGCGGCCGGTTGGCCGCTGAAGTCCATGGCGTGCCCTGGATTTCCGCCGTTATGCAACCAATGGGGTATCTCTCGGCGTACGAGCCGCCCATCGTGGGGCCGCCCTGGATTGCCGGATTGCTGAGAAGATCGGGGCCGGGCGCCTCACGAGCCGTCTTCAGGCTGGCGCACGAATTGACGGGTCGCTGGGTCGGTGAATGGCACGAGTTGCGTTCCGAGTTGGGCCTCCCGGCAGTCGCGGATCATCCGATCTGGGAAGGACAGCACTCGCCAGTTCGATCGCTCGGGCTGTTTCCTCGCGTGTTGGGAGAACCAAAGGCGGACTGGCCCGCGTCGGCGCGCGTTACGGGATTTCCCTTCTATCACCCCGCGGGACGAACGCTCGACCATGGCCTGAAAGCGTTCATCGAGGCGGGCGAGCCGCCGATCGTCTTCACGCTCGGCACCACGGCAGTCAATGATCCCGGATCGTTCTATGAAGTGAGCGCAAAGGCGGCGACCGACTTGGGTGCGCGGGCCGTTCTGGTCGCCGGTCCGCGTAGCTTCGAAGCGTTCAATGGGATCTCTGACGACGTGCTAGCCGTTCCTTATGCGCCACACGACCTGCTTTTTCGACACGCTCTGGCAGTTGTTCATCAGGCGGGAATCGGAACCCTTTCCGAGGCTTTGCGCGTTGGCAAGCCGATGTTGATCATGCCATATGGGCACGATCAGGCGGACAACGCATGGCGCGCCTATCGCCTGGGCGTTGCGCGTGTCATCACGAGGGGGCGATATCGGCGTGAGGCCGTTCGTCGTGCATTACGTACGATTCTCGATGGCCCTCGCTGCCACCCCGCCGCCGCGCGCATTGTGGCAGATCTCTATCGCGAGGACGGCGGGAACGCTGCCGCGGATGCGATCGAGAACGTGCTCGGCGGCAAGGGTGTACGTACACCGTGAGCTCGCCGCTCGTTGCTATAGTATGTAAACGACGCCCGGCGCTTACCGCGACGCATGACGGTGATGGGGGACATCAAGGCATGCAGGAACACCTGGCGATGAGGTTGGATCGCCAATGACGCGCCCGGTATTCGCGTTCCTCCTGGTGGCCGCGGCGCTGCTGCAAACCGCGCTGCTTCCACGTTGGCAGATCCTGGCCGTGGCCCCTGGCCTCGTCCTGGTGCTTGTTCTTGGATGGAGCGCGTATCGCGGACTCCCGGAAGTGCTGGCCTGGGTATTTGTATCCGGGTTCTTGCTCGATATCCTCGGACTCGACCGGCTTGGTACAAACGCTCTGGCCCTGTTGCCGGTTGCGCTGATCGGGGCCATTTCTCGTGGCCGGTTCTTCAACAGCGCATTGGTCTTCCCGATGTTGCTTTCCATGCTCGCGACCGCGGTCTACGTCGGCACGCTCCTGTCACTCCGACATCTTCTGGGCGAGGGCGGTGATCCCGGCCAGATGCTTGGTAGGGTGACGCTCCTGCAAGCGCTTCTGAACGCGCTGCTGGTGCCCCCTGTCTTTGGACTCCTTGGGTGGTTGCAGCGAACGGAACCTGAGCGGACATAATGGCACGTCGCAAACGCATTCCCTACGATCCACCTCATCTGCGAAATGGCCGCAAGCGCCGGACTGCCGCCGCGCTGCGCCCTGAGCAAGTCCAGATGTCCCGGCGAATGTTCCTCAGTCGAGGCGCCGTGGTGGCGGCCTTCACCGTGCTGGCCGGCCGCCTGGGATACATGCAGGTGCTCGAGGGCGACCGCTATCGCACCGAGGCCGTCCAGAACATCCGACAGGACGAGACGCTGCCGGCAACGCGCGGCGTGATTTTCGACCGCAAGCACCGCGAAGTGGCGGTCAATCGCGAGACGTGGGAGGTCCGCGTCCTACCGGGCGAGCTGCCGGATGACAACGCTGAACGGCGCCGGATTCTCGACCAGTTGATCAATGCGTTGAGCCTGCCGGATGCGTTGATTCTCGATCCGCGCGACGTTCCGGAAGGCGCCCATGAAACGGTCTATGTGCGGACCGCGCAACTGCTCGGAAAGACTCTGACGGTGCAACAGACGGACAGGACGGTCTTGCATCCGTTTTTCCGGGCGCCAGGTCAGGTAGTCCAGGTCAACGGACAAGAGTTGCAGGTTTTCGTCTATCCGGATCCAACGGCTCGCAAGTCGGATTCGGCCAGAATCTCAGCCGATGGCACGATGATCGCGGGCGAGGTCGTAGATTGGCCCGTCGAACCTTCATTCGCCGCGAATGAGAACGTGCTGACCGTGCTTCTATCGACGGACAGCCGGCTGGCAGGAAGGGTCGACCGTGCGATTGGCGCGCTCTCCGGGCAGACCACCATGGAAGGTGTGGTGAAGGCGCTCAGCGAGGATGCGCTTCGCGCCTGGACCGACTATATCCAGACAGAGATGGACCAGAACTTCCTGGTCCGGCTTGAAGACAATCTGACCACGGACCAGGCGGCGCTCTGCCGAGCACATCTTAATGAGGTGCCCGGCGTCAAGGTCATGAACCAGTTGGATTACCTGGTCGAGAATGGACGGTTCCTCGAGCGCATCATCATCAAGACCGGTGTGCCTCGTGAGACGGCGCTCAAACTGGAGGCGAACAAGCTCTATCTCCCCGGCGTCGAATTGGAGGACGGCGTGTTGATCCGTCGCTACCCCGGTGGCGAGGCGATGTCGCACATCCTTGGGTACGTCGGGAAGATCAGTCAAAGAGAGCTCGACAATCCACGCAATCAGGACGAGCTTGGGTACCCGATCTATGACACGACCGACTCCATTGGCAAAGACGGCCTGGAGTTGAGCATGGAGGAGGCCCTTCGTGGGTCGCGCGGCCGCCGTGTTGTTGAAATGGATGCGAGTGGCGCGTCATGGCGAATCGTCGAGGGGTCGGTCATCGAGCCGATTCCCGGCAAGAACGTGGTGTTGACCATCGATCTGGAGTTGCAGCGCGCAGCCAGTGAAATCCTGGCCGCTGGCATCCGCTATTCAAACGCGGACCGACACGCGATTGCGGCGGCCGATCCATCACGAAAGGTGAAGAAAGAGTCGGGCGCGGGTGCGGTCATTGCGATGGATCCACGAACGGGAGAAGTGCTGGCGATGGTCAGCTACCCCCATTACGACAATCAGCTCTTTGTCGACGGGATCTCGCAGAGGAAGTACCAGGAGTACACCAGCGACGAAGCAAACAAGCCTCTGGTCGACCGTGCACTCCGCGGCGAATATCCACCCGGTTCAACCCTGAAGCCGTTTCTGGCCGCAGCGGCCTTGCAGGAACGAAAGATCGAGCCGACAACGACCTACACTTGCACTGGAGCAATTCAGGTGCCGTTCGCCTGGGACGAGTCGAAGGGCAACACGCATCCTTGCTGGGCGTGGCGTCTTGGTGGTCACCAGGCGCTCAATGTCTATGAGGCGCTGGAACAATCGTGCGACGTCTTCTTCTACAACGTCGGGGCCCCGCGCCAGCCAATTGACGAAAGCAAGAGCGAATACCTGCACTACCGCGACAAGGACGTGCAGAGCAATACCCTTGGTGAGAAGCACTACTTTGAAGGCCTGGGCATCCAGGCCATCAAGGAGAATCTGGCGGACCGGTTCTGGTTCGGGCTCGCTACCGGCGTTGAACTCCCGACCGAGGCAAATGGGGTCGTGCCCGATGCCGAATGGGTCGCCCGCAACTACCAGGGCACCGGTTGGTCTGTCGGAGATACGATCAACGTTTCCATCGGACAGGGGTATTTCCTGACGACGCCGCTCCAGCTCGCCATGAACACCGCCGCGTTCGCGAACGACGGGAAGATCGTCAAGCCAAAGCTCGTCCGGGAGACCTTCCATGGTAAACCATCGGACGCGGTTTCACTGAAACCAATAATCTTGCGTGAGGTTGGCATCAAGAAAGAGCACATGGACGTAGCCAGGGAAGGCATGCGCCGGGTCGTCCACGGTCCGGTTGGCACCGCGCCCAGCAGCGGCGGGCTCCAGACGAAGTGGCCGAAGACGAACCCGCCGGAGGAAACGCAAATCACGATCGGCGGCAAGACCGGCACGGCAGAGATTGGCCAGGCCGACGAGAACGGCCTGTACGACCGGCAACATGCCTGGTTCACCTGTTTCGCGCCCTACGAAAAGCCGGAAATCGCGATTACCGTGATCGTCGAGGACGGAGGCGAGGGTTCTGCCTACGCTGTTCCGGTGACCGACCGGGTCATGCGCGCCTATTTCGAGATCACCGGCCGCAGGAAGCGCGGTCTGGTCATGCGTGAACATGTCGATCCGCTGCGCATCGATCAGCCGGTGCTCGCGGAGTCGGCGGCGTTTCCGGTTCCCGAAACCTATTCGTCTGCACCAATTCAGCCAGACTGATGTCGAACGCTTCAGGTGTTCCCGGCGGCGTCAACCCAAGGCTGCACCACGTCGCCGTTGTCGTGCACGACCTCGATGAGGCGCTCGCGCGCTACCGGATGCTTGGCTTTGCAGGGGGCGAGCATTTCGTAATTCCCGAGCAAGCAGTCGACGTTGTGACCCTCCACGCCGGCGCCGGCTGGATCGAGTTGATTTGCCCGACCGATCCGGATGGTCCGATTGCGCGGTTTCTCGCCAAGCGAGGAGAAGGGATGCACCACGTTGCATACATGGTCCCTGATCTGGAGCGCGCGTTGGCTGACATGGAGGCAGCGGGCGTTCGCCTGATTGACCGCGCTCCTCGCACCGGTGCGCATGGCTGGCGCATCGCCTTCATCCATCCGGAATCGTGCGGCGGCGTCCTTACCGAGCTGGTTCAGGAGTACGATTGACGGCTCAATCGTTCGACTGGAGTTCGGGGAGCACGAGGCGACGCGCGCATGACAAAGGGCACCGAGGAGATTCGAACCGACTCCGGGATCGAGATCGAACCTGTCTATCGGGCTTCTGACACGGTTGAAGCGCAAGCCGACCCGGGCACATTCCCCTATACGCGGGGCATCTATCCGGCCATGTACCGGGGCCGGCGCTGGACGATGCGCCAGTACGCGGGATTCTCGTCAGTCGAAGAAAGCAATGCCCGCTACCGTCTCTTGTTGGAGCGAGGCACAACCGGGCTGAGCGTTGCATTTGATCTGCCCACGCAGCTCGGGCTCGATTCCGACGATCCCCGCGCCTGGGGAGAAGTCGGGCGGGTGGGGGTGCCGATTTCGACCGTCGACGACATGCGGCGGCTCTTCGACGGTATCGACCAGTCGGCTGTCACTACCTCGATGACGATCAACGCGCCAGCGTCGCTTCTTCTTCTGATGTACGAAATTGTTGCGGAGGAGCGTGGCATTCCGCCCGAGAAACTCGGTGGGACGATTCAGAACGACATCCTCAAGGAGTACGCGGCGCGGGGCACGTATATCTTTCCCCCACGACCGTCGATGCGCCTGGTCACTGACACGTTCAGCTACTGCGCCGGGCGGCTGCCCGCGTGGAACACCATTTCAGTCTCTGGCTATCACATTCGCGAGGCCGGGTCTTCCGCGGCGCAAGAAATCGCCTTCACGATTGCCAACGGGTTGGAGTACCTCGATGCGGCATTGGCCGCGGGACTATCGGTTGACGATGTAGCGCCGCGCATGAGCTTCTTTTTCGCGGCCCATTCCAATCTCTTCGAAGAGGTCGCCAAGTTCCGCGCCGCGCGGCGGCTCTGGGCCACGCTCGTCCGTGAGCGCTACTCGCCGCGCGACAGACGATCCGAAATGATGCGCTTTCATACGCAGACCGGCGGCGTGACGCTTACCGCGCAGCAGCCGCTGAACAACGTTGTGCGCGTTGCGTATCAGGCGCTGTCTGCTGTCCTGGGAGGAACCCAGAGCCTGCACACAAACTCGTACGACGAGGCGCTCGGCCTTCCGACGGAGGAGGCGGTGACGCTGGCGCTGCGCACCCAGCAGTTGCTCTCGGATGAGACGGGAGTTCCAGACACCGCCGATCCCCTTGCCGGGTCGTATTTCGTCGAGCACCTGACCAACGAAGTCGAAAGTCGGGCGCGCGACTGGCTTGGCCAGGTGGAGTCTCGGGGCGGCGCGGTCGCATCTATCGAAAGCGGGTTCATGCAGAACACCATTGCCGAAAACGCCTTCCGGCTCGAAGTCGAGCGCGAGGAGGGTCATCGGATCGTTGTCGGTGTGAATCGCTATGCGACAAACGACGATGCAGGGGTACCGGTGCAGCGGATCGACGACGAGGCCGGCCGCCGCCAGATCGAGCGGGTTCGCGCCCACAAGACGTTGCACGACACGCCGCTCGTCGCTGGCGCGCTCGAGGCCGTGGCCAATGCGGCAAGATCGCAGGATGACAACCTGCTGCCGCCGATGCGAGCCGCGCTGACGTCGGGGGCAACGCTCGGCCAGATTGCAGGCGTCTTGCGTGGCGTCTTCGGCGAATATCGCGCTCAGGGGTGACTCGACGACAAAACGCGTGGCTAGAAGGCGTCGACCGGCGCCGCATCCACGCCTGGCGTGGAGTGGCTCGAACTCGGGTAAGGGAGCAACGTACGTGAGGAGAGACTACAGGGCGGCCCGCATCCGAACGTTCGGAACGTCGGTGTTTAGCGAGATGAGCCAATTAGCGCGCGAGTATGACGCGGTGAATCTCGGCCAGGGGTTTCCCGATTTCCCCAGTCCGGAGTTTGTCAGGGAAGCTGCCAAAGCGGCGATCGACAATGATCTCAATCAGTATGCCATCTCTTCTGGCACGCCAAGATTGCGACGAGCCATCGCGGCAGATTGGGAGCGTCAGCATGGCCGCGCAATCGATCCCGAGCGCGAGGTATCGGTCACATCGGGCGCAACCGAGGCAATTCACGACGCAATTCAGGCGTTCGTGAACCCAGGTGATGAAATCGTCGTCTTCGAGCCGTTCTACGACTCCTACCTTCCCTGCGCCATCATGGCTGGCGCAACCCTGCGGCCGATCACGCTCCAGCCGCCTGATTGGGGCTTTGATCGCGATGAAGCGGCCGCCGCGTTCGGACCACGTACGCGGCTCCTGCTTCTGAACACGCCCCACAACCCGACAGGCAAGGTCTTTGACGAGGCGGAACTGTTGGTCCTCGCCGAGCTTTGCGAGCGCTGGGACGTTATCGCGATTTGCGACGAGGTCTACGATCGAATCATTTTCGACCGCGCGGTCCATGTGCCTCTTGCCACGTTACCGGGCATGTGGGAGCGAACGTTGGCGGTGAATTCCACGGGCAAGACGTTTTCCATGACCGGGTGGAAGATCGGCTATGCGGTTGGCCCGGCGGATCTGAACGATGCGCTGCGAGCAGTTCACCAATTTGTCACCTTTGCCTCAGCGACGCCGTTTCAGGATGCCATGGCGTACGCTCTCGATCAGGCGGGATCGATCGGCTATTACGGCCAACTGAACATGGACTACGTGCATCGGCGTGATCTGCTCGTTCAGGCGCTGGCTGGCGCCGGACTTCAGGCGCTGCCCGTAGAGGGGTCGTACTTTCTTATGGCCGACATAGGCCATCTGGGATTCCCTGACGACGTCGCATTCTGCCGATGGCTGACAACCGAAATTGGGGTCGCCGCGGTGCCGCCATCGGCCTTTTATCTCGATCCCGCTCGCGCGCGGATGCTGGCGCGATTCTGCTTTGCCAAACGGGAAGATACGATTGGCAAGGCGGCGGAACGGCTCTCGCGGATTCCCGAACTCGTCGGGCGCGGCGCCTGAGCACTACGCCACCACGCGAATCGTCGCTAAAGATGGGTCCGAAGGTCCGGACAGATACATTCCGTGTGAGGCGCCCTCGTTGAGATAGGCGATTTTTTCCTCCGTAATGACTTCGCCGGGAGCCAGGACCGGTATGCCGGGCGGATACGGAATGACGAGCTCAGCCGAGATCTCGCCGGCAGAGCCGGCGAGAGGCGCTACGCGGGCTCGCGCAAAGAAGGCATCTCGAGGCGTCATAGCCAGCGTTGCGGGCGCGACGGCAGCGCCGGACGACCGGAACTCGGCGCGGCGCACGTCCCCCCGATAGTGCTCACGGGAGAGGACGGTGAACGCATCAACCAGTCTGTCGATGCTTGACGACGTGTCGCCAATCGTGACCAGAAACACGAGACCGACGTGATCGCTCATTTCCGGGCCGACCCCGAAGCGATTGCGGAGGACGTCTTCCGCCGCATAGCCGGTGATGCCAAGGCCGTCGACGTCGACAACGAGCTTCGTCAGGTCGAACGCGCGAATGCCGAGTTGATCGCTGTCGAGCACACGGATTCCCGGCAGGCATTGCAACCGCTCTCGAGCATGGGCGGCCAGCCGGACTGTCCGTTCGAGCAGCGCCTCGCCTTCAAGGACCATTTGGCGCCGAGTTGCGTCAATTGAGGCCAGAATCAGGACAGATGGGCTGGTGGTCTGGGCCATGCCAACGGTCGTTCTGACGCGGCCGACGTCGATCAGACCCTCGCGAACGTTCAGGACGGCGGCCTGGGTCAGGCTGCCGAGGACCTTGTGGGTGGAGATGACCGCGGCGTCAGCGCCACTCGCCATGGCCGACGGTGGCAACGCCGGATGGAAGTGGAATTGCGGGCCCCACGCT
>CAYSXO010000177.1:0-9523 GCA_964434995.1 uncultured Sphaerobacteraceae bacterium
CGCGCCACGTTGCTCGCGGCGATAGCCTCGGGCGGCAAGTCGTCCGCGGCAGTGAGAGTGAAAAGCGGAAGATGGGTCGTGAAATCCATGGCGAAATCGTGGACCCGGATCAAGCTGACGTCCTTCATCGCCTGCATGCGCGCCGCGCCGAGCTCGTAACCGGGGTCGTAGCGCTTCATGTAGCCGATCATGGCCGTCACGCCCGCGCGCTCGACCGCGTCGATGATCTGATCGGCCTCGGTAAGGGAGAAGCCTATCGGCTTCTCGATGAAGAGATGCTTCCCCGCTTCGGCCGCCGCTGTTGCCACCCCCGCATGGTCCATGGTCAGGACGGCGACGGCATCGACGTCATCCCGGGCCAGCACCTCCCGGTAGTCGCGGGTGCGGCACGATACGCCGAACCGCTCGCCAACTGCCTCGACGACCGTTCCGGACAGGTCGCTGACCGCCGTGACGGTGAATTCCGGCAGTTCGGTCAGGTAGGGCAGATGCATGATCTGGGCAATCTGGCCGCATCCAATCACGCCGACGCGCAACGGAGCCATGATCCCTCCAATTCACCCCGCTCGAGCGCTCCCTGGACCTGGAGTGGCTGCCAGCCCGGCGACGCGGCGATGGCTAGCGAAGGCCATCGCTGCCGACCGCTTTTGCCATCGTCAGGCCGCCGACCCGCGCAAAGGGACGCCCGCCGTGCGCCAACGCGGCGATGACGACGATTTCGTCATCGCGCGGCGCGGCCGGTACTCGCACTTCGATGGCATCGAAATGGCTGCGCACGAAGGCGGCGTCCTTGTAGTGCAGGGGCACGTCGATGGACGTCCCCGGGCCGCCCATCTTCTTCGCCGAGGGGATGATGGCCGCGCCGCCGCCGAGCGCCGCACGCATCGGCGCCCCGAAGCGGGGATGCAGCAATGCGGCGGCGTGCTCCAGCTCGCCCGCGAGCCCAACGATGGCGGCCTTGCCGAAGCTCTCTGCCGCATCACCGCCAAGGAGCGCCACGGCGCGCTCGGTGAGGATGCCGCCCAGCTCTTCCCCCATGGCGATCAGCAGATCGAGATCTTCAGCGTAGCGGCCAGCCAGCGGATTGGCGATTACCGCGGCCACGCCGGCGCGTTTCACGGGCCTGCCGACCAGGTGGCCACCCTCGCGGACCGTCTCATCGAGAACCGCGTAGAACCGCCGGATTTCGAGTTCTGCCATGCTGTCCGCGCCTCCATCCGATCGTTTCCGTGAATTTGCCGATCATCGACATCGTGCGCGTTGACAGGCAATGGAGCCGCGCACCTGCTCAGTGACCGCCGCCGCTGAAGCCCGGCACGGCAACCTTCCGTTGTGCCGGGGGCGTATTGCGGCTCGTGCCGGCCTCGACGACGCCATCGACGATGACCGCGCAGACGGCCGGGGTGTCGCCCATGGCAAGCGTCTCCAAGGCGGTGCTGGCCGCTGACCCGATCGGCGCGTCGATGATGACCAGATCGGCCTCGCGCCCCGGCGCAATGATGCCGCGATTCAGCCCGTGCAGGCGCGCGGTGTTGCCGGTGGCCATGGCGACCGCCCGCGCGGGGTCGACGCCGCCCAGAGAAGCGACCCAGGCGATAGTGCGCAGCATCCCCAGCGGGATGACTCCGGTGCCGGAGGGCATGTCGGTGCCAAGGATGAGGCGGCGCTCATCTCCTCTCTTCGCAATGAGCCGGGCCACCTCCTGTGCCGCCAGGGTGTTGCCGCATTGCACGATCTCCACGAAGGCATCAGTGCCGTCGAGAATCTGTTCGACGTCGGATAATGGCAAGCGGGTCGGGCCGCCATTGACGTGGCTGGCGACATCCGGCTTGATGGCGCAGACCAGATCGGCGCGAATGGCGTTGCTGCCGGGAATCGAGACGCCGCCGGTGTGCATCGCCACTCGCAGGCCGCGCGCCTGCGCCCAGCGCACCATTGGACCGGCCTCGTCCGGCGTGCAAACGGCAGAGAGGCCAATTTCACCGACGAGCTGCACCCCGGCTTCCGCCATTTCGTCGAAGTCGGCCTCGGTCAGGCCGCGCTCCAGGATCACCGCGCCGCCGATGACCTTGACTCCTCCCGGCCGATAGTTGGCGAATGCCTTCGCCCCGAGGATCGCCAATGCCTTCGTCCCCGCACGGTCCTTCGGGCGGCCGGGGTAGTGTGGCTCGCCGGCCGAGATGATTGAGGTAACACCGCCATGCAGGCAGCTTTCGATGAAGTCGAGGACACGCTGGCGAGGAGAAAAATCACCGCTTACCGGGTGCATGTGGTTGTCGATCAGGCCGGGAACGAGGGTGGCCCCGCCGGCATCAATGACGACGTCGCGATCCATCGGCGGCGGCGCGTCAGCCGCCATGCCGGCAAAGACGATCAGGCCATCGCGCGCCACAACCGTGTCGCCATCGAGGAGAGGCGCGGCGACGTCGCCAGAGACGATTGTGCCAATGTTTGTCACGCGCAGGTCGGCCAACGTTGCCCTCCCTCCCTGACCGATCTCCTCAGGTTCTTGCTGGCGCTTCGTCCCTGTTCGTGATCCCGGCCGCGATCAGGTCCGTGCTGCTGACCACGTCGCCGTAGTGCGTGTCGATGTCGTAGAGGGTCGAGGCCTGCTCGCGGTCACTGGTCGCGCAAACGCAATCCTCCGGCACGAAGACGTCGTAGCCATGGAAGTAGGCGTCGTGGACGGTGGAGCGGACGCAGATATTGGTGACGACGCCCGTCACCACCACCTGCTGCACGCCCCATTCGCGCAGGCGCAGGTCGAGGTCGGTCCCGAAGAAGCCGCTGTAGCGGCGCTTGGGGATGCGCAGTTCGTCCGGCTGCACGTCCATGGCGTCGATGATGGCGGCGTTCCATGTGCCGATGAGGCAGTGCGGCACCCGCTTCTGGAACTCGCGATCCTCCAGGTTGACATGCTCGTCGCAGAGCCAGACGACGCGGGCGCCCAGTCCGCGGCCGGCGGCAAGGAGGCGGTTCAGCGGCTCGATGATGCGCCGCCCTTCCAGCGCCACCATCTCGCCGCCTGGCTCCAGGAACTCGTTGAGCATGTCGACGACCAGAATAGCGGCCCGCGAGGGATCGAACGCCAGGCGCTGGCCAGTGCGCCGCTCGGAGAACTCGCTGGTCGCCTGATGCATGGCCTCGTCGCTCATGCAACCGCTCCTTCGCTGCCGCTGTTGCTCGAGATCGCCGAACGCCGGGTGATCGTCTCCAGGTGCTGGACGCCAAGGCTGCGATTGTCGCACAGGATCGCCGGCATGCCATGGCGGCCCAAACTCGCGTTGCGCGACCCACGTGCCGGTGTCGACGCCTTGCGACCCTGTTCGAGCCCTCGCGAAGTTCACCAGAAACAATGCCGAACGCCGCCGCCGAAACGCGCGGCGTGCGGATGTCGCCTGGCGTCGCGGCACAGGAATGCCCCGCTCCCACTGGGGTGGGGCACTGGGATGCGCGCGTCCTGAGTGCGGGCCTAAGTCGCGGTTTCCGATTACCTTGTCACCCCAACACCCATTACCCCCGTATCCCGGTCGTGGAAATCCCCTCCACGATCAGACGCTGGGAGATCAGGAAGAAGATGAAGATCGGCGCGAGTGCCAGTGATGCCATCGCAACCATCGGGCCCCAGGTCGAGGCGCTCGTCGAGTCGAGGAAGAGCCTCGGCCCGAGCGACACGGTGTACTTCTCCACGCTGTTCAGGTAGATCAGCGGGCTCAGGAAGTCGTTCCACGACCAGATGAACGAGAAGATCGCGGTTGTGACCAGCGCCGGCTTGCAGAGCGGCAGAATGATGCTCCAGTTTCATAGTGGACCCAGAACCGGCTGGAGCGGAAGACCAGCGCGGTGCAGGCGGCGATGATCGCCAGCAGCGCCCAGGCCATCGCCGAGGCGTAGCCCATCTCGAAGTCGGTGAATCCCTTCTGATAGAGGTAGAGCGTGTAGAAGAGCGTCGAATCGAGCGGCCCGCCGCTGCCGTTGCTGATGATGTAGGCCGAGGTGAAGGCCTTGAAGGCGCCGATGATGCCCATGATGAGGTTGAAGAAGAGGACTGGCGTCAGCATCGGCAGCATAAGGCGAGAGAATTCGCTCATCGGCCCTGCCCCATCGACCGAGGCGGCGTCGTAGAGATCCCGCGGAATCTGCTTCAGCCCGGCCAGGAAAATCAACATCGCCGAGCCGAACTGCCAGATGTGGAGCACGATCAGAGTGTTCAACGCATATGCGGGCGTCGAGATCCAGCTCGGCCCGACGATGCCGAACAGCGCCAGCACCTGATTGACCAGACCTTCCCGGCCGAAAATCTGCCGCCAGAGGATGGCGATCGCCACGCTTCCGCCCAGGAGCACCGTGTGCAGAGCTTCCGGCGTGGAGACACGCGTGCAGACGGTCTCCGCGCCGCGTGCTGCCTCGCTGGGCGACCCGGCGAGGGTTGCGCCCAAGGTGACAACCCCTGCTGCCCGCTCGGGCGAGCGGTTGTAGACCGCTACCGCGTGGCCTGCTAAACGCCAGATTCACGACGATTTCTCCGAGAAGCGACGAATCACGCAATCTCCAGCGGGCCGCGCTTGTCCCAGCGCGTGAAGTCGACGTCCAGCGCCTCCGCCAGAACGATCACCGCAAACGTCAACACCCGGCAGCCTTCTTCGATGTGGCCGCCAAACGCTTGCTCGGTGTTGCTGAAGGCGACGTGCGCGTGGACCTCGCCGTTCACGACCAGACCGGTGACGGTCAGGATGTCGAACGGTCCCTCCCCCTGGACGAAGATGTTGCCCGGCGGCATGTTCGTGGTTTCCACCACGTGATAGTGGTAGCGGTCCAGCGAGCCGACGCCCGAGAGGATTGCGGCGTTCTGGATGCCGTTCTCCTTTACCGCTGACCGCAGCGACAACAACAGATCGTCGCCTGGGTCGAGGCGCAACGCGATGAACCGCGATGCCCCAAAGCTCTGTGTGTGCATCGTTCCCTCCGTGCGTAGATGTCCTGGAAGATGGTCGTCATTCACTCGACGTGCCCACCCCTGATGTCATTTTGAGCGCGGCGACGCCACCAGGCGTCATGGTGCGCGAAGCGCGGGATCGCGGCTCAATGGCGCACCGTCATTGTGAAGCCGAGATGTTTCGCTTCGCTCAACATGACGCTATTCACGAGTTGGCGCGCAATTCGGGGAGTCGCCAACGCCATGCGCCTGGTCCGGAATCTGCTCCTCGTGCTGCGCCGCCTGCTTCCTGATCGTTGCCAGCTTCGGCGAAACCCTCCTCATCAACGATGATGGCGTCGGTATCGACGCCGATGACGATCCCGGCCATCTGATCGTTGATCACGTCGAGACTCTTCGACCTTCGTCCCAGCTGCTCAGGTCGATGAGCGTCCCGCGCTCGGCATAGTCGAGAATGTACTACCCCGACATCTGGAAGACGTCCGGCGCCTCGCCGCCTGCGGTCTGCACCGCCAGCTTGTCGAAGTGGCCGTCGAAGCTCGCCACCTCCGACGTCACCGTGATCGCCGGATGCAGCTCCTCGAACAGCGCCATCGCCTCGTAGGTCCGCTCGTGGCGCTCCGCGGAGCCCCACCACGCCAGCCGCGGCACGATTGGCGCATCCTGGGCCGATTCAGGCGCAGTGCCGACCAGCCGGCCGGCGCCCAGACCTGCCGCCACCCCGCCGCCAAGGCGCAGCACGTCGCGCTGGTGAAGTTTCAGGGACATTTGCACGCTTCTCTTCATCGAGCTATCGATTTCCAGGGGGTTGCAAAGCGCGCATCGCGTTCGCTGCTCTCGCTCCCTCCTTCCGGCGCCACGTGCCGGCGCGTTTCCCGATTTTCCGCGCCACCCGGCCGCGGTCAGGCTGGTGTCATCGCGGCTATGTCGGCGTCTGCCGCAAGCTGCTCGTGGGCACGCTGCCATTCCTCCGCAGTGATCACCTGATTCGGTAGCACGATCGTCGCACTCCAGTCCTCACCCTCGTCTTGCAGGCGGTTGACCAGCAGTTCCACCGCCCGCTCGCCCATCGCGTGCGTTGGTTGCGAGACCAGCGTCAGTGGCGGCCGGTAATGCCGCGCCTGGCTGAATACGCCAATACTGGCAACCTCCACCTGCTCAGGCCAGCGCTCGCCGAGGTCCCGCAGCGCCAGAATCGTCCCCTGTGTCATCACGTTGCTCTGGACAAAAAGCGCATCCGGCCGATCTGACGCCGACATCAGGTGGCGAGCCGCGCGATACCCGCCCTGGATCGTCGCGTCGCCGCATGGCTGAAAGGCCGGATCGAGGGGAAGATGAGCTTCCGCCAGCGCGCGGAGAAACCCGCGCTGACGTGCTTTGGTCGTCGAGGCCTCGGGCAGCCCGGTGATGACCCCCAGCCGCCGCCGGCCGTGAGCGATCAGCTCCTGGCCGCATAGAAACGCGGCCTCTTCCTCCAGAACGCGCTGCCGTTTTCTTCCGTGACATGCGGCCCGTTCACCAGGACGCGGCTGACGGTGGCATCCGAGACACCGGCCAGTTTGGCGACATCCTTTGCCGTGGCCATCAGGCACGCTCCCGACCGGTATGTCGAACCGTTCTGGCGCCCGCCACAATGGCCCATTCGTCTACCGCGCGGGCATCTTCTCGGACGTCTGACGTACCAGCGTCCTGACAAATGCTGGCGGCTGTGTCGCCGAGCCGCCGGGAAGTGTCTCCCCTGCCACGTCGATCGGCCACCAGCGAGCAGGCGCGCCGCAATGGAGACACGCGGCGGCGCCTTCGCCTGGAGGATGATTCTCGGTCAGCTCCAACTCTCCACAATCCGGGCAGTAATATGCGAAACGGCTCACCTCGAGATCCCCCGAATCCGAAACCTGGTCTTGACGTACTTTGACCCGTCGGCGCTTGTGTGCCCTATCGAACTGTTGCGAATACCACTCCTATCGCTTGATGAGACGCCGGCTCTCCGCGCGGCTCATTGGCGGAGCCGGTATCCGTCACTCGTCGGATGGGAGAGAGCTGGAACGGCACGTCAATTCGTCGGCGTCGCCGGACCGGGATAGATATCCGGCACCGCGCCAAGTTGCCGCAACAGGCCGAGCGAATCAGGCTCGCTCCACCCTTCGACGATCTGGCCGCAGACGACCCGATAGACATTGATCCCCGTGAAGACTACCGGCAGCCCGGTCGGGGCCAGCCCCTGCAGCTCGCCGTCGTGCGTGCCGCGCCCGGTCCAGCGTACGGCCGCGCCGTCATCATCGGCCACAATGACATCGGCGGTAAAGCGGGCGTCCGGAAAGGCGGTCAGCAAGGCGACGAAATCCTCTTTCAACGCCTCGCGGCCGATTTCGTCGATGAAAATGCCGGAATGGTGCACCAGATCCTCCGCCACAAACTCGTCCAACAGATCGAGATCGTGCTTGTCGAGGGCCTCTTCCGTCCAGCGGCTCCCGATCGCCGCATTCGATTCGGCGGTGTCCGGCGGGCAGGATGCGGAGGGAGTGGCAACGGCGGGCGTCGTCACGGCGTCTTCTGGCGTGCGCGGCGCTGGACCGGGCGGGGGCAGCGCGCCTATTTGACGGAGCAGGCCGAGGCCATCGCCGGAGTTCCAGGTTTCCACGATCTGGCCACAGGCGATGCGATGGATATGCACCCCGCGCACCGTGACGGGCTGGCCCTCCGGCTCGACCCCGGCATACGGCCCCTGCAGCGTGCCGCTGAAGACATGCCGGATGGCGACGAGGTCTCCGTTGGCAATGATGTCCTGAATGTCGTAGGTCCCGTCGGGGAACGCGGCGCGGTTCGTCAGCATCCGCTCGATGTGCAGATCGCGGTCCTGGGGAGTGACGAGCGCGCCCTGATGCGCGTAGTCCGGGGAAAGCAGGGCGCCCAGTTTCGCGGCATCGCCGGCGTTGAAGGCATCGAAGTAGGCCTCGGCGATGGCCATGGACTCTTCAGTGGTAGCCGGCGCGCAGGTGGCAGCCGGGGTGCCTTGCCGGGCGAGCGCCCTGATTGCTCCGGCACGGGGAGCAGCGAGCGCGGCCGCGCTCCCCAGCGTGGCGCCGATCAGACGGCGTCGGGTCGCACTTCGGCTTGCCAGGACGTTCCGATGGGCAAACGCATTCATATGACCCCCCGCGGGATAGGAAAACTGATTCAGGTGATTGCAGCCCGATTGTAGCGAAATATCGTGATCCGAGCGATAGTTCGCGTTACCAGCGCGGAATTTGACGGTAAATCTGCCCTCGGTCTGGCTTGTGCCCGCGCTGCTCAGGCCGTGGCAGCCAGCCAACGGCGCATCTCTGACTCATGCTCTTCAGAGAAATGGGAGAAGAAGGCGCCCCCGGTGATCGCGGATGCCAGTGATTCGCCCTCCAGCCAGGGGAAATAGGCTGGGTTTGTCAGGGCTTCGTCTGGGAGCATCTGGACAATCTCGGTCAGCCGCGCGTATGACTCGCGCGACTCGCCGATGACCTCACCAAGCAGCCGGTCCTGATTAACCTCATGGATCCAGTCGTTGATCGCGTCATCGTTCGGGAGCTCGGCTGGCCAGGAGGGCGCGGGCTCGGGCTGTCCCATTGCGGCGGCTTCCAGGCGTTGCAGCGCACGCGCCCGCCAACCGGTCAGGTGAGCCGTCAGATCCTTGAAGGTCCAGTCGCCCATCGCGCCTGGCTCCAGCATCCTCGCTTCGCCGACTTCGGCCAGGAGGAGTTCCCACCTCTGCCGCTCGCGGTCGATGGCGGCGATGATCTCTCCGGTCATTGGCGGATTGGATGTACTCACCCCGTGCTTCCTCCCACGATCGCCGCGTTTGCGTTGAGACAACGCAAGCCATATGCCCGGCTGCTCGCCGTACGTGGCTCCCGACGGAGTCCGGCGGCGCAGACCAGCCATGAAGGAGTGACCTCCGGAGAGACGATCTGTGAGATGGCTACACGCGGTGCAAGGCGGCCCGCCGGGCGTTGCGTGGCTTGGGCTACTGGCTCTCGATGCGAAAGTCGGGACAGTGAGAGGCGAGGCCGGCAAATGCTTCAGGCTCGGCGGCGACGCCGTACAGCCGTTGAAAGAAATAGACCCCGCCGGGAACCAGACGCGGGAAATCGCGCAGGATGGCGGCTCTATCCTCCCGGGACAACTCGACCAGACCGACGCATTTCTCTCGCTTGCCGCGGCGCAGAACGCCCTAACCAGCGGCCCGGGCGTTTCGCAACCAATCGGCTGATTCCCGCCCGGCAACGATAGAGCGGCGCCCATCGACCGTGAGCGGCGAAACCGGGGTCGAACGGAGGTTCCCGCTGCTCCGACCTGGCACGGCCAAGACGTGCTTCGTGCCGATCGACACGCCAAGCCGCCGCGGGCCCCTTGAGGATCGTGTTTGCGCCTCACATGCGTAGTCCGGTTGATCAGTGCCTCATGCGCGGAGAGCGCCCTCACCCCACCCCCGCTCCCAGTGCGATGGGAGCGGGGAGCGCGGCGTCCGAGGCACGCGGGCGAAAGAGGGATCGATCATCCGGAGTCCGTATCAGCCACCTGGGCAGATCGTTATGCGTTGGCATGGACGTTGGG
>CAYSXO010000178.1:0-9514 GCA_964434995.1 uncultured Sphaerobacteraceae bacterium
TGGCCGCAAGACTGAGGCGATGACCATCCGCCGCGTAGATGCCGCTCACCAGCGGATCGGCTAGCCAGCAATACGCCTCGCGGCCGAGGCGGCGCTCGATGAACGCGGCAACGGACTCGTCGCCATCCCCGCCGCGACGCGGCAGTACGAGATCGAGCCCCATTCGCCCCTTTCCGAGCGGCGAAATCAGCCGGCTTGAGGCAATGGGCCAGAACCGGGTCGGCATCATCCCGCCCAACCCGTCTGGCAGGGGGTGCAGCCGGCCGCCACGCAGAATGAAACTGCCGCGCGCCGCCGGGTTCGTCCCCATCAGCCGATCGCCGAGCCCAAGCTCCTGGCAGAGTGCCAGCATCGCTGGCTTGGCCGTCAGCAGCGCCTCTGGCCCGCCTTCGATGATGAAGCCATCCAATTGTTCAGTGACGACCTTCCCCCCGAGCCGCGCCTCCCGTTCCAGCAGGACAATCTCCGCCTCGGTACTCTGCGCCAGGCGGTATGCCGCCGTCAGGCCGGCAATGCCGCCGCCAATAACGATGGCGCGCGGGCGTCTGCTCTGTCCGAAATCCAACCGGGATTCCTGGCGATCCACGATGGCGCTCATGCTGAGCGCCCCACGGATGGCGTGTATCCCGGCGGGATGTAGGCGCAAGCCGGATCCTCCCCCAGGAAGTTGCCACCATGAGCGTACGCGCGGGAGCGCGAGCCGCCGCAGAGCCGCTTGAATGCGCAGGCGCCGCACTTGCCTGTCAGCAGATCCGGGTTGCGCAGTTTGAGGAATACGGGATGGTGGCGATAGATATCGACAACCGAATCTTCACGCACATTGCCGGCGACGATCGGCAGGAAACCGCTGGGCGAGACGTCGCCCGTATGCGAGACGAAGCAGAAGCCATTGCCGGCGTTGACTGGGCCGGACGTTCCTGGCCCTATACCCGTCTTCCGCAACGGGTTCCGGCCGTGTTGGGCCAGGAAGCGGCGATAGTGGTATCCCTCTGTCAACTTGAGCGACCAGCGCGCGCCCTCGCCGCGCCGAGTCAGCCAGTCGAAGACCTCCTCGTACGCGGCCGGGCTCAGCTCGTCGCTGCTGACAGCGCGGCCGGTCGGCACCAGGCAGAAGACGGCCCAGACCACCGCGCCGAGCGTATCGACGAGCTCGGCGATGGCAGGCAGGTCGTCGCGGGTTTGGGCGCAAAGCGTGGTGTGAATCTGCAGCGGCAGCCCGAGCGCCTCCGCGGCCCGCGCGATGTCGAGCGTCCATGCGAACGAGCCCCGCACCCGGCGAAAGGCATCATGGCGAGCGGCGTCCGAGCCATCGAGGCTGATGGCGACGCGCTGCAGCCCGGCATCGCGCGCGGCCTCCAACCGGCGTGGGCTGGCGAGCGGGGTGCCCGCCGGCGTCAGCGTGCAGCGAATGCCACGCTCCGTGGCATGCCCAATCAATTCGATCAGGTCGGTGCGGCGCATCGGATCGCCGCCGGTCAGGATCAGGGCCGGCGACGGTGTAAACCGGGTGATATCGTCGATGACCTCGAACGCCTCGGCGGTCGAAAGCTCGCGCGGATCGCGATGCAGTTGCGCCTCGGCGCGGCAGTGCACGCACGCCAGATTGCAGGCCCTCGTCAGCTCCCAGGCCAGGACGAAAGGTTGCCAGGTGTAGTCGCTTCCGCCCCAGGGTTGCCGCGCGGCAGGCGTGTCCGCCGGGGTCATGGCCTCACTCCTCTCCAGGCAATGCTGCCGCGTCGACCACGACAGCGACCCGCGCCAGGACCGGCTCCCGGTCAATGCCATGCAGATCGAGCGCCTCACCAAGCGGGCGCCCACCGCCGCAACAGAGATCGATCCCCAACGGCGCCAGAATTGCCATCGTTTCCGGGTAGTCCTCAGCCAGATCGCGGATGAGGCGATCTTCCAGGCGTGGCCTCTCCACTCGCGGTGCGCGCGTTCCGTCCAGGTTCATCACCATGTCCTTTCTTGTGTCTCGTGTCGTGTGTCGCGACTTCGCGTAAGCGTGTCCGGTCATTCAGGCTGTGGCTTCGTCTTTCTTCCGCATCGGGCGCGGCCCAACTCGCGGCCAGAGCTGCCCGGCGAAGGTCAGCGTCGCGCCCACCTGCAACAGCGCCGATGCGGCGAGCAGCGCCAGGGTCGGGCCCGTTCCCTGCCCGGTGCGCTCGACCGGCTCGGCGATCACCCGGAAGACGAGACCGAGATTGAGCGCCAGCGCGGCCATCCAGGCGATGCGCTCCGCGTAGCCGAGCGGCCGCGCCGGGGTGCGCTTGCGCGGCAGCAGCCAGTAGGCGACCCCGATGACGAACTGCAGGAACCAGCCGACAAAGAGCATGTGCGCGTGGCTGGGCGCCATCCAGAACACCCACTGACCCGGCAGAGCTCGGTCGGTCAACATGGCGCCGCCCACGATGACGCCCGTGGCCAACCAGAGGAGCGATGCCCGCAGCATCGCGGAACTCAGCGGATCCATTCCCTAACTGGCCCCATCCCCCGGCCAGCCGATCGTCAACAAGAAGGCTCCATCCTCCAGCGCGCGCACGGCGTGGCGCACCTTGCCCTCGACCGAAATCAGGTCGCCAGGCACAATCTCCCGTTCCTCCGCCCCGGCGCTGAAGATGAAGCGGCCCGCAAGCGGTTGCACGGCGATCGTGGCCGGGGCCGTGTGCTCCTGCAGCTCCGTTCCAGCGCGCATCGTCACCAGCACCACCCGCAGGCTGTCGGTCTTGAGGAGAATCTCCGAACGCCTGCCGCTCGGCCCATCCGGCGGAAAGCGCGCGATCTCAGCCATAAGATCGACACTGGTCAGACCGGTAAACGCGCTCACGATCGTGCTCCCTGGTCCGCGCCGCGCCCCGTTCAGCCGGGACCCGGCGCGGGATGAGTCAGGCGGTTGGGGCGATCGCGCCCCGCTCGCTGACAAAAATTGTCGTGAAGTTGAGGATAGCGGCGGCATGCAGGCCGCAGCCCGAGCTGTAGACCTCCGATCCCGGCGCCATAAACGTCCGCTCATCAGTTTCGCCTGGCAGCAGGAAGGTATAGAGGATCATGTGCGGCGCATTGTCATCGTTCCGGATGACAATCGTATCGCCCACCTTGAGCGAAATGACGCTCGGCATCACGTAGCCGCGGCCTCCTGCCTGCTGATCGGCGGCCGCGCCTGGCGGGATGATCATCGTCAGCACTCCGTCGACCGGCGCCGAGGGCATCGTGACAATGCCATCCGCGGGCGCCGCCACACCAGCCGCCGGGCGCGTCTCCGGATTCCCGACGGTTGCCGCCCGCTGCCCCAGATAGAACAGGAGTGCGCCGCTCACCAGGAGGAGCGCAACCCCCATGGCCGCGCCCCAGCGGGACAAGCGGCGGCCAGGCTTGCGGCCAGGATCAGGTGTTTCGCGCGCCGGAACCAGAGATCCGGCTCCTGCATGCTGAACCACGGCATTCATCGACATCCCCCGTTGCATCAGCGCCTCGCGGGACGATCCCCCGGCATCGAGCGAATCGTCCCGGCAGAGGTTTCCGGCGGGTTACTCGGCCTGCAGCAGCGCCACCGCGCCGTGCGCGGCGTGACCGAAGGCGTGATTGACCGCGGGGTAAATGCCCGGCTCGTGCAGGGTCAGCTCGACGCAGATGCCATCGCCAGGGCCGATGGCCATCGATTGCAGGCCGACCAGCTTGTTCTGCGGGTTGGCATTGAAATAGCCTGCATCGAAGATCGCGCCGACGACGTGAAAACTCGACCAGGCGTTCGGGCCGGCATTCACCACAAAGATGCGAATCGGCTCCCCGGCCTTCACCTTGATGGGGTTCTCGACATACTGGTTCGCGTAGCCGTTGAAGACCACGTAGTCCATGTTGCCGTTGCCGAGCATCTTCGCGTAGTCGGGCACCTTTACGCCGTTTTCGCCATCCGTCAGATAGAAGTCGCTCTGCACGAAGACGAGCTCCTGCGCCGGTGGCCACCCTTCCTTCGGATCGACGATCATCCCGCCGTACATGCCCGCGCCAATGTGCATCAGCACCGGCGGAGTCCCGCAGTGGTACATGAATGCGCCGGGATAATTGGCGGTGAAGCTCCACGAAAACTCTTCACCCGGCAGGATCGTCTTGTAGTTCACCTCTGGCGGCGTCTGGGCCGAGTGGAAGTCGAGCGAGTGCGACGTGCTGGCGGCGGGATCGATCTTGAACGTGAAATTGATCTCATCCCCCTGGCGAACGCGCAACGCGCGGCCGGGAACCGTGCCATCGAAGGTCCATGCCGCGTATGGGACATCCTTGGCGACATAGACGGTGGCATCTTTGGCAACGATCTCGATCTGCTTCGTCCCCGGCTCGACCGAGGGCAGGAATGGATCGTAGACCGTGAAGGGCTGCGCCTCCGACGGCACTGGGCTCTCGGCGCCGGTGCTTGGCGCTTCCGGGTCGGACCCGACGTAGCCGTCCTCCCCCATGTCGTGTCCCTCGGGCTCCGGCGTCGTGTCCTGCGCTCGCGCCCCAGCGACCAGCCCGCCGAGTGCGGGAACGGCCAGCCCGAGCGCGGCGGCGCGCCTGAAAAAAGCACGCCGATCGCCGCCCGACGACTCGAGGAACTGCTTGAGCTCTGTCGTCGCCAAGGTCGGTCCGGTCGGGAACTGATACGAGCTCATCGTCAGAAATCCTCCTGGCGGGCTTTCTTCCCCGCCCCTCAGTGCGCTGGCTCCGCCCAGCGAACTGAGACGATCATACGTGGCAGCAGCAGCCGGCGCACTGGCGCGCCGGGTGGGCGCGGGAGTGGGCTGGGGTGGTTCTCCTGCTACCCGATCGGGCGGCGGCACGCCGCGAGCTACCTGAAAGGGTGGGGCGGGTCAGCCGCCAACCGAGGCTCCAATGAGGCGCCCGACGATAAAGGTGATGGCCGCCGCCGCCACACCGAACAGGACCTGCCGCATGCCAGAGCGTATGGCGCTGCGCCCAGTAATGATGGTGATGGCCGCTCCGATCGCAAAAAGGGCGATGACGCTCAGGATGATGCTGGTGACGAACGCCGTCGTTCCTTCACCGAAGAAATAGGGGAAGACCGGAACGATGGCCCCGGCCGAAAAGAGCAGAAACGAGGTTGCCGCGGCGGTCCAGGCCGATCCGCCAAGCTCCCGCGGATCGATGCCCAACTCCTCGCGGGCCAGGGTGTCGAGCGCGGCATCGTGATCTTGCACCAGCCGTTCTCCCAGCGCTCTCGCCTGCTCCAGAGGCACTCCCTTCGCCTGATAGATGAGGGCGAGCTCTTCCGCTTCTTCCTCCGGCGCGGCCAGCAACTCCTCGCGTTCGGTGCTGATCTGATGCTCGTACAGCTCGCGCGAGCTCTGCACGGAGAGCCATTCGCCGAGCGCCATGGACAGCGAGCCGGCCAGCAGGCCAGCCAGCCCGGTAATCAGGATCGAGCGGCCAGCCAGTTCGGCCCCGGCCACGCCCATCACCAGACTGGCATTCGAGACCAGGCCGTCATTGGCGCCGAGAACGGCGGCGCGCAGCGCGTTGCCCCCGCCCGCGCGATGCCGCCCCTCGAGCTGGGCCACCGCTCCCCCAGTGAGGCCCGCGGAACGCTCGCTGATGGCGCGGAAGAGGCGGGCGTGAGATCGCTCGTCCGCGGCCATGCGCGCGCCTCGCGCCTCGGGCTGGGCGCGATAGCGCTCGCTGTCAGCTCGCTCCTTTGCAGTGATGGTTGAGAGAACCAGGCCCGGACCAAAGCGCCGCGCGAGGGCGATGAGCGTCTTGGTGCGCCAGCCGGGCGTGGTCGGGAGGCTGGACACTCCCGCATCGCGCAGCTTTTCCCGCCAGATTCCGGCATGGCGCTCCTCGGCTTCGGCCATGCGCAGATAGACGCCGGCAAGCGGCGATTCTCCCTCGATCTCGGCCAGCGCCCGGTAGAGCGCGGCGCCATCGATCTCTGCCTGCAGGTTATCCAGATATCGGTCCCGATCCGCGCGTTCCATCGTTCTGGCTCCTCCCGCTAGCGCGTCCTCTCGGCTTCCAGAATTGATGCGCATGGAGTTCCCGCTGCCAGCGTCTCAGGGTCGAACAGGCGCAGGGGCGGCGCGAAAACGACGCCTGATCGGCAATCATCTGGTCCCTGACTGGCCCAAGGTAGACGTCAAGGTGGCCGGCCGGGGCCCTGGAGACGACCCAGGAGGCAAATGCCGGGGAGGCCTCCAGATTACGATCGGCCACGCGGACCAGCAGCGGCATGCGCGCTCGTTCGGCTGTCCCGGGCGCATAGCGAGGCAACGCGAAGAGGAACCGGGGAGCAAAGGCATTTCGCCATCCGGCCGCTTCGCCGCCGAGCGCCGCGAATGCCTCCCGCACCTGGGGATCGGTAGAGACCGCCGCCTCGCCAGGTTGGCCAACCACACGCGCGAGAGACGGCGCTCGGCCCAAGGAGGCATGCACACGGTCTCGCCCGGCGGCCAGGAAAAGCTTGAGGCTACCGCGCGTCAGTGCTCGGCGTAGGCGCTGCCGACGCGAACGGCCCGTCCGCCATGCGTCGATCAGGGGCGCCCGCGCAACCGCCGCCGCAAGGCGGGGGTCGTCAGCGGCGACCGCGAGCACATGGCCACCGCTGAGCGACGTGCCCCAGATAGCAACGCGCTCGGGGTCTATCTCTCCGCGGCCGCGAGCAAAGGCGATGGCGGCGTGACAACCCTCCCGCTGGCGGCCCACGTCGACGAGTTGACGCGGCTGTCCGCCGCTGGCGCCAAAGTGGCGGTAGTCGAAGACGAGGACGGCCAACCCCGCCGCGAAGCGCTCAGCATCGACGCGAGCCAGCCCCTTGGCGCCGCTGAAGCCGTGGCCCATCACCAGGCAGGGCGGCGGCGCGGTCATGCTCCCGTGACGGTAGAGATCCGCCGCGCGGGGCACTCGACTGGAGGTGAAAACGACCTCGCTGACGTCGATGCTCATCGGTCCTACCGGCCTCCGCCCACCTCGCTGTCTGGCGTGTGGCCGCGCCATTGGAGGCGCAGTCTCAAATCCTACTCAAATTTTGCCCCGGTATTGTCTGACCAGTGGGGCGTGCTCGTCCCCTCCGAACTGAAGCGACGACCGCTTCATTGTGAAGGATCGGCGAACCCATGGTGACCCGGCGCGAGATTCTGGCACGCGCCGCGCCGGTAGTGCTGTCGATGTCTGAGGTTATGGGTCTGCCCGTTCAGCCAGGTTGCGCTGGATAGTGCACGTTCGATCGCCATCTCCAGGAGAATCTCATGGCTCATCGTACAGCTCTTGTCCTCTCCATCATTCTGACGCTAGTCCTGGCGGCCGGAATCGTAGCCGGGCGCGAACGGCTCTTCATGGCGGGCGCCCCTGCCGGCACACCGGATCTCACCCAGGCTCCGGCGGTCTCGACCGACGGCGCACTGGCGGAGGCGGCGACGTCAGGGAAGGCCGTGATCAGCGCCGCGCCGCGCGTCATCGAAATTCGCCTGCCATCGACCGACCGAGGCGATGGGCCGCGGCAAAGCGGCGAGGATACGCGCTGGGAGGACGACGACCACGCCGATGACGAAGGTCACGATGATGACGATGACCACGAGCGGTTTGACGACGCGGACGAGCACGAGGAGGAGCTTGATGGCTGACACGGGGCGCCGCAAGGCGGACGAGCGGCTGCAGAAGGAGGCGGCAGCACGACGCGCGCTCTTCGTCGCCACGCTCGCTGGCTTCGTGGCGGTCTTCGCCCTCATCGCCGCGTCGGGCACGCCGGACACGGCCAGCGGCGTGACCGGGGACACGGTGGAAGGCGAGGCCGCACCCTCCGGCCGGGTCGTTGCCGAGGCGCCAATCGCCAATCTCCAGGGCGACGGCGCCACGACCATCGTTCGCATTATGGCGCCAGACCAGCGGGCGCCCGCTCCGCACCTCCGCACGCGAGCGAGTTGATGACTCCGTTGGTGACACGCGGGTCCTTCCCGGCGATGAGCGTTGCCATCGGTATCACCGGCGTTGGCGTGCCTCCGGCGGAGGTCGCTTGGGCGGTTGAACACGGAGAGCGGCTCGCCGCGGAGTGGGAGGCCCAGTTCAGTCGCTTCCGGTCTGATAGCCAGTTGATGCGCCTCAATGCGGCCAACGGAGCGGCGGTTCGGCTCGACCCGCTCTTCATCGCGATGCTGGAGACCGCCAGGGCCGCGGTGCAGCGGACGGGCGGGCGGTTCGATCCCTCGATTCTGCCAGCTCTCGAAGCGGCCGGGTACGACCGCACTATCGGGCAGGTCCGTGCCGTACCGCGAGGAACGGCCGGGAGGGGGCGCCCAGCAGCGGGGATTGCCGGCTGGCAACACGTTCACATCGATCGTGTGCGGAGCGAGGTGCGGCTGCCGCCGGGGATGCGGATCGATCTGGGTGGCATGGCCAAGGGCGCCTTCGTCGATCGTCTGGCCGCCGAGTTGGCGCGGTGGCCAGGCGGGGCAATTGACGCCGGAGGCGATTTGCGCGTCTGGGGCACGCCGCCGGACGGCGAGCGGTGGGTGATTGGCATCGAAGATCCGTTCGATCCGGCAGCCGAGCTCTGGACCGCGCAACTGCACGCTCCCTTTGGAGCCGGCGTGGCGACCTCCGGCAGCTATCGCCGGCGTTGGCAAGCCGCCGGAAAGACGGCCCATCACCTGATCGATCCCCGGCGTGGCGTGCCCGTGGCGGAGCACGTCCGGTCCGTGACCGCGTTTGCGGCGGATACCCGCACGGCGGATATTGCCGCCACGTCCCTCTTGATTGCCGCTGCCGAGGGCGAGTGCGCCGATCTTTTTGGCGCGGCAGGCACGGCAATCACGTATGAAAATGGGCAGACCGTCATGCTGCCAGAGGATCACGGCAATGCAACGTTCAGCACGTTCCGCAAACCAGCCGGCCGCACGGCCTGAGCCCGCTGGCGGCTATGCCATGGCGCTCATTGCTGGGAGCGGACCGGCAGTGGCCGCGCTGCTCATCGTCGCGGCCATGTTGGGCCGGTCGGTGAGCCCCGTGACGTGGTATGTTGCCCGGGCCTCGGGGATCATGCTCTATCTCGTCCTCTGGCTCTCCGTGATCGGCGGCCTTGGCCTGACCACGGCGCTCATGGATCGTGCCGCCGGGCGTGGCGTGATTTTCAGCCTTCATGCGTTCACCACGCCGCTCGCATACGGCTTCCTGGCGCTTCATCTCTTGAGCATCGCCGCCGATCCAACAGTCAACTTTGGGCTCAAGGAGCTGCTCGTTCCGTTCGCATCACCGTGGCGCGAGCCCTGGACCGGCTTTGGCGTCCTCGCGGCCGGCCTGACCGTTCTCATTGGCGCCAGCTTCTCGGTGAAGCGGGTCATCGGCCAGCGTGCCTGGCGAGCCTTGCACTGGCTGACCTATCCCCTCTTTGGGCTGACGCTGCTGCATGGGCTTGGCGCTGGTACTGACGCGAGCGCCCCCTGGCTGCAAGGGCTCTATCTGGCAACCGGCTCGCTGGTAGTACTCTTTGGGAGCTATCGTCTCTTCCGCCGGGGCGCGCGCATGCCAGCCC
>CAYSXO010000179.1:0-901 GCA_964434995.1 uncultured Sphaerobacteraceae bacterium
GGCCCTGAAGGCGGAAGGCGCCCTGTGGACCCTGACGCGGCTCAACGCCTTCCTGGCCGGGCAGGCGCAGGCAATCGACCGCGTCGCCCCGGAGCATTTTCCAATCCTCGAGGCGACGCCGGACGTGACCCTTGTTTCCACCACCGGCTTCGAGAATGTCAATCTCTGGATGCGGCAGGATGCCCCAGCGCCCTGGGACCCGGCGAACGTGGCCCTGCGTCAGGCCGTCGCATGGTCAATCGACCGCGAGGCGCTGGTGGCCAGTCTGGTGGGCGGCGCAAGCGAGGTTGCCTACAGCCATATCCCGAACGACGCCGTCTACGCCGTCCCGCAGGAACCTGCCTACGGCTTCGATTCCGAGAGGGCAAAGGCGCTGCTGGCCGAGGCCGGTTTCGCCGAGGGCGGACCGGAACTGCCGCTCTGGGGTGTTTCTGGCTTCCTGCCGCGCGGCGAAGAGGTGGCCGAAGCGATCGCTGCCAGTCTGGCCGAGGTCGGCTTCCAGGTGCAGCTCCAGATCACCGACATTGCCGGCCTGATAGATGCCCTCTTCAATGAGGACAAGCCCGGCATCTTCTTCCATGTCAGTTGGAGCAGCAATGGCGATCCACACGGCGCGCTGGCCACGCTGTACAAATCGCCCGGCGCCTGGGTCGGCATCCATGACGCGACCGTCGACGAGTTGATCGACAAGGGTGCGGCGACGGTTGACCCTGAGGCCCGCGGCGAGATCTACGCCGAGTTGCAGCACTACCTTTGGGAAAATGTCATCCACGTCCCGCTGTACAACAGCGATTTCACCGTCGCCATGACCAGCCGCCTCTCCGGCGTCACCGTCCTCCCGAACTTCGACACGATCTTCAAGGGCGCAACGCTCGTGGGCTGATGGGTGTTAGGGTGATGG
>CAYSXO010000179.1:911-1801 GCA_964434995.1 uncultured Sphaerobacteraceae bacterium
ACCCATCACCCTACCATCCAACACCTTCGATATGGCACGCTACTTCCTTCAACGTCTGGCCCAGATGCTCATCGTCGTTCTCGGCGTGGTGACGGTGACCTTCTTCGCCGTGCGCCTGGTGCCGGGCGACCCGGCACGCATGATGGAACCACCGGGCACGCCGGAATCGGTGCTGAAGATTACCCGGCAGCAACTTGGCACCGACAAGCCGATCCCAGCCCAGTACGTCAGCTTTCTCGGCGATCTTGCCCGGGGCGATCTGGGGACGTCATTCCGGGGCGGGCGGCCGGTAACCGGCGTTGTCCTGGAGGCGCTGCCGAACACCATCGCCCTTGGCGCGATCACCATGATTGTGGCAACGGTCCTCTCGTTCATCATCGGCATCGCCGCCGCGCTGCGTCCCAACGGATGGTTCGACCGCCTCTCGCTCGTCTTCGTCTCGATAGCGCAGGCAACGCCCAGCTTCTGGCTGGGGGTCATTCTGGCCCTCGTTTTTGCCATCCAGTTGCGCTGGGTGCCGGCCATCGGCATGTCCGGACCGAAGAGCTTTGTGCTGCCGGTGGCGACTCTTGCCCTTTCGTTGATGCCTCTCCTCATCCGCGCCGTGCGCCAGGGCTTCATCGAGACGATGGGCGAAGGGTTTGTGCGCGCCGGCCGAGCCCGCGGCCTTTCCGAATGGCGCATCCGTAACGTCCACGTGATGAAGGTCACCGCCCTGCCGCTCGTCACCCTGATCGGTTTGCAGGCCGGTTATGTGCTGGGCGGGGCCATCGTGGTGGAGGCGATCTTCAACTGGCCGGGCATCGGCAATCTGGCGCTGCAAGCGTTGCAGCAGCGCGACTTCCCGCTGATTCAGGGGACGGTGGTGGTCATCGCCGTCGTTTTCACCC
>CAYSXO010000179.1:1811-2219 GCA_964434995.1 uncultured Sphaerobacteraceae bacterium
TTCCTGGTCGATCTGACCTATGTGGCGCTCGATCCCCGTGTCAAGTACTGATCCCGTGAACGCCGCTCTCGCGACGTCCTGGAGCGAGCCGGAGGAGCCAACTGCTGCGGGAGCAGGCTCTCGCTGGCGGTCACTGATCTCCAGGATGCGCGGGCGCGCAACGACCATCGCGGCCATGCTCGTAGTTGGCCTGATCCTCCTGATCGCTATCTTCGCCCCGTACATCGCGCCGCACGATCCTCTCGCGCAGAACCTGAGAGACAACTTCAAGCCGCCATGGTGGCAGGAAGGCGGCACGGCCACCTACCCGCTCGGCACAGACCCGCTCGGGCGTGATCTTCTCAGCCGCCTCATCTACGGTGGGCGTTACTCATTACTGATCAGCGTCTGCTCGGTCCTTCTTGGCAC
>CAYSXO010000179.1:2229-3348 GCA_964434995.1 uncultured Sphaerobacteraceae bacterium
ACGGCGCTCGGCTTTGTCGTCGGCGTTGCCGCCGGCTACTTCGGCGGCTGGACCGACACTGTGCTGATGCGCCTGGGCGATATCCAGCTCGCCTTCCCTTTCGTCCTCTTCGCCATCGCCGTCCTCGCCGTCTCGCCCGAGCGCACGCCATTGCAGATCATCATCGTCCTTGGCGTCTCGAGCTGGGTTACCTATGCGCGTGTCGTGCGCAGCCGCGTCCTGAGTGAGCGGGAGAAAGACTACGCACGGGCGGCGCGGGCGCTCGGCGCATCGTCCTGGCGCGTTCTCCTGCGTTATGTCATGCCAAATGTCTGGCAAGCGATTCCGCCGATCGCCATGCTCAATCTCGGCTTCTTCGTGATCGTCGAGTCGCTCCTCAGCTTCCTGTCTCTGGGCCTCAGCCCGCCAACCCCGAGTTGGGGCGCAATCCTGGCGGACGGGCGGCAATACATGATGCTCACGCCCTGGATGGCCCTGCTCCCTGGCCTGGCCATTCTGATCACGGTGTTGAGCATCAGCCTTTCAGCCGATGGATTGGCGGATGTCTTCGACCCGAAGCAGACCTTTGGGGTTTTTCGGAGGGAGCCGCTAGAACCCCTCGGTCCCTCTCCCAGCGCGCTGGGAGAGAGACCGAGGGCCGTCCTTCCCCTCCTCCAGGTCCGCAACGTGCACGCCATCTTCCCCACGTCCCAGGCGACCGTCCATGCGGTACGCGGTGTCAGCTTCGATCTCGAGAGCGGCCAGGTGTTGGGAGTGGTCGGCGAGAGTGGTTCGGGCAAATCGACGCTCGGGCTCTCGATCATCCAGCTCCTCGACGCCCCAGGGCGCGTGGTGGAAGGAGAGATTCTCTTTCAGGGAGAGGATTTGGCACGGATCAGCAATTCGGCGATGGAGGCCTTCCGTGGCGCGAAGCTGGGCATGATCTTCCAGGACCCGGCCAACTCGCTTACCCCGGTCCTGACCGTCGGATATCACCTGCGGGAAACCATTCGCGCCACGAGGCGGGTTCGCGCCAGCGAAGCGCGGCGGCTGGCGCGAGAGGCGCTTGTGGCCGTGCAGATCCCCGATCCCGACCGCGTGCTGCGGTCGCCGAACCGCAATCCGATCCGCGAGTTCGAC
>CAYSXO010000179.1:3358-9501 GCA_964434995.1 uncultured Sphaerobacteraceae bacterium
ATCCCGACCGCGTGCTGCGAGCATATCCGTTCGAGCTGAGCGGCGGCATGCAGCAGCGGGTGATGATTGCGCTGGCGATGATCGGTCAGCCCAAACTGCTGATCCTCGATGAGCCGACCTCGGCGCTCGACGTGACCACCCAGGCGCAGTTTCTCGACGAGCTGCAGCGGCTGCAAGCGAGCCTGGGGATGAGCATCCTCTTCATCACCCACGATATTGCCTTGCTGGCCGACTTTGCCGACCGGCTGCTCGTTCTCTACGCTGGCCAGGTTTGCGAGAGCGGCCCGCGCGATGCTGTCCTCAACGAACCGCGCCATCCCTATACCCAGGCCTTGCTGAATGCCGTCGCCCGCACCACCGGCGGCCAGCGTCTGGCGGCCATCCCCGGCGATCCTCCCGACCCGGCCCGCGTTTCCCCCGGCTGCCCCTTCGCTCCGCGCTGCCCATTCGTCATGCCGGTCTGCGTGGAAGTGAATCCGTCGCTGCTGGAGGTTGGGGGAGGGCACTGGGCAGCGTGCCACTTGGCGAGCGTTGGGCATGCGGAGAGGAGCGAGGTCAGCAGCGGCATTGACCCTAGAAACGACGCCTGGCTGATAACACCCCCCTCTCCTGGCTCGACGGGGCCAGGGGTAGAGAGGGGCTGGCGGTGACGGCGTTATGACTAGCGTGCCAATCCTTGAGGTCGCCAACCTCGTCAAGCACTACCCCATCCGCAAGGAACTCCTGCAGCGGGAAGCCGGCGCGGTGCGCGCCGTCGACGGCGTCTCCTTCGCGTTGCAGGAGGGGGAAACGTTCGGGTTGGTTGGCGAGAGTGGCTGCGGCAAGTCGACACTGGCCAGGGCTCTCCTCTTTCTGGAGCCTCCCACCGCTGGCAGCGTTCACTTTCGCGGCAAGGCCATCTCCGTGAACGACGCCCGGGTACTGCGGCGACAGATGCAGATCGTCTTTCAGGATCCCTACACATCGCTGCCGCCGCGCATGCGCATCGGCGATGTGGTGGCCGAACCGATGCGCATCCACAAGCTGGGAGACCGCGCCGCCATCGAGCGCAAGGTGCGCCAGTTGCTGCAGGAGGTCGGGCTCAATCCGGCCCGCGCCAAGGACTTTCCCTACCAGCTCAGCGGTGGGCAGCGTCAGCGCGTTGGCATCGCCCGGGCGTTGGCGGTCGATCCGGCCCTGCTCCTGCTCGACGAGGCGGTCTCCGCCCTCGATGTCTCGGTCCAGGCGCAGGTGCTCAACCTCCTGAAGGATCTGCAGGAGTGGCATGGACTCGCGTACATCTTCATCTCGCACGACCTTGGCGTCGTCCGCTTCATGAGCGACCGCATCGGGGTGATGTACCTCGGCAAGATCGTTGAGCAAGGCCCGGCGGCGGAGGTCGCGACCTGGCCAATGCACCCTTACACGCGGGCGCTGCTCTCCGCGGCGCCCGATCTGCGCAAGCAACGCGGAGCGCGCATCCACCTGCATGGCGAGCCGCCCAGGCCGACCGCTCCACCCTCCGGCTGCGCTTTCCATCCGCGCTGCCCGATGGCGCGGCCGGTCTGCACGAAGGAAACGCCGCCGCTGCGCCAGTGGCTGCCGGGGCGCCTGGCGGCCTGTCACTATGCGCTCGAATCGCTGGCGGAATCGACGGCGAAGACGCGTCAAACGGGTGTGATGCTGAGCGCCAGCGAAGCCTCTCGGCCTGCCGGAACAGGCAGGTCCCTTGCGCCGGGAGCCTTTGTTCCTCAGGATGACACGGCGGGAAGTAACGCGATTTCCCTGCCCGACGCGCGGTTTGCCATACCGGAATCTGAGCAGACAGGAGGGGACGAATGACGGCCAGCACCGCGCTGGGACTGGGAATCGTCGGGCTCGGCTTCATGGGCCGCCGCTATGCCGCGTTCGTCAGTGGCATCGAGGGCCTGCGCGTGACCGGCGTCTGCGATGTCGATGCGCGTCTGGCGCGGGAGGCGGCCGCCGAGTTTGGCGCGGCCATCTATCCTGATCCGGCCGCGCTGGCTTCCGCGCCCGACGTGGCCGGGGTCATGATCTGTACGCCGGAGCATCTCCATACTGAGCCAGCCATGGCCGCGCTCGCCGCTGGCAAGCCGTTGATGATCGAGAAGCCGATAGCCCACACCCTTCAGAGTGCCAGGGCCATCGCGGACGAGGCGGCGCGGCGGGGCGTCCCGCTGCTGGCCGCGCATCTGCTCCGCTTCGAGCCGCGCTGGGTGGCGGCGCGGCAGCGCCTCGACGCGGGAGCGATCGGGGAGGTGGTCAGCATCACGACCCGACGCATCGGCAACATCCTCGATCAGCAGATTTTGCGCGGCCGCACGACGATCCCGCTTTACTACGGGGTTCATGATCTCGATGTCATGCGCTGGTATGCCGGGGCCGAGGCCTCGACCATAAGCGCCACCCGCCATACCGGCGCGTTGCACGCGGTGGGCTACGACATCGACGATGTCTACACGGCGGTCCTCACCTTTACGAACGGCGTGCTTGGCACGGCAGAGTTGGGGTGGCACGTGCCGTCCAGCGCCATCGCGGCGCGCACCAGCGGCGTGGCCATCGTCGGTACGAAAGGCACGATTCGCATCGAGCAGGGAGATACCGGCTTCGAATGCTGGACGGAGGAGGGGCTCGACCGCGGCATGGACGCGATGTTCTGGGCCGATGCTTATGGCATCCCCGGCGGCGCGCTCGCAACAGAGATCCGGCATTTCGCGGCCTGTGTGCGCGGCGAGGCTGCGCCGGCCATTTCGCCCGACGACGCCGTCGAGGCGCTGCGTCTCTCGCTGGCGATGCAAGATGCGGCAGAGCGCGGCACGACGGTCGATCTGGAAGGGTTCGCCCATGCCCAGGCCACGTGACGTGCCCGCGCGGACCAGGTTGACGAACCCGGGAGCGCCATCGTGATCGTGCCCACCACCCAGCGCAGGGCAAGCGGCCGCTATGCCATTGCCGTTCTCGGCAAAACGTTCGATCTGCTTGATGCCCTCGACGATGGCGGCGCGGCGACACTGACCGAGTTGAGCGCGCGCACCGGCATCAACAAGGCGACCGCGCTGCGCATCCTGGCCAACCTGGAGGAGCGCGGCTTTGTGGAGCGCGATGGGGGAGGCCAGTACCGGCTCGGCGTTCGTCTGCTGCAACTCGGCGCGCGCATTTCGTCCGGTCTCGATTTGCGGACCGTGGCGCGTCCTGTCCTCCAGGAGCTGCATCGCGATGTCGACGAGACGATCAACCTTGCCGTTCCCGCGGACGGCGGCCTGGTCTACATCGACATCCTGCAGAGCGCGCGCGGCCTGCAAATGACCGCGACTGTCGGCATGCGCGACGACTACCACTCTTCGGCGCTCGGCAAGGCGATGATGGCGCGGTGGACGCCAGCCGAGGTCGCGCGCGTCCTGCCGCCCGACCCGTTGCCACGCAAGACCGCGCATACCATTCGCACCCGGCAGGCGCTGGAGGCCGTGTTAGCGGCCGCCCGCGCGCAAGGATTTGCCATCGACGACGAGGAGAACGAGGCCGGAGCGCGCTGCGTGGCCGCGCCGCTGATCGACCATCGTGGTCAGTGCATCGGCGCCATCAGCCTGGCCGGTCCAGCCAGTCGCCTGACGCTGGAGCGTATCCCCTTTCTGGCCGAGCGGGTGCATGCCGCGGCCGCGGCGATCTCAGCGCGGCTCGGCTATTGCCCAGCCGGGCCTCGCCCCGTGGCCCCACAACGCGAGGATGTTCCGTCTGCCAGGCGGGAAACGCAACGCGATGCGGGTGGCGCCAGGTCATAGCGGTTGGCCGTGGCCCCAACGCGCCGGTCAGGCCGTGCCCCGCACCGCCCAGGCGCGCGCGATCAAGGAGATCGCGCCATCGGCGGCAATGGGCAGGCCGGTTCGAAGCCGCTCTCGTAGCGACAGCCTCTTCTCCGCGTCGAGCGATGCCACGTAGCGCTGGGCCGGTGCGGGACCGTTCAGAAGAAAGGGCTGCCAGTAGTCATCGAAGTTGGCAAAGTGGGTTGGGACATCGATGGCGCTCACCGCGACGGCGCTGAGCCCGGCCCCGGCGAAGAGCGCGGCCAGCGGCTCTGGCTGGCAAATCGGAAACCGCTCGGCCTGGTTCGGCCCTGACAGGGCGGGATCGAGCGTCATCGCTGCGTCCCAGAAGAAGCGCAGCATCTGCATTTCGCCCGCGTAATCCCAGACATACCCGGCGACCAGTCCGCCCGCGCGGGCAACTCGGACCATCTCGGAGGCAGCCGTTTCTGGCTCGGGAACGAAGTTCAGGGACAACCCGGCAACCACCACGCCGTACGAGCCGTTCGGCGCTGGCAACGCCCGCGCATCCCCTGGCTCGAACTGAACGCGCGGATCGACGATGGTTGCCTTGGCTGACGCCAGAAAACCGGGAGAGGGGTCGATGCCGGTCACGTCGTGAGGCTCGGCCATCTCCAGAGTGGCTCGCGTCAGCGCGCCGGTGCCGCAGCCGATGTCGAGCCAACTGCTTTCTGGCGGTGGAGCCAGCCAGGCGAGAAACGCCCGCGCGGCTGGCCGGCTCCAACGACCCATGAAGGCTTCGTACGCGGCAGTGTTGTCCCAGACGGAGGCGTGATCACGTTCGGCCATGGCGGCTGCATTCCTTTCGCCGAGTTGTGACGGGCGGTCAGGCAAATGCACGCGGCACGTCCGGATTGTCGCACAGGGCCAGAAGACGCACCCGATTTCGAGGAGCGGGCGTTGTCGTCTTTTGCTCCGCGAAGAGGCGACACCGTTTACGCTTGAGTGGGTGCGCGGCCTACGCGATCACCTCCACTACCCCCATCATGCCGCGATCTTCGTGGTCGAGGATGTGGCAGTGGTAGACGAACTTGCCTGGAAAATCGAGGAAGCGCGAGCGGATGACGATCTCCCCGAATGCCGGGATCGGCGTCGTGTCCTCCCAGGAATCGGCATCGACCGGCTCTCCATTGACCGAGACCACCTGGAAATCGTTGACGTGGATATGAAAGGGGTGCGTGTCCGGGCTGGTATTGACCAGCCGCCACTCTTCGGTCGCACCGAGCTGCACCGTCTGGTCGACGCGGTCGTGGTCGAATGTCAGGCCGTCAATAAAGAGGCGGAACGGATCGAGCGTTTCCGAGAAGACCAGCTCCCGGCGGCGGTCCACCGCCGCCTGGCGCAGATCGACGTTCGGCAGCGTCCCGGCCGGGGTGCCGGCAGCCAGCTTCGACGTCGACCCGGCCTGGTTCGCCGCCTTGCCCAAGCGCGGCAACGTCGGCATCGCGCCGCCGGTGGGGGGAGAGGATTGAGGGGAGCCTGCAAGTCAGCCGCAATCCGAACGGCCGAACGGTTCCAGCGCTCTCTGAATGCATCGTAGGCGGCAGTGTCGTCCCTGACGGCGATGCAGCCGCGATCGGCCATTCCTTGCGCCGTGTTGTGCTGCGCATGGGCATATTGACATCTGGCGAACTATCACTATAGTGGGCATCCCTCAGGCACAGAGATCCCCGCCGTGATTTCCGGATCGCCGCGACGGCGGGGGGAGCGAATGGCGAACCCGGCTGAGGCCGTTGCGGCCTGGCTTGCTCGCATCCGTACGCTGCAACTTTCCAGGCCGCTGCATCGATACGAGGCGAAGCCGCCTCCGGAGGATCATCATGCACGCCGTCATCCGTAAGTACTCCGGCTCGCGCGACGTCGTCGATGAGGCGCGCGAAAGGTTGGCCCATCTGGAAGAGACGATGCGGGGCGTTCCCGGTTTCGTGGCGTACTACTTCCTGGAGACGGATGATGGCGTGACCACCATCACCGTCGCCGAAGATGAGGCCGGGACCACGGAGTCGATGGGGCGCGCCGCGGCGTGGGTCAAGGAGCACCTGGCCTCCCGCGAGTCGTTGAGCGACCCCGAGGTGACCAGGGGAGAGGTGCTCATCAGCGCGACCCGGTAAGGCGCTGACATTCCGGCACGACGGCAATCTGCACGTCGCGGCCACCAGGCACGTGTGGCCGTGCTTGGGGCAATGTGGCCGTGCGCGTCCCACCTCTTCACCGGCCGGAGCGCGCACGGCGGCCTGAGGGTTCTTGTCGCTTCAAGGAGCACGATATGTCGACCGAATCGAACAAGGACCTCATCCGCCGATGGTGGGATGGGCTGAACAG
>CAYSXO010000180.1:0-9498 GCA_964434995.1 uncultured Sphaerobacteraceae bacterium
TTCGACGGCAAGGGAGAGCCTCCAGGGGAGCGAAATGTCGTCGTCGTCCCAGTTGGCGATCAGGTCGCCGCGAGCGAGCGCGATGCCCGCGTTGTACTTCTCGCCGAGGCTGTCAAACCGTGCCGGGACGTTCACGACGCGCACGCCCGGCGCATCGCACACCAGCTCCTGGTCCGGGCAGTCGTTGATGACCAGCAATTCCTTGTTCGGATAGGTCTGTCTCAGGAACGACTCGATCGCCTCCTCAAGCAGGAACTGCTTCGTCGGAGGACGATCGTACGTGGGACAAACGCAACTCACCAGCGGTAGGCGCGTCACATCGAGTTCGAAGAGCGCCTCCCTCGTAATCTCGTCCAGCGCGTCCTCGTCGAGGAACTCGGCGAAGTGCGCTCGAACCGGCTCCTGATCGAGCCCCAATTCCGCGTGGCCAATGATGTAGTTGCGAAACGTGTCTTCGACCGTGAGCCGATAGGGGACGCCGGCAGGACGCCCGAACCGATGCAACCAGCGCAACCAGGGGAGGCAGAGCGTGCGCCCACCCCGCTGCCGGAACTTCTCGTGGATGTAGCCCTCTTCGCCGCCGAAGCCCCGGAAGGCAGGATTGAAGCCGGGCCAGGCCTTCTTGCGGCAACTGAAGACTCCCAACCCCTGCATGGGGATGTCGAACGGCGCCCCTTCGGGGTCGAGCCCGCGCGGATCGGTGCTCCACGTGCCCCACGTCTGCGCGCGCCACTCCGGCTCGAAGTGCGTCGAGATCGACCCGCGGTCGTCATAAAGCAAGGGCCCTTGCAGGAGGTCGTTCGTCTCAGGGTCCTCCCGATAGTACGCCCGGAGCCGGGCGATGGCCCCTGGCGCGAGGAGCACATGCGAGTCGCAACAGAGGACCGCATCGCCTTTCGCCTCGCGAAAGACCAGATCGCGCGGGGCAGCGGTTCCCTGCGCCTCGAGGTCCAGGAGATAGCGGGCCCCGGGAACGCCTTCGACGAATCGCCGGGTATGTTCGCAGCCGTAGGTGTCAATGACCAGAATCTCGGTCTCTTCGAGGTCCTGATAGAGTCCCAACGATTGCACGGTGAAATAGACGCCGTCGAAATCGTTGTAGGTCGCCATGCCGATCGTGAGCGCGGTCATGCGGCAATCTCCGGGTTGCCAATGCGTTTCCCGGAAGCGTAGCCCGGCTGGCCGTCACGCGCACAAACAGTTGGGGCAAGGGCGTGATGCCCTTGCCCCTTTCGACATGCCAGCGAGAATGCGACTTACGCAATCAACGTCCTGGTGGTTGGGGTGTCGTGGTTGGAGCCAGCGTGGTAGTGGTGGGAGCCGCGGTGGTTGTTGTGGTCGTCACGCTATCACACCTGCCCCGGTAGCTGTTCGGGAACCTCTTCAGGCGCTTTTTCGCCTTCTTCGTCTTGAGCCGCTTCGTTGAGCAGTTCGCGGGGTTATCGTCGGGGCAGTAACAGATAATCCGCTTCCCATTGCCAACGGCATTGGTTTCGGCAGCAGCCTGCTTGCGCCCCTTCTCCTTGCCATGCGCGCCATCGGCAAGCCCCGCGACGGCAGCCGCGGCAAGCGCCCCGCCAACAAGGCCGCGGACGGCGCCGCGCCGGTGTGTTCCGCTCGATAGGCGAGCGGCCAGAGCATCGAATTCGCGTTGATCCAAAACGATAGTCCTCCCAGAGGCCCCTTCTCGGGAAGTGGCGTCAGGTAAACACGCCAAAAACTCTCGAGGCCGAACGCGAACGGAACGGTTGACACGCGGCGCCTTACCGCGTCGGCCCCGTCGGGTCCGGCAGAAGTGAAGAATGGTATCAGATATGCGTAATTGTCAGCTCTTCACACATTCGCGCGTTAGATGACAATCGCGGAGATGGCCATCGCCGCCGCCGCGATCAGAACGCCGAACCCAAACAGCATGAGCGAGTATCGAAACAGCTCAAGCTTGCGAACGGTGATTCGCGCGTTGACGACGATCTGTCCGGCGATATCGAGCGCGAACTTGCTCGGCTGAGCGTCGTCTCCCTTGCGATCGAAGTAATGCTCGGCGACCGCGGCCACCAGGCCGCGCGGCTCATAGCGAGCCAGGTGCCCGTAAAAGAGCAGATTGTCGATCGCTCCCGGCGGTTCGGGCCGGCCAGTCAGGTGCTTCTCCAGATTGGTTGAGGGGAGAAAGGAGGCCACCGCCAGCATCAGACTCACCATCAGCATCACCGCGCCAATGCCCAGCCCAGCCCCAGCAATGTCGGGAACCGGCGGGCCAGCAACAAGAAACGTGACGATCACGCCGAGCGCCGTCGAAGAGAGGCCAACGGCCGCCGTGTTCTTCGTCTCCGCGAACTTGAGCCAGTCCGTCACCCGGTTGAGGAGCGAAATCAGGTGGTCTTCGATATCGCGCATGGCGTCGCCTGCCACCTCGCGACATCCCCCTAGAAGCCGACGTTTGCCGCGCCCTTGAGGCCGAGCATCTGCCGGGCTTCATCCGGCGTGGCCGGCTCAAGCGAGAGCTCGCGCAGGATGCGGACCGTCTTGGCGACCAGATCAGCATTCGATGTCGCCAATTCCCCCTTGCCCACGTAGATGTTGTCCTCCATCCCGGTACGGCAGTTGCCGCCCATAATGGCCCCCATGGTGATCAGATTGAATTGGTGCCGCCCCGCGCCGAGGATGCTCCAGACATAATCGTTGCCGAGCAGGCGGTCTGCCGTCCGCTTCATGTGCAGCAGGTCTTCCGGATCGGTGCCGATGCCGCCCAGGATGCCGAAGATCGTCTGCACGAAGATGGGAGGCTGGATCAGGCCCCGGTCGAGGAAGTGGGCCAGGTTATACAGATGTCCCACGTCGTAGCACTCGAACTCGAAGCGCGTGCCGTGCTCGCCCATCGTCTGCAACAAGCGCTCGATGTCGGCGAAGGTGTTGCGAAAGATATGCCCGCGCGACATCTCCAGGTAGCCCGGCTCCCAGTCGTACTTGAACTCCTTGATGCGGTTGGCCATCGGGTAGAGGCCGAAATTCATCGACCCCATGTTCAGCGAGCACATCTCGGGCTTCATGCGCGAGGGACCAGCCAACCGCTCGTCAATGGTCATCGTCTGCGCGCCGCCCGTGGTGATGTTGATCACCGCGTCGGTGCCCGCCTTGATGCGCGGCAGGAACCGCAGGAAGACCTCGGGATCGGGCGTTGGCTTGCCGTTCTCGGGATCGCGCGCATGCAGATGGAGAATGGCAGCCCCAGCCGCGGCCGCGCCGAGGGCATTCTCCGCGATCTGATCTGGCGTAATCGGCAAATAAGGCGACTGCGAAGGGATATGGATCGATCCCGTAATCGCGCAGGTAACGATAACCTTCCGAGCGGCCGTGGCCATGCGAGTCTCCTGGGTGACGGGTGATGGGTGATTGGTGATTGGTGATGGGGACGAGAGTCAGCGCCTAGCAGCTTCCCGCCGACTATGCCAAGCTCCGACCGTGCCCCAGACACCCACCCTTGCTCACCCCGAATCTCGCGTCATCCTATCACCCTATCACCTCATGACCCTATCACCTCATGACCCTATCACCTCAAGATTGGCGATGGCGATCGGTTCCAACTTGCCGTCCGGAGTGAACCCGAAGACCCGCCCGTAGAAGTCGAGCTCGCCTTCCAGGGCGCGGCGGATGTTCTCGGAGCGGCGGAAACCATGCCCCTCGCCATCGAAGACGATCAGCGCCACCGGCAAGCCGCGCGCGGCCATCGCCTCATACATCTTCTCCGCCTGATCGGGCGGCACCACCGTATCCTCGCTCCCCTGGAAGAGGGCCAGCGGCGCGGTGATCCGCTCCAGGTGATGAATCGGCGACCGCTCCACGTAGATGTCGCGGCGATCCGGATAGGGGCCAATCAGGCCATCGAGATAGCGCGACTCGAACTTGTGCGTGTCGGTCGTCATCGTCTCCAGATCGCTGATGCCGAAGTGGCTGGCTCCGGCGCGGAAGGTGTCGTTGAAGGTCAGCGCCGCCAGGGTGGTGTAGCCACTGGCGCTCCACCCCCGGATGGCCACCCGCTCCGGATCGGCCAGCCCCTGCGCCACGAGATAACGCGCGCCATTCGCGTGGTCGTCAACGTCGACGATGCCCACGTATCCGTCAGCCTCCGCCGGTACGGGCGGCCATAACCCGTGCTGCCGCCATAGTTGACATCGAGCACCGCGAAGCCGCGCGACGTCCAGAACTGCAGAGGAAGGCTCATCGCCGTTGAGTTGGCGCCGGTAGGGCCGCCGTGGCTCTGCACCAGCAAGGGCGGTAGTTCACCTGCTGGGGCAACATAATCCTTGTTCGTCGGGGGATAGAGGAAGGCGTGGGCAGTGAGGCCGTTCGCGGTTGGGAACTCGACCGGCTCCGGCGTCGACAGGTAGCCCGCGTCGATCTCGACGGCCAATGAACGCTTCAGCGTCTCGAACCGGCCGCTCTTCCGGTCGTAGCGAACAATCGATGACGGGATGGCGGCGCTGCCACCCGTGAAGACCGCCGTGCCATTCGCCGCCACGGGATCGTCGATCTCGGTGTAGGGCGCCTCGATCCCGGTGACCCTTCCCGAGGCGAGATCGACCGTCGCCAGATGCCAGAATCCGTCGCGGGTATACGTGAAAATGATCGTCTCCGGGTCGAGGAAGGCATAGGTGGCCATGCCGAAGACCCACTGCGGCATCCCGCATTCGGCCTCCATTGGGGCCAAGGCCTCGTCCTCGCTCCTGCCAGGGGGGCGGCGGTAGAGATTCCACCACCCGGTGCGGTCGGAGACAAAGATGAGGGAGCCGTCGGGCGCCCATTCGGGCTGGAAGATCGACTCCTCTTTCCCGCCGGCGATCAAGGAAGGCTCCCCGAGCGCGCCATCCGGCGCGATCTCCGCCACCCACAACTCGCAGCCGTCCCACGGCATGTTTGGATGATCCCACTGCAGCCAGGCGAGGCGCGCGCCATCGGGGCTGAGACGGGGATTGGAGTAGAAGTCCGCGCCGGAGGTGAGGATCGTCCCGCCCTGCTCGTCGCCGTCGATGGTCAGCGCGACGATGCTGTTGACCGCCTCGCCATCCCCGGAGTGGTCCTCGCGCACGGCGATCAGGCGATTGCGGCCCAGATCAAAGACCGGATCGGCGTAGCGCAGCGGGCCGGCCGGGGTGATTGGCCGCGGCTCGCCCGTGCCATCGACCCGATAGAGCCGCGTGTCATGAAAGTGCGAGAAGATCAGCAGCCCCTCGTGCACCGCGTATGCGCCGCCGCCATATTCGTGCACGCGCGTGCGCACATTGAAGCCGGCCGGCACAGCATCTTCCACCGTGCCATCGGCGAGGCGGCGCACGATCACCGAACGGCCCGCTTCTTCCGGCCGCGACTCCAGCCAGTAGACGACATCGCCATCGAGCCGGGGCGTGGAGACGCCAATCTTGCGTCCGGTAATCAGATCCGTGGTGATGGGCGAGCGCCACGTTCCGTAGGGCGCTGTTGTTGGGGATTGCGTCACGTTCACGAGCCTCCTTTGCGAGGGTGATGGGTGATGGGTGATAGGGTAGACGAGACGGAGGACGGAGGACGGAGGGCGGAAGCACGGGAGATTGTTCGTCAACCGAGATCGATCTCCCCGTCACCGATCACCCGCCACCCATCACCCATCACCCCGTTTCCTTCATACTGAGGCCAAGCAAATCGCACTCACGGGGATGGGGACAGAAGACGATGCTGACGACGTTGGTTGGATTGCCGGTTAGCGAGCTCGACACGCCCGCGTTGCTGGTTGACATCGAGACGATGGACCGCAACATTGCGCACATCGCCGGGACCATGCGCGAGCATGGCGTGCAGTGGCGTCCGCACGCCAAAGGCCACAAGACCCCAGCCATCACCCATCGCCAGATGGCGGCAGGCGCCATCGGCGTGACCGTAGCCAAGGTGAGCGAGGCTGAAGTGATGGCCGCCGCTGGCATCAACGACATCCTCATTGCCAATCAGGTCGTCGGCCCGATCAAGACACGGCGGCTCGCCGCGCTGATTGCCGCGACTGGCGCGGACGTAATCGTCTCCGTCGACAATCCGGCCAACGTCCGCGAGTTGGACGATGCCGCGGCGGCCTTCGGGGTCAAGCCGCGCGTCGTGGTCGAGGTCAACACCGGCATGCAGCGATGCGGTGTTGCACCGGGCGAGCCAACGGTCGAGCTGGCCAAGCTCGTGGCCGATTCGCCCAATCTGCGCTTTGCCGGGGTGATGGCCTGGGAAGGGCACACCGTTTCCATGGCCGACCACGAAACCCGGCGCGAGGAGATTGCCAAGGCGATCGGGCGCCTGACCGCCACCGCGGACGCCGTGCGCGCGGCGGGCTTGCCGGTCGACATCGTCTCCTGCGGCGGCAGCGGCACGTATCTGCACGCCGCGCCACAACCCGGCATCACGGAAGTGCAAGCGGGCGGCGCGACGATGGGTGATGGCTTCTACCGCGACCTGGAGGCGCGCATCGAACCGGCGCTGACTTTGATGACGACCGTAACCAGCCGCCCGGCGGAAGACCGCATCGTCATCGACGCCGGCCGGCGGAGCATCGACCCCAGCCAGAAGGCGCCAACCGTCCGGGGCATCGACGGCGTAACCGGCATCAAGTTCTCCGCCGAGCACGGCATCATCGCCCTCGATGGTCCGGCGGAATGGCCGCGCGTCGGCGACCGCCTGATCCTGGAGGTCAACTACACCGACCAGGCCGTGCACTTGCACGAGAATCTCTTTGGCGTGCATGACGGCGTCATTGCCGCCATCTGGCCAGTCGCCTGCCGGGGGAAGATTCAGTAACGCGGCATCCGCGGCAATGTGGCTGATGAGCCACGCGCGCTGCGGCTAGCCGGCAAAGGCCGAGCGCGCAAACCGCACCAGCGTGTCGGCCGCGACCTGCAACTCACGCACGGCGACGTGCTCGTCGAAGGCGTGGCCGACCTCTGGGTCAGACGGGCCGAAGATCACGATCGGGATGCCGTCGTTGGCGAGAAAGCGGGCGTCGCTCGCCTGCCGGTAGCCGGTCAATTCGCTCTTTCCCCCCATGGCGGCCACGGCGCTCTGCAGCGCCCGTACGATGGGATCGTCGAGTGGGGTCAGAAACGCGGGCCCAGAAAGAAATGTCTCGACCTTGACGGAAACGCCAGGGTGCTCATCGAGCAACCCCGGAATCAGCGATTCGATCTCGCGCACGCAACCGGCCGGGTCTTCGCCGGGGACGATTCGCCGGTCGATTTCCACCACGGCAGAACTTGGCGCCGTGGAGACGTCGACGCCTGCCACGCAGCGGCCCACATTGATCGAGGACGCGGGCAGGAGCGGCGTCGGCTGACGGAGCCGCAGTTTCGGCGCGAGCTCGCGATGGAGCAGATCGATGAGGCGCGCCGCCGGCGCCAGCGCGCTGATTCCCGCCTCGGGGATGGCGCCGTGCGCGGCGGTTCCCGCGAACGTCACCCGGATCCAGACGATGCCGCGCTCGCCGACCGCCACCTGATTGTCGGTCTGCTCGCCGATCAACGCGGCGTCGGCCCGCAGCTCGCCGCGCTCGTGCAGGAACCGCGTACCCCGTTCGCCACCCGATTCCTCGTCCGCGACGAAGGCGAAGAGGACCCGGTAGGATGGGGCGAACCCGCCGCGCGCCAGCGCCAGCAGCGCCGCCAACTGCGCCGCGACGCTCCCCTTGTCGTCGCCCGCGCCGCGGCCGTAGATCGCGCCTTCGCGCAGGGCGGCGACATAGGGATCACTGGTCCAGCGCGACCGATCGCCAGCGGGCTGCGTATCGTAGTGGCTATGGACGAGGAGCGTCTTCTCGCCAGAGCCGAGCGTGGCCAACACGTTCGGCGTGCCGTCCGGCGCCCGCACGACGCGAACCGCTGAACCAGAGCCGTCCAGCAACTTCAGACAGACCTGGCTGACGGCCTCGCAATCGCCCGGCGGGTTAGGGCTGGGCGCGTTTATCAGGCGGCGCAAGATATGCGCCGCCTCGGGCAGATCGGCTGACCAGCTCATGCGGCTACCTGCCCGTTCACCACGATCCGCTGGCCGCGAGCCCAGACGTCGCGCACATTACCCAGATTGGAAACGTCATCCAGCGGCGAGCCACCGATCAGCAGGAGATCGGCGGTCATGCCCGCCTCGATCGCACCCACGTCATCGACGCCGAGGAGTGCCGCCGCATCGCTCGTCGCCGCCTGCAGCGCGGCAGCGGGCGACATCCCCTGCGCAACCATGTGCTCGATCTCGCGCCAGTTTTCGCCATGCGGATTGTGGGGCGTTCCCGCATCCGAGCCCATGGCGATCCTCACGCCGGCCGCGAGCGCATGGCGGAAGCTCTCCCGGTGCCGCTCGATCGCCAACTCGGCATTGGCCACGGCCTCCTCGGGCAACTGGTCGCGCCCTTCCAGAATCGCCGCGTAGGCAACGAGCGTCGGCGAAAGCCAGGTTGGGTTCGATTGCATCGTCGCGAAGAGGGGATCGTCGGCGATGAAATAGCCGTGCTCGATCGAGTCGATCCCCGCGGCGATCGCGTCTCGCACCCCCTCCGGCCCCTCGGCGTGGCCGCAGACGCGACGGTTGGCACGATGCGCGACGCGGATGGCCGCCACGATCTCCTCGGGCAACATCTGCGGCGTGCCGGGCCTGCCGCCCGGCGTGAGCACACCGCCCGTCACCATCAGCTTGATCACGTCCGCGCCGGCCCTGATCTGCGTCCGCACCGAGGCGATTACCCCATCGACGCCATCCGACTCCAGCGCCATGGGGTAGCTATGCCCGCCAGTGATGGCGATGGTGCGTCCGGCGCCGAGGATTCGCGGGCCGATGACGCGGCCCTGAGCGATCGCGTCGCGCAGGGCCAGATCGACGTTGTTCGGCGTGCCGACGCAGCGGACCGTGGTAACGCCCGCGCGGACCGTCGCCAGCGCCCCGGCCACACCCCGAAATGCCAGCTCCGCCGAATCGGTCGGGCGCTGCGCGGGCGTGTCGCGCGCATCCATGCAGAGATGGACATGCGCGTCGATCAGGCCGGGCAACAGGGTGCAGCCTGGCGCTTCGACGATCGTCGCGTTTCCCGCCGCCAGGCCGCGGCCGCTCTCGACAGAGACGATCTGCCGCCCCTCGACAAGGACCGCCATGTTGCCGCGCAACGTACCGGTCGGGCTGTCAAAGAGCCATTCCGGCCGAATCAGATAGGACACGAACCTTCCTTCCAGATCAACGGTTCCGCAGGCGCGGATCGGTCACATCACGCAGTCCATCGCCCGCCAGGTTGAGCGCCAAAATGAGAAAGGCGATCGCCAGCCCCGGCACCGCCACCACATGCGGCGAAACCCGCAGCAGCTCCCGCCCCCGAGAGAGCATTGCCCCCCACTCCGGCGCCGGCGGCTGCACGCCGAGTCCAAGAAAGCTGAGGCCGGACGCCGCCAGCACCACTGCCGCCGCGGCGTAGCTGGTCTGCACGATGAGCGGCGCCAGCGAGTTCGGCAACATGTGCTT
>CAYSXO010000181.1:0-1995 GCA_964434995.1 uncultured Sphaerobacteraceae bacterium
GAACACGCCCGTCCCGACCAACACTCCAGTCCCGCCGACCAGCACGCCCGTTCCGACCAATACGCCGGTTCCAACCAGCACGCCTCGACCAACAAGCACGCCCGTGCCCCCAACGAACACGCCGGTTCCGCCGACCAGCACGCCGGTTCCAACCAGCACGCCGGTTCCGCCGACCAGCACGCCGGTTCCGCCGACCAGCACGCCGGTTCCAACCAGCACGCCTCGGCCAACGAGTACACCCGTGCCTCCGACCAGCACGCCCGTTCCCACGAGCACGCCGCGTCCAACGAGTACGCCGCGTCCAACGAGCACGCCTGTCCCACCGACGAGCACGCCGTCGGCTTCAGCCGCGGCGCCGACGTCGGCGCCTCCGCCGCCGCCACCTGCCGGGTAGGACCGAGTGATACATCCATCCTTGCCCACCGCGAACGGCTCGGGTCATTCCGAGCCGTCGCCAAACCGAGTTGTCGTCGTGGAAGTCGGTCCACGTGACGGATTGCAGAACGAAAGCGCGCCCATTCCGACACCGGTCAAAATCGCGTTCATTGACGCATTGACAGCTTCCGGCCTCTCCGTGATCGAGGCAACCAGCTTCGTCAACCCAAAAGTGGTGCCGCAGCTCGCCGACGCGGGCGAGGTGATGAACGGAATAACACGAGCCGCGGCGACCCGCTATCCCGTTCTCGTGCCAAACGACAAGGGACTGCACCGAGCGCTCGACGCCGGCGCGCGGGAGATCGCGCTCTTTACATCGGCCACGGAAGAGTTCGCGCGGGCCAACGTCGGAACGTCGATCGCCGGCACGTTCGAGCGGTTTGCGCCGGTGGTATCGGCCGCGCGCGAGCGAGGCATCTGGGTGCGCGGCTATGTCTCAGTCGCGTTTGGATGTCCCTATTCGAGAATCGTCAAGCCGCGGCAGGTGGTTGAGGTGGTTGAGCGTCTCATGGCCCTCGACTGCGATGAAATTTGCCTTGCGGACACCATTGGTTCTGGATCTCCAGAGATGGTTCGATGCATCGTCTCAGCCGCCCTCGAGGCCATTCCGATTGAGCGTCTCGCGCTTCATTTCCATGACACCTCGGGCCAGGCACTGCGCAACATCGACGAGGGCCTTGAACAGGGCGTGAGGATTTTTGATTCGGCCGCTGGCGGGCTCGGGGGATGCCCCTTTGCCCCTGGCGCCCCGGGCAATCTCGCCACGGAAAGCCTCCTTCGGCATCTCCACGGCCTTGGCATGACGACCGGCGTCGATCTCGATCGTGTGGCCAGCGCCGTCGAAGTCGTCAAGCCATACATTCCAAGGCTTCAGCCGGCAAGCGCATGATCGGTTACGCCATCGTCATCGCGATGCTGCTCGTTGCCGCTGTTGCCGTGCTCCTCTACATGCGGGAGGAGTGACCCGTGCCATACTGCCCGGCCGAATAGCCGAATATTGGAGACGAGACCACATGGATGAACGATCGCTCGCGTTTCTTCGCCGCCTGCTCGACTCGCCTGGGCCATCCGGCTTCGAAGCCGCCGCGGCCCAGGTCTGGCGTGAGGAAGCAGATACATTTGCCGACGAAGTGACGCACGACGTGGTCGGGAACTCCTATGCCCGGGTGAAGCCGGCCAATGAGGACAGCGATGCCCCTCGCGTTCTCCTGGTTGGCCATATTGACGAGATCGGCTTTCTCATCACGCACATCGACCCCGAGGGATTTCTCTGGCTTGCTCCACTGGGCGGATGGGACGATCAGGTTGTCGTTGGCCAGCGGATCAGGATTCTCGGCCGGCACGGCGATGTCATTGGCGTGATTGGCAAGAAGGCGTCGCACCTCCTGAAGGAAGAAGATCGCAAGAAGCCGTCCCAGCTCGAAGATCTCTGGGTCGATATCGGCGCCGCGGACCGCGCTGACGCTCAGCGCCTTGTCGAAGTCGGCGATCCCGCGGTGATCGATTCCAGATTCGTGGAACTCTCGGCCGCGCCAAACCCATACGTATTGTGATTGTCGC
>CAYSXO010000181.1:2005-9488 GCA_964434995.1 uncultured Sphaerobacteraceae bacterium
GAAGATCGATGCGTCTCCAGGAGCATGGACAATCGAGTCGGGGCATTTGTTGCGCTCGAAGCGGCCAGGCTCATCGCCGGGAACCGCTGCCAGGCGGATGTCTACGCGGTCGCCACGGTGACAGAGGAAATCACCTTTGGCGGTGCCTACACGGCGTCATTCAGCGTTCCATCGGCCGTCGCCATCGCCCTCGATCTCACGCACCCAACCGACTACCCAGGGGCAAACAAGAAGGGAGATCACGACGTCACCGTTGGCGGCGGCCCTGTCATCACTCGCGGCGCAACCATCAACGATGCCATTTACTTCGGCCTGCGCGATGCGGCCCAGAGGCTCGGGGTCTCGTACTCCGTGCAGGCAACTGGCGCATCGAGCGGCACGGACGCCGACCCGATGGTTCGTACCGGGGTGGGTACGGCCACGGGACTCGTCTCGGTGCCCTGCCGTTACATGCACTCGCCAAACGAGCTCCTGAGCCTCCACGATGTCGATCAGGCGGCGCGCGTGGTGGCCGAGTTTGTCCGCACCATCACTCCTGAAAGTGATTTTCGCCCCGGATCGATGGGCGCAAACGGGCGACGATAGCGTCCGGGTCAGGACCGAACGACTATTTTGCCGATGTTCGTGACCACCAGGTACTCGCCAGAGCCCCGGCGAAAGAGGACTTCGGCGCCATCAACGAGTTGAACCGACACGATGTCCGTAAAGACGACGGCGGCGCCCGCGCCGATGGCATCGACCCGCCGCAGTGAAGGCCAGAGGGTGACCATCGTTGCGGGCCGGTTTCCAGGCCCCGCGATGGTGAATTGGTGGACGGCCGCGCCCGGGAGCTGGAATGGCGCGAGAGAGGCTTCGGCTCCAATTGTCTCTGCAATGATGTCGACCGTGTCCTGCTCGAACCGGACCGTGCGCAATCGTGAGGTACGCGTCGGCATACCGTCGTCTACCATGAGGGTCCTTCCGGTGGTTCAATACACTGCATATACTGGACCGTCGCATTGATTCATCCCGCGTCTCTTGGGCGGCGGGCGAGCGATCAGGCATCATCGGGAGCAAGGCTGCGTGCTGGAACAACGTACCGGGACATTGGGCATCGCGGAAGCCGCGCGCGAGGCGCGCGGCGCTTATGAGGCGATGTCGACGCCCGATGTGACGCTTGATGACATTCTCGCCGCTGCTGACCGAATTGCCCCATATGTACACCGTACTCCGATTTTCGAGTCCGCGACCCTAAGCAGCGCCACCGGCGCCCGGCTGGGCCTTAAAGCCGAAAACCTGCAGCGCACCGGGGCCTTCAAGGCTCGCGGCGCACTGAACGCCATCATGCGCCTCAGCCCGGAGCAGCGAGAACGCGGCGTCATCACGCTTTCCGCGGGGAACCACGGGCAGGGCCTTGCGTATGCGGCTCAGCTCTTTGGGGTTCGCTGCGTCGTCTTCATGCCGGAAAACGCGGTGCCAACCAAAGTCGCGGCGGTACGGGGCTATGGCGCGGAAGCCCGTTTCGCGCCCTCCATGGAAACGGTGTTTCCGGCCATGGACGCATTCCGCCTTGAGCATGGGATGCACTATGTCCACCCATTTGGCGACCCCGACATCATCGCGGGGCAGGGCACGGCCGGCCTGGAGATCGTACAGGATAGCCCGGACGTCGAGGCAATTCTCGTCTGCGTCGGCGGTGGAGGTCTCCTGGCGGGTATCGCCGTGGCGGCAAAAGCCCTGAAACCATCGGTACGAGTCATCGGCGTGGAGCCGGAAGGCGCTCCGGCGGTCACGCGCAGCCTGGCGGCCGGGTTCCCGGTCACGATCGAGAAGATCACCACCATCGCCGACGGCCTCTCCGCGCCTTTCGCCGCGCCAACCTCCCAGCGGCTCATCGAACGATATGTGGACGACGTTGTGCTCGTCACCGACGATGAAATCATGAGCGCGCTTCGCCTGATACTCGAGCGGACCAAACTTCTGGTGGAACCCGCGGGCGCGGCGGCCACGGCCGCGTTGCTGGCCGGTAGGGTCCGCCTGCCGGCGGGTTCACGCGCGATCACAACGCTGAGTGGCGGCAACGTGGACTTCGAAAAGCTCAAGAGCCTTCTCTGATCGTAGAGGAATGCCGGTAAGGAGTCGCGCGTAATGCCCAAATGGCTGCCGCCACTGGGAATCCTGATCGCCGTCGGCGTCATCGCCTCCCTGATGGCGTTGGCGACACCATCCCTCGCCCTGCAGGCGACGCCGGAGCCTGAGCCAGTCGTTATTGCCAACGAAGTCCTTGGGCGAGCGTCCCCTGAACCCGTCAAGAACCCGGAGCTGGCGCTGGGCCGAGTCACGCTCATGCCGGGCGCGACCATCCCCGTTCACCATCACCCCGGCACACAGATCGGCAGCGTAATTCAGGGAACGTTGACGTATTCGGTCATTTCGGGAACAGTCGACCTTGTACGGGCCGATAGTCTGGACCTCGCGCCTCACCGGATTTCCCCCGGTGAAACGGTTGAGGTCCGTGCGGGAGACACCCTCATCGAATCAGGTGGCGCAATCCACCAGGGCCGAAACGACGGCAATGACCCGGTCGTAATCTATCTCTCAACGCTTTTTCCTGCTGACGCACCCCGGGCAATACTCGATGACCCCGCTGCACTCCCCTGAGACTCCAGGTCTCTTCACCAGCGAGCGCCGGACGCATCCCGGTCAGCACCAAACGAACGACCGCATTGTGGCGCCCGCGGCGCCCGGCCACCCGTATGGCATCTACCTTCACATCCCCTTCTGCACGCATATCTGCCCATACTGCGACTTCAACACCTATTCCGGACAGGAATCTCGCATTCCGGACTATGTTGACGCGGCCTGCCAGGAAACCAGGATCTGGGCGCCGCGATTCGACGGCCGAGAGGCGGCCTCCATCTTCTTCGGCGGAGGCACTCCATCGCTTCTGACCGCTACGCGGTTCTCACAACTGCTCGGGGCCTGCCGGGATGCATTCAACGTTCAACCTGATGCGGAGATCACCATCGAGGCCAACCCCAATGATCTCGATGAAGCGCGATGCGAAGCCCTCCTGGAAGCGGGCATTACACGTTTGAGCATCGGGGCGCAAACGCTCGACCGCCGCGGGCTTCGCGTCCTTGGGCGGCTACACGACACCGCGCGGATCGGCGCCGCAATGGCCGCCGCACGGAATGCAGGCTTCGCCAATTTGAGTCTCGATCTGATCTATGGCTGGCCAGGTCAGACGCTGGGGAAATGGCAGCACGATCTCGATCTCATGCTGGCTGGCGACGTGGGCGGGACAGTGCCGGACCATCTCTCGCTCTACAATCTGATCGTGGAGCCCGGCACGCCGATGGCCGACGCGGTCGCTCGAGGCATCCTGGCGCCGATCGATGACGACCAATCCGCTGACTTCTTCGAGTTGGCCATTCACATGCTGGCCAGACATGGCTGGATCCACTATGAGATCGCCAACTGGGCATCTCGGCCATGGCAAACGTCACGCCATAACGCGATCTACTGGCGAAACGGCGACTACGCGGGCATCGGCGCGGGAGCACATGGGCACGTTGGGGATCAACGCATCATGAACCAACCGTCGCCCCACCGGTACATCGAGCTGCTCAAGGCGGGGAAGTCACCGGCAACGAATACCGAGGCAATAGACGCCCGAACCGAAATGGGTGAAACCATGATGCTGGGCTTGCGGCTGCTGCAGGATGGGGTCTCGTTCGAGGCGTTTCACGATCGGCATGGCCTCTCGATCCAGGAGGCATTCGGCCCAATCGTTCACCGGCTGGAGACGCTCGGCCTGCTCTCAATTGGACATCAGCGCGTAACGCTCACGCATCGCGGCATGCTCCTCGCCAATTCCGTCTGCGCGGAATTTCTTTGATCCGCACGGATGCCGAGTTCATCGAACTCATGAACTACTGGGAAAGCGCCAACGCGCTGACGTCCCTGATTCGAGGTGAGCGGGCCGAAACGCGCACGGCCTCCGGCCGGCGACAACGCGCCGTTGCCAAACTCACCCGCGTGCGAACGCTACTCGATGCGCTGGGCAGCCCACATCTCCGCTACCCGGTCGTCCACGTCACCGGCACGTCAGGGAAGGGGTCGACCTCGGCCTCCATCGCGGCAACCCTGACTGCCTCTGGCTACCGTGTTGGCCTGCGAACATCCCCGTACCTCCAGGTCGCGGCCGAAAAGCTCCAGATTGGACAATCGCTTATTGACGCCGCTTCGTTCAGCAGGCTCGTTCGCGAGATCCTCCGCGAGTGCGCGCGGCTCTTCCCAACCGACGGTTCAGGGCAGCAATGTGGTTACGCTGAAGTGTGGACGGCCCTGTCGTATCAGTGGTTCGCTGAACGGGCCGTCGACCTCGCGGTCGTTGAAGTCGGCGCGGGTGGGCGATTCGACACAACCAATGTCATCACCCCGGTAGTCAGCGTGATTACGAGCGTCGGGATGGACCATATCGTGTCACTGGGGCCGACGATCTCCGACATCGCCTGGCACAAGGCCGGCATTATCAAGCCAGGATCAATTGCCGTGGTTGGGGAGGTCCCAGCGGAGGCCGAGATGGTCATCGCTACAGAAGCTGGTGAGGCTGGCGCGCCCATGATCCGAGCGCATGAGTTCGCTGGACTCGAAGGCGTTCAGCCAGGCATGCCTGGCGAATGCCAACTGGCGAACGCACGCGTCGCGGCGGGAGCGATCGCGGCTCTACGTCAACAGGGATTCCAGGTTGCCTCCGCGGCATTGCCGGCCGGTATCTCCAGGGCCCGTCTCCCCGGCCGCATGGAGCGAATGCCCTGCGCCCTTTCGGAAGTCTGGATCGACGGGGCGCACAACGCGGACAAGATCGCGGCCCTGGCGCGCGAGACTTCAGACTGGCGGGGCATGGAGAAGCCCATTTTCGTGCTTGGCATCCTCGGGGCCAAGGACGCGAGATCGATTGTCCGGCAGTTGGCGCCTGTCGCGTCGGCGTTCGTCGCCACGGAACCGGCAGTGGTGGGCAAACGCTCGCTCGAAGCCGCATCGCTCGCGAAGGCGATTCGAGAGTGCGGCTTTACTGGCGATGTTCACGTCGAGCTGGAACCTGAAGCCGCCCTGCTCCGCGCTGAACGACTCGCCTTGCCGCGTAAGGCGCCGGTTGTGGTCACCGGATCGATGTATCTCGCGGGCCAGGTTCGCCGGCGCTGGTACGCGGATGACGACATCATCCTGCAACGAACGCCGTGGCCGCGCGAACGGATGCACCCGACTTCGGGCGCCAACGCGCGTAGTCGGGTGCGACAACCGGTTTGAAGTTGTGCGGTGATCGCGCTAGGCGCTGCTTGATGTATCGGTGGCCTTGAAGGCGAAAAACCCGACGATCAGGGCAATCAGACCGCCAATCAACAGGTAGCGCCCGGTATCGACCAGGAGCGGATCGGGCTGAAGTGTCGATGTTCCCATGCCGTAGAGGATTAGCCCGACGGAGGCCCCCACGGACCCAAAAACGATCAGCCAGCCCCAGATATTCACCCACCGCTCCTCATTGACCATCCAGCCAGAGTTTCGACTCTGACGCCACGATTAGGCTACCGGATTCAGCCTCTGCCGTCGACCCGATACGAATCCCGGGCAAGGAGTCCCGGCATCGCCTTCATGGTTTCGGGCACATCCCCTCGCCCAGCGCACTGGGCGAGAGGGCGAACGCGGGAATGGCAGGGGTGCACCCGAAATCCGTAGGAACAGGTCATGGAACTGGAGTTCCAGCCACCCCCGGCTCCGCGCCAGGCGCGGCTGCTGGCAGATCCGCCGCCGCATTCTCGACATCTGTCGAGCGCGCCAGTTTTTCGAGAATCCGTTGCAGATCGCTCTGGGCTTCCCCGTAGGCGACCCAGTCTCCTCTCTGTAGCGCGGCCTCGCCACGCTCGAAGGCGATCAACGCATCGGCCACCGTTGCTCGAGACAACGCCGCGCCAGATTCAGTTCCTTCTTCGACATTCACGGCGTTCTCATCAGCCGGGGACGAGGCGTCCGCGCCCGAGATGGCTTGCAGAGCCTCTTCGAGCGTCGGCCGCATTTCCACGAACTGATTCGTCACCACAATCACGAACTGCAGCTCAGTTGGCGCGCCAGCCGAGGCTGTCGCCTGCAAATAGACCGGCTGGACGTACATCACCGTCTCTTCGACCGGGATTACCAGGAGGTTGCCGCGGATCACCTGCGAGCCTGCCTGGCTCAACAGCGTGAACTGCGACGAAATGACTGGATCCTGATCGATCCTGGCCTCAACTTGCTGCGGCCCGAAGACGGTGGTTTGACGCGGGAACCGATATGTCACCAGGCGAGCGTTGCCTACAGGGTCTGACTGTCCCGCCATCCACGCCGTCATGTTCGGCCGGTTGATCGGGGTGAATGGCCGAATGAGCTTGAAGCCCGTTTCTGTCTCACTCGGGAGCGGCAGGGTCATGTAATAGGATTCCATCGGACGCAGCTCAGTTTCCCGCCCCACTCCAGTTTCGATTTGCTCTTCAGCAATCTCCCAACGGTCTTCACCGTTGTAGAACGCCGTCGGATCGGTCACGTGGTATGACGAAAAGACCTCGGTCTGAAGGTCGAACAACGCTTCGGGATAGCGGAAATGTTCGGCAAGCACCGGAGATGCCTCGCTGATTGGCGTGAACATCTCGCGAAAGAGATCCTGATACGCATCGGCGATGGGATCCGGAATAGCGGTGCGATAAAAGACGACCGTACCGTCGTAGGCATCGACGGTTACCTTGACGGTATTGCGAACATAGTTCACTCCCCCGTGGGGCGTTGAGTTCGGGAAGCGGTCAGTGGCGGTGTAGGCGTCGATGATCCAGATCAAGCGACCATCAATGATCGACAGATACGGATCAGTGTCAAACCGGAGGAACGGCGCGATGGAACTGACCCGAGTCAGGATCGCCCGTTGCAAGAGGACCCTCGACTCACTCGTCAATTCGTCCGTGAAGAAGATGCGCCTGTCCCCAAGGGTGACGGCCAGCATTACGCGCTTCAGAAAGTTATCGAGCGTGATTGAACCTCGCGCCAATCCCTCGTACGGGCTGGATGGCGTGTCGCCAGGAATTCCGTTGACTTCCTGAACCCCGGTGTTGACCGCAACCCAGGTGCTCTCCAGCTCGCCAAAGTAGATCTCCGGCCGCTCGATCGTCATCACGCCCGCGGGATTCGGCGGAATGCCGGCAACCGTGAAGACCGGAAGTCCCTGGCTTGTCGCCTCATTGATAGGACTGACGACCGCGCCATAGCCGTGCGTGTAGGAGAGGTGCTGATTCGTCCACGTTTGCGCGTTGGCCGGGAGGCCCTCGATGTTCAGTTCGCGCGCGGACACCAGTACTTGTTGAAGCTCGTCTTCCTCCGGGTACCGGTCGACGTCAGCGTCATTGAAGACGTAATAGGGCACGAACGACTGCAACTGCTGATAGGTGTTTCTGGCGATCCGGTAATCCCACAGCCG
>CAYSXO010000182.1:0-9470 GCA_964434995.1 uncultured Sphaerobacteraceae bacterium
GCGGTCATGTCGGTAAACTGCTCGGCGGTCACTCGGCCCTTGTTGAGGAATGGGTGGCCATGCACGTCGATGATGGGGGCGCGCGACAGATCGACCACGTCTAGACAACCTCCAGGTACGCCGCCCGTTCCCACGGGTGGACTTCCGTTTCGAACCGCGCCAGTTCATGTCGCTTGACGATCAGCAAATGCTCCAGCACCATCGGCCCAATCGCTTCTCCAATCACCTCGTCCGCTTCCAGCGCCGCCAGCGCCTCGGGCAGCGAGCGTGGCAGATAGCGGATGCCCGCGGCCTCGACCTCCGCTGGCGTCATGTGCCCGATGTCGCCCTGAAACGCGGGTCCGGGGTCGCGCCGGTTCCGAATGCCATCGAGACCAGCCGCCAGCACGCCGGCAACGAGCAACGCGGGCTGGCAGCTATTGTCGCCCGAGCGGAACTCGATATGGCGGCGCTTGCCGGGTCCGGGAATGCGGATCACCCCGGAGCGGTTGCCATACCCCCAATAGGTGTTGGCCGGAGCCCACGACCCCGGCTGCAGGCGTTTGTAGCTGTTCACCGTCGGCGAGCCGAGTCCGGTCAACGCATCGATGTGCGCCAGCAGGCCGCCCATGAACCAGCGGCCGACATCGGAGAGCGACTCCTCGTCGCCGTCGCCGGGGGTCAGGTCGCGCTCGCCGGCGGCGTCCCAGAGGCTGACGTGCAGATGCAGGCTGCAGCCAGACCAGTTCGAGTAAACCTTCGGCATGAAGGTGGCGAGGCGGCCGCCAGCGCTCGCGGCGTCCCGCACCACGTCCTTGACCGCGCGGTAGTGATCGACGGCCTCGAACGGCGAGCCGTGGCGGACAGAGATCTCGTACTGGCCCGGTCCGTACTCCTTGCCGAACTGGGCAACGGTGATCCCCATCGCGCCCAACTCATCGACGACCTGTCGCGCAAAGGGCTGTTCCCGCGCGAGTCCTTCCTCGTCGAATCCGCGCACCGTCGTTGCCGGAACGACCTCGCCGCCCGCGCCGCGTTCCAGCAGATAGAACTCCGGCTCCAGGGCAACCCGCGCGGTGATCCCCTCCGCCAGCAGATCGTCGACCACCGCTTGCAGGCGAGTGCGCGGGCACCCCTGCCAGATTCCGCCAGTGCTGTCGCGCAGCCAGGCGAAGACCCGCGCCGTGTTGGGGTAGCGCGGCAAGACCGTGTAGCTACGCGGGTCGGGCACGGCCATCATGTCGCCCGAGTCGGCGAGCAGCGTCGCGCCAGCCGACTGCTCGTCGCGCATGTCGAGATCGAGATTGGCGACGGCGAATACGACCCCGTCGCGAACCGCGCCGCGAAAGCCGACGCGCGGGATCGCCTTGGCGCATGCGCGCCCGCTGTAATCGAGGTAGGTGACCCAGAGATGGTCGATATTGTCCCGGTCGAGCGCGGCGAGAAGGTCTTCAGCATTCGTTGGGGCATCAGGCATCGGCCGGGCCACCCCACGCGCCGATCGCCACGATCAGCTTCGCCAGCAACGCGGTCCGCGGGACGATGCTGCTGGTGACCACGTACTCGTCCGGGCCGTGATCGAGTCCGCCAATCGGGCCGAGGCCGTCGAGCCCCGGTGTTCCCTTGTAGCCGGCAAAGCTGATGTCGGAGCCGCCGCCGGTGGCCGCGCCTTTGAGGGGGAACCCCAGATCGCCAGCGATCCGGATGGCCGCCTCTTCCAGGCGGACCACCCCCGGCGTGCGCTCCATTGCCGGACATCCGGAGCCAGGGTCGCGGGTCACCACGATATCCACATCGGGAACCGGCTGGTTCCGCGCCAGGCGCGTGAACTCGGCGGCAAGGTCCTCCAGATCGGCGTTGGTCCAGGCGCGCAGATCGAAGTGGGCCGTGGCGTAGTCGGAGACGATGTTCGGGGCACTGCCGCCGGAGATCTCACCAGGGTTGACGGTCATGCCCGGTTTACGGCCATTGAGCGCGAAGGTGTCGACGATTATGTTGGCGATGGCCAGGGTCGCGCTGCGCCCTTTCTCCGGCTCGACTCCCGCGTGCGCTGCCTTGCCGCGCGCCTCGACCGTCAGCCAGCAACCCGCCTTGCGCGCGGTGACGATGTCGCCATTTTCGCGCGCGGCCTCCAGCGTAAGGACCGCATCATGCTTCGGTCCTTCCTCCTGCAACAACTCGACCGAATGCCGCTCGCCGATCTCCTCATCGGTGACGACGACGAAGGTGATCAGGCCATAGTCGTCCCAGCCGATGTGGTCGAGGGCATCGACCGCGTAGATGCCGGCCAGGATGCCCGCCTTCATGTCGCAGGTGCCGGGACCGAAGACGCGGTCCTCGCCCAGGCTCAGCGGGCGCTCGGCCGTGGTTCCGGCGGGAAAGACGGTATCGGCATGGCCGAGGAGCATGATGCGCGCCGTGCCCTTGCCGCGGCGCCCGCTCGACCTCGAACCCGATTGCCTGAAACCGCTCCGCGAGCCGGGCCGTGACCTTGTCGACACCAGCCTTGTCATAGCTGCCGGAATCCTGATTGACGAGGGGCGTCAACTCCGCGATGTAGTCATCGAGGCGGCCCTCCAGAAACGCAACGATCTCGTCAGACATGCTTTCCCTGCTTACCACCCCGCGAAGGCCGCAACGGCCTCGTCACTGACCCGCCCTGCTGCCACATCATCGATTGCCCGCGCCAGAATGGAGACGCCGCGATCGATCTCGTCCCACGTCAGGATCAATGGCGGCGTGATCTCCAGCACGTTCCCCCAATTCCCGGCGTAGTAGAGGATCAGGCCCAATTCCCAAGCCCGGTAGACAACCTTTGCCGCCGCCGCCTGATTGGGCGTCTTGCTCGCCTTGTCGGTTACCAGCTCCACGCCCCGAATCATGCCCAGCCCGCGCACGTCGCCAACGATGTCGTACCTGCTCAGAGCCTCCCGCAGGCACTCCTGAAGATATGCCCCGTTCTCCGCCGAACGCTCGACCAGGCCATCTTCCTCGATAGCATTGACGACGGCCAGACCAGCCGCGCACGAGGTGGCGTTGCCGACCGCCGTGAAGAGGGCGATGCCCGTCCCGGCGTCGAGGATCTCCGAGCGGCCTACGATGGCGCTCAGGGGCAGGCCACCGCCAAGCGATTTGCCCAGGAGGACCAGGTCCGCCTCGATGAGGCCATGCTCGTAGCCGAACATGCGCCCGGTGCGCCCCAGCCCGACCTTGATTTCATCGAGGACGAGCAGAATGCCGTGCCGGTTGCAGAGCGCGCGCAGCTTGGGCAGAAAGTCTGGCGGGGGCACGACATCTCCGCTGTCGGCCTGGACCGCCTCGACATAGACGGCCGCAACCTGATCGGGCGGGCAAATCGTCTGGAACAGGTAATGCTCCAGAAAGTCGAGGCACTGGTCGGTGACGTTCCCGGAGCCGTCGCCAAAGGGATTGCGATAGGGGTTCGGGAACGGCACCTTCGTCACATGCCCGCCGCCCATGGCATCAACCAGCGAGGGGTGCGCGGATAGCCCCATCGACGCCTCGGTTGTGCCGTGCCAGCCGCCGATGAACGAGACCATCCGCCGCTTGCCGGTGGCGCGCATCAGCAGCCGCTGCGCGGCCTCGCTGGCGTCCGAGCCAGCCAGCCCGAACCAGACCTTCTTCTCGAAATCGCCGGGCACAATGGAGATCAGCTTTTCGGCCAACTCGACCGCCGGGCGGTTGATCGCCGAGATCAGGCTGATGAACGTCGCCTGATCGATCTGCCGCTTGACGGCATTGCGCACGCGCTCGTCGCTGTAGCCGAGCCCGGCCAGCGCCCAACTTGCGCCGAAGTCGAGGTAGCGCTCCCCTGATTCATCGATAAGCCAGGCGCCCTCGCCCCGCGCTACTGCCAGGGGCGTGTAGCGGATTTTGAGGGCTTCCGCGATGGCACGGTCATCGCGCGTGACGAGATTAGACGTTGTTGCTGCTGTATTCATCATGAAGTTGCCTTGTACTGATTGCCTTGGGCGGGTGCGCTAACCCGCCTCTCCCGAGAAACCCTCACCTCTAACCCCATTTCCCTTTGCGAAGGGAGCGGGGGAACGGCGCCGAAAGTTCGGCCCCTGATGAGAACGTCACTTGGCGTCCAGGCTCCCCTCTCCCACCGCGGTGGGAGAGGGGCTGGGGGTGAGGGCGTCCTTGGAAGAGGGGTTGGCAAGTGCCGCGCCCGCCTCCTTGACCGAAGCGCGCCCGCGTCCAGCACCCAGCCCTCTCCCCGGCCACCCCCAACCAATTTCCCGCCCGCCCGTTATGCCAGCTGGCCGTTTGATCAGCACCAGGATCATGGCGATGGCGATGATGATTTCGGCAAAGCCACGCAGCTCGATCGGAATGAGCTGACCCAACACGGTCTGATCGGCGCGATGCTCGTTGAGCCAGATCTCCAGGCGTCTCAACCCCTCCGAGCTGAGGGAGACGAGCACCGCGCCCACGACCGCGCCGCTGACGCTGCCCATGCCGCCGATGATCAGCATGGCGACGATGAGGAATGTCTGGCTGATGTAGAACGCGGTCGGCGAGAAGGTGGTGATGAAATGTCCCCACATTGCGCCTGCCGCGCCGGTGATGAAGACGCTGAGGACCCAGGCGACCCAGCGCACCCAGGAAATCTGGATGCCGAGGGTTGCGGCAGCGTCCTCGTCGTCCCGAGCGGCGCGCAGGCGCAGGCCAAGCGACGACTCGCGAAAAAGGAGCGCCGCCACCACGACGATCAGCGAAGCAGCCAGCGCATTCCACGAATTGGTCAATTCGGGGATGCCGAAGACGGTGCGCGAGCCACGCGTCATCGGCTCCCATTGCAGGGCAATGCTATGCACGATGATCAGGAAGGCGAACGTCGCGATGGTGAATGACGCGCCGCGTAGGCGGACGAGGGCCACGCCGAGCAGGCCTCCCACCACCGCGGCCACACCTCCGGCGAGCAGGATGGCCGGCAGGTATGGCGTATGGAAGCCGTAGATGATCCAGTTCTGTGGCATGTCGGGCAGCGTGAGGCTCTTCTCCTCAGGCGTGAGCGTGAACCAGAGGGAGGAGTAGGCGCCGATGGCCATGAAGCCGATGTGGCCGAAGGAGCTGAGCCCCGAATTGCCCATGAAAATCTGCAGGGCCACGGTCAGGATCACGCTGATGAGCATGACCGTCACCACTCGCACCAGCACCCGATCGCCAACGAGATTGGTCAGAATCGTGATGATGATTAACGAGGCGCAGAGGATCAGCGCCGTAACGCCCACATGAAAGAGCGGCGAGCGCCGCTTCAAGGCGTTCATCGCCGCTCCCGGGAGTAAACTGGCCGAATGAGTCCCTCGGGCCGCACGAGCAGGATGACGATGACGATGCCGAAGAGGACCGCATTCCGATAGTCGAGCATCGCCTGAGGCAGCCAGGTCTGCAGGCCGACCGTCAGGAAACCGAGCAGATAGCCGCCCAGCACCGCGCCCTTCAGGTTTTCCATGCCGCCGACGACCGAGGCGATGAAGGCGATCAGGACCGGTTGCAGGCCAATGGCTGGTTCGACCAGCGATGAGCGGCCGACCCAGAAGATGGCGACGATCCCGGCCAGCAGACCGCTGATGGCGAAGGCGACAGCAATGAGCAGATTGGCGCGCACGCCGAGCAAGCGCGTCATGGTGAAATCGTCGGCGGCGGCGCGCAACGCGATGCCGATGATCGTCCGCCGCATCAGTATTGTGAGAATGACCAGCGCGACGATGCTGACGGTGAGGCTGGCCAGATCGACGACGCGCAGCCGCAGGCCGCCAACGGTGACACTCTCGACGAAGAACGACGGGAGCCGCACCGCCTGTGGACGCGGCGAGATGGCCAGCAGCGTGGCATTCTGCAATAGCGTACTGACCGCGAAGGAGGTGATCAGCATGGTGCTGGCCGTGCCGAAGCGGACCGGGCGGAAGGCGATGCGCTCCATCAACACCGCGGCGACAATCGCGGCGATGATGCTGAGCACCGCGACCAGCGCCCAGGGCATTGTGGTATTCCCAAAGAGAAGCAGGCCATAGCCGGCCACCATGACCAGTTCGCCATAGGCGAAGTTGATCAGGCGCAGGATGCCGTAGACCACCACGAGACCAAGCGTCATCAGGGCATACAGCCCGCCGAGCGAGAGGGACGAGATGAGGTACTGGATGAGGTTATCCAATGCTGGCCGTCCTCGTCTCGGGTTTCGACCTCGCGCCGCCGAGATACGCGGCCTCCAGATCGGCATGCTGCCGCAGCTCCGCCGGAGTGCCAACGAACTCGACTCGCCCGGTATTCACCAGATAGGCGCGATCGACGATCTCCAGCGTCATCCGCACATTCTGTTCGACGAGCAGGATGGTCGTGCCGAGATCGCGCAGTTCCGAGATCAACCCAAAGACTTCCGAAACGAGCTTGGGCGAGAGCCCCAACGACGGCTCGTCCATCAGCATCAGCTTCGGGCGGGACATCAGGCCGCGCGCGACCGCCAGCATCTGCTGCTGTCCGCCAGACAGCGTTCCCGCCGGCTTGTACAGCCGCTCGCCAAGAATCGGAAAGAACTGGCACCAGCGCTCGATATCGGCGCGCACGCCTTCCCGGTCCTGGCGGATCGCCGCGCCCAGACGCAAATTCTCCTCGATGGTCAGGGCGGGAAAGATACGGCGGCCTTCCATGACCGGGGCGACACCCTTCCGCACCACGGCTTCCGGGGTCAGGCCAATCAATGATGCGCCGTCGTATTCGATCCGGCCACGCTCAGCGCGCACCGTCTGCATGATGGCGTTCATCGTCGTGCTTTTGCCAGCGCCATTGACGCCGATGAGGCCGACGATCTCTCCCTTGTCAACGGAGAGCGACATGCCGCGCAGGGCGACGATCGCGCCATAGCGAACGTGGAGATCCTCAACCAGCAGCATGGCCATGCAGACCCTCCTCCGAGCCGAGGTAGGCCTCGATCACCGCCGGCTCGCGCCGGATCTCCTCCGGTCTGCCCTCGGCGATGGTCTGGCCATAGTTGAGGACGTGGATGCGGTCGCACAGGCTCATGATCAGGCGCATGTCGTGATCGACGATCAGAATGCCGCAGCCGCGCTGTTCGCGAATGCGCTGCAGGGTCGGCAGCAGAACCTCGATTTCAGCATCGTTCAGCCCGGCGCCTGGCTCATCGAGAAGAAGAAACGCTGGATCGGTCGCCAGGGCACGAGCAATCTCGACGCGCCGCTCTTCCCCTTGCGGCAGGATGCGCGCGGGCAGACCGGCCAGATGGGCGATGCCGACCAGATCCAGCGCGCCCTCCGCTCGTTGCATGGCCTCGGGCCGGCGCAGGCCGCGCGCGCTCATCGCGGCCACCTCGACATTTTCGGCGACTGTGAAGTCCTTGAAGAGCTTGACGACCTGGAAGGTGCGGGCAAGCCCGGAGCGAGCGATGCGATGGGGCGGCCAGCCGGCCATCTCCTTGCCATCAGCGATGACGCTGCCACTGGTGATCCGCAGCAGGCCGGTTATCAGATTGATGGTCGTGGTCTTCCCGGATCCGTTCGGCCCGATCAACCCCAGAATCTCTCCCCGGCGCAGGGAGAAACTGACGCCATCCACGGCCCGCAGCCCGCCAAAATCCTTGGTCAACTCGCGGACGTCGAGCCGGTCGTCTGGTGAAGTTGGTGCAGGGCTTGCCATCGGAAACGCGTGCGTCCTCTCGATGCGCGAAGCGACGGGGTGGACGATCTGTCCACCCCGTCGCCCGAATCCGCTCGCCTATTCGGCAGGCGGCGCCCACTCGGGCAGAAGCGTTTGCACGAAGGTCGGCTCGCCATTGACGACTTCGAGGATGAACGCCTCCTTGGTCGGTGCGTGCCCACCGGCCGCGTCGGCCCAGTCGAGGTTGCCGCTCAGCAGCTCGTACTGGCCCTCCTCCATCGCCTTGGCCAGCGCCGCGCCCTCAGTGGTGCCGGCCGCTTCGATCGCCTGGGCGATGATATTGACGGTGTCCCAGCCCATGACCACGAACGCGGTCTCCGGGGCCTTGCCGTGCTTCTCCTCATAGAGGGCGAGGAAATCAGCCATGGCCGGGCTGACCTCAGGGCCAGTGAAGCTGTGGGTGGAGATGAAGATGTTGTTGCCGAGGTCGGCGCCGACTGCCGGGTAGAAGTCGGCGGTGTCCATGGCGTCGCCGCCCATCAGCGGCTGCTCGAATCCGGCCGCGCGCAGCTCACGCACCATCATCGCGTAGTCGGGCATGTTGGTAGAGAGGAAGATCACATCCGGCGGCTCGGGAAGGTTCTGCAACCGCTGGATCTGGGCGCTGATCTGCATGTCGCCCATCGTATACGTATCTTCATTGACGACATTGCCGCCCAGATGCTTGAACGTCTCGACGAAGTAGTCGCCGAGTGACTGGGTGTATTCGGTCGAGTTGTCGACGATCGTCGCCGCATTCGCCCAGCCTTGCTCCATGGCGAACTGGGCCGCCGCCGCGGACATGGTCTGGTTCCACATCGAAACCGTGAACTGCTTGTCGCCCAGCGCCTTCGAGCCATAGAGCGGTGACGAGGCGCAGGTCGAGACGCCCACGATACCGGCTTCCTGCGCGGCCTGGCTGACCGGCGCGCCATAGTCGAAGTCGCACGGGGCGATGAGAACTTCGGCGCCGGCGTCGATCAACTCGATCGCCACATTGCCGACGGTCGCGGGATCGGTGCGGCCGTCACCATCGATCAACTCGAGCGGCCGGCCCAGAACGCCACCGGCGGCATTGATCTGCTCGACGGCCAGGCGAGCGCCTTCCAGCGGTGGTAAATCGTACGCTGCCATCCAATCGCTTTGGTGGACCGCCGCGCCAATAACGATCGGATCGCCCTCGGGCGCGGCCGCTGGCGTGGCATCCTGCGCCCAGGCCACGGAGCCAGAGCCAGCCCCGAGCACTGTTACCAGCAGGGCAAGAGTCAGCAACGCGCGTTTGACCATTCTGCGACTCCCTTCTGAAAGCTTCCTCGCGAATCGAGCGAGAGGAGGCGAATCGACTCGCCTTCCGAGTACGGGGGTCAACGCGGTCGCAAGGCACGACCGCGCCGGTCAACGGACCACAAGTTCTGCGACACGCTTCTTGCCATCGTTGTCGATTGCGTCGCGATCCTAACCGCTCTTTTTCATGATTGTCAATGGCGGCCGGCATTCACCCTGGCGGCCCGGGATCATGGGGTGTGCGCGCTCAGAAGATCTCCTCGAAGACGCTCTCAAGCCCCAGCGCAAGCCCTGACAACACTCGCGAGTCGATCATGGCTCCTTCACGCAAAGGGAGCACCTCGTAACGATTGTTGACCAAAGAGAGCACGGTGACGGTACGCGCGTCGGGATCGACAATCCAGTATTCCTGCACCCCGAAGCGGGCGTAGAGGTCACGCTTGGCGTGCAGATCACGGCGGCGCGTGCCTGGGGAAAGGATTTCGATGACGAGATCGGGCGGGCCATCAATGGTCTTCTCGCCAATGATC
>CAYSXO010000183.1:0-211 GCA_964434995.1 uncultured Sphaerobacteraceae bacterium
CCCGCTTTGCTGAGTGGGTGGGGATTGAAACTCAGGTACGTCAGCCTCGGCGAACAGCCACCAGCGCCCGCCCGTTGCACCCGCTTTGCTGAGTGGGTGGGGATTGAAACGCCTTGTGTCGTGACACGCTCGCCGGAACGTCCTTGTTGCACCCGCTTTGCTGAGTGGGTGGGGATTGAAACTCAGGTACGTCACCCACGGCGAACAGCCA
>CAYSXO010000183.1:221-9376 GCA_964434995.1 uncultured Sphaerobacteraceae bacterium
AAACGGGCAGTGTTGGGCTCAAACGTTGCGGATCGGATTGAGTTGCACCCGCTTTGCTGAGTGGGTGGGGATTGAAACAGAAGGGCGCGCGCATCACCGAAGAGGCGAACGTCGTTGCACCCGCTTTGCTGAGTGGGTGGGGATTGAAACTCCAACGCCGGAACGTACATTACGAAGATCGGCGGGTTGCACCCGCTTTGCTGAGTGGGTGGGGATTGAAACTCGAATACGGGCGTGTGGTCCGAGCGCGTGAGCACGGGGTTGCACCCGCTTTGCTGAGTGGGTGGGGATTGAAACGCTATGACGAGAGCGATTGCGCGAACCCCGCCAGGTCAGCGGCGATGTGCTCCGGTTCCTCCCAATGCAGGGCGTGACCGGCGCCTCGATAGATGGTCAGGCGCGCGCCCGTGATCTCGTCCCTCAGGCGCCGCTGGTCCTCTTCCGTGGCCAGGGCGTCCCGATCGCCCCAGACGATCAGCGTCGGCGCGGCGATGGCGCCGAGCCGCCCCGCAACCTCGTCCGCCAGCAGGCCAGCCATCGCCTCGCGCCAGATGCGCGCTGGCGCCCGCAGGCTTTCGGCGACGGCCAACTCCAGCATCCCCGGCGCGATCGGCTGGGCAAGCGTCCCCTCCTGAAATGTCCACGCCAACGCCGGGTCAATCGGATCCTCCAGCGTGGAGAGCACCGTGTCCCAGAAATCGGTCAGCACCCGGTTGGTCCCAATGCGGTAGAACGCCCCGATCAGCACCAGGCCTAGCGTCCGCTCGGGATAGTCGATGGCGAACTGCATCGCCACCGCGCTCCCCATCGAATGTCCGGCAATGATGGCGGCGTCAATCTCCTGGCTCTCCAGAAACGACGCCAGGTCGGCCGCGAAGTCGCGGGGGCGGTAGCTGCCTTCCGGCCGGTCCGCCTCGCCATGCCCGCGCTGCGTCAGCGCGTAGGCATGGATCCACTCCGGCAACGCGGGCAGAATCGGCTCGAACGAGCGCCACGAGTCCGTCAGGCCGTGCAGCAAGACGACCGGCACGCCGGCGGGGTCGCCCTGCTCCAGATAGGGCAGCCGGACGCCATCCGGCAGCTCCACCCAGCGAACAGCGTCCAGGAGCGCGCTCTGCTGCTCCACCGCTACCGGTCCTCTCGTATCCATGGGTATGCGTCTCCTGTCGTTTCCAGCGCCGCGCCAGCCATGTCCAGCACAGGCAATGGGCCAGCGGCCATGGGAAGATGATCGTTGTGGGCAGCATCACGGACATCTGCCACCTGTCAGAAACGGGGTGACAGATTTCGCGACAGGCGGCGTTCATCCGCCGCGGAGTACGCCGGCGGGAACACGCATCGAGGCCGTGCCACCTGCACGCCCGCGCGTTGTCGCCGAAACCATGGTGGCCGTATCCGGGCGCTAGACCAGGCCGAGATCACGCGCCAGCATTGAAGCCTCGGTGCGCGTGCGCGCGCCAAGCTTGGACAGGATGTTCGAAACGTGGGTGCGTACGGTGCCGCGCCCAATGAAGAGCACCTCCGCGATCTCGGGATTCGATTTCCCGGTCGCCAAGAGTTTCAGCACATCCAGCTCGCGCGGCGAAAGCCCCGCGATCCCGGGTTCGGCAATCGTGTCATCCACGGCCGGCTGGGCGTCGGCCACCGCCGTTGCCTCGGCAACGACCTCGTTCAAGGGGAGGGCGTGGCCCACGGCAACTTCCCGTTCGTAGGCATCCGCGCCAAGCGCCGCGCGGGCGCCAGCGACGGTCTGCTCGAAGCGCGATCGCTCTCTCGGCCAGAACCAGGCGCCGCTGCGCTCACGCAGCGCCGTCGCCGCGCCAATCAGGCGTGCCGCCAACAGGGGATGTCCAAAGGTCAGGGCGATGGCGGCCAGGCCCGCCACCGGACTGGCGAGGTACCAGGTGTCGCCCCCCTCACGCAGCAGGCGCACGCTCTCCACGTAGTGGCGCAGCGCGGCGCCTACATCGCCCTCATCGTGCCGGCGCAGGCCAAGATCGCTCAGCTTGTTCCCGAGGCCCTGCATGTTGCCATGCTCGCGATGCAGCGCCAGGCCTTCTTCGATCATGGCCGCGCCGCGTTCTTCGTCCCCGGCAGCGATCAACAAATCGCCAACGTCGCTCAGGATATAGGCCAGCCAGGCGCGGTCGCCGGCTTCGCGCATGCGCGCCACCGCCTCCTCGCCGCGAGGCAGCGCGGCGAGTTCCTGGTTCTGCTCCGTGGCCGAGAGGAACAGGACGTATTGAGCCAGCGCCTCGTTGAAGATGAGCCCCTGTTGTCGGGACAGAGCCAGCGCCTCACGGCCAAACTGTTCAGCGCGGACAAAATCCGCCCGCGACCAGGTCAGCAGCGCGGCGGAGAAGAGCGCCCAGGCGCGGCTTGCCGGGGTGGCCACGTCGTCTGAGTCCATCGTGAGCGCTTGCTCGAGCCAGGCAGACCCCTCCCGCAGGTGTCCGCGCAGGAACCAGAAGATGACCAGCGCGCCAGCGAGGCGCAGGGCGGCATCCCCTTCACCGCGCGCGGTGCGCCAGGCGAAGGCCGCGCGCAGATTGGGATACTCACGGTCGAGTCGCTCCGCCCACAGCCGCTGCTGGGATCCGAGCATCTCTGGGGCGGCCTGCTCGGCAAGCGCCAGAAACCAGTCGGCGTGGCGGACGCCAATGGCCTCGTCCTCCCCACGCGCCGCCAGATGCTCCAGCCCGAACTCGCGCACGGTTTCCAGCAGAAGGTAGCGTGGCTCGCCATTTACGCCCTCGTCCTGCCGCAGAAGGCTCTTGTCGACCAGTGAGGTGATGCCGTCGAGGACGGACGCGGGTGCTGGGTGCTGGGTGATGGGTAATGGGGAAGATGGGAGACGGAGGACGGAGGACGGCAGTTGGCTCGTTGTCCCGTCTTCTTTCCGCCGTCCTCCGCCCTCCGTCCCACCGATGGCCTCGGCCGCTTCCAGGGTGAAGCCGCCGGCGAAGATGGCCAGGCGGCGGAAGAGGGTTTGCTCATCCTCATCGAGCAGGTCATAGCTCCAGCCGATGGCATCACGCATGGTGCGCAGCCGCCGCGGCGCGTCGCGCGCGCCGCCGGTCAGCAGCGGCAACCGCCGCTCCAGGCGCGCCAACAGCGCGGGCGGCGGGAAGGCGCGCACCCTCGCGGCGGCCAACTCGATCGCCAGCGGCAGCCCATCCAAACGGCGGCAGATTTCGGCGACCGCCGCCGCGTTGGCATCGACCAGGGCAAAATCAGCGCGCGCCGCCTGGGCTCGCTCAACAAAAAGACGAACCGATTCGAATCCGGCCAAATCATCCAGATGCGGAGCCTTGCCTCGCTCTCCCCGGATTGGCAGCGACAACGGTGGGACGTCGAACGCGCGCTCGCCAGAGACAATCAACGGGGCCCGGCTGGTCGCCAGCAGGGTGAGAGCCGGACAGGCAGCCAGCAATGCGGCGATGCGCGGTGCGGCGGGGAGCACTTGCTCCAGATTGTCGAGAACGAGCAGAAGCGGGCGGTCCCGGAGAAAATCGGCCAGGCGCGCGTCGAGCGGTTTCTCTCCGGAGTCACGCACGCCGAGCGTGGTGGCCACGGTCGGCAGGACGAGGTCGGGGTCCTCCACGGCGGCGAGGGGCACGAAGGCGACCCCGGCGGCAAACGCGCCGGCCGACGCCTCGGCGACGCGCGCGGCAAGCCGCGTTTTGCCGACGCCTCCCGGGCCGATAAGGGTCACGAGCGGCGCGTCCGCGCGAAGGAGCAACTCCTGGACGGCGGCAACTTCGCGCTCCCGTCCCACGAACGGCGTGAGGAAGCGCGGCAGGGCTGCCAGCCCATCACGATCGAGCGTGGCGGCCGGCGCCGGGGCAGATCGGTCGTGAGGATGATCCGCCGGCCCTGCGCGAGACATCTCTTCCTCACTTCTGTACGTCTGTCAGGTACGGAGCCCGGTTTATCTGCCTATGGTCGGTAATGGATCGCCGGTCGTCAACCCCTGGCGTCTCGTCAATTGGACACCCTGCCGATCAGCCTGGACTCCGCGCGATCAGACTCGCGTAGGCAATCTGCCCATAGAACTGGCTTGCTGCCACCCGGCGCCGAGCCTCTGCTTTCAGGGCATCGGCCAACGGGGCGCCGATGCCGCTGGCCGCCAGGGAGTCGGCGCCACGATCGACGAGCGTCAGCAGATAGGTCGCCTCGCGGGTCTGGGCATAGCCATGGCCGCGAAACGACACGATCTCGAACCCGGCTCGTTCACCAAGCGTTGTCAGGCGGCGCACTATCCAGGGATCATGAACGAGATTGGCGACGATCTTCTCGACGCAGCATTGCAGGGGATCATGGTCGTTCAGCGCGACCGACGTGGTTGCGTAGTCGCCATCGAAGACGGCCAGCCAGCCCCCCGGACGGAGCACGCGAGCCGCCTCCGCCAGCACGCTCTCCGGCTCCGGCACGTGACAGAGCAGCGTGTGCATGACAACGACATCGAAGGTTCGTTCCGGGAAAGGAAGGGCGCGGGCATCAGCCTCGACAAACGACAGACAATCGATTCCCTCGCTGAGTCGTCGGGCCCGCTTCAGCAAAATGGGTGAGAGGTCAGCGCCGATAACGTCGGCGACGTCCGCTCGCATTGCCAGGTCGCGGCTGACCGCTCCCGTGCCGCATCCAATGTCCAGCACGCGAGCATCGCGCGGGAAAGGCACTTCAGCGAGGTAAGCCTCGCGCATGGCGCGCTGTGCAGGTTCAGCCGCACGGGTCTCCAATGCATCGCCCAGCCATTCGACGACGACTGGGTCCGCTTCGGTGATGGTGGCATAGATATCCGGCATGATCGTCACCTTTGAAGGATGGTGAGGAGAACGTCAGTGACGAATTCAGGATACATCACGTGCTCGTGCTGCCTCCAGGATTCCCCCGCCTGGCGGAGAACCTGCCAGCCATGAGGCCCTGCCTCGCGCCCGTGCTACCATCGCAGGGTTTTGGCTGAGTGGCGTGGGCCAGATTGGCCGATGATTCCGGGGGAAATGCGAGCATGGCGGTCGAGCCGCTGATCTACGAACTGAGCAAGCCCGGCCGCCGCGGCGTGCGCTTCCCGGAGCCGGACGTTCCCGAATCGCCGCTTCCCGCGGATCTCCTGCGCGAAAGCCTCGACTGGCCCGAGGTCAGCGAGATCGACGTCATCCGGCATTTCACTCGCCTCTCGCAGAAGAACCACGCCATCGACATCGGCATGTACCCCCTTGGCTCATGCACGATGAAGTACAACCCGAAGATCAACGAGGCGGTTGCCCGGCTGCCAGGGTTCGCCAACATTCATCCCTATCAGGATCCCTCAACCGTGCAGGGCGCGCTGCAGCTGATGTGGGAGCTGCAGGAGATGCTGGGCGAGATCTCGGGGTTCCCGGAAGTTGCCCTGCAGCCGGTGGCCGGTGCGCAGGGCGAGCTGACCGGCTGCCTGGTCATGCGCGCCTGGCACGCGGCGAATGGCGATACCGGGCGGACGAAGATTCTGGTCCCCGACAGCGCGCACGGCACCAATCCAGCCACGGCGGTAATGGCCGGCTTCCAGGTCGTCACGATCCCTTCCGACGAGCGCGGCAACTGCGACCTGGAGGCGCTCCGGGCCGCGGTGGGACCGGACACCGCCGGGCTCATGATTACCAATCCAAATACGCTCGGTCTGTGGGATGAGCACATCGAAGAGATCATCGCCGCCGTCCACGAGGCGGGCGGGCTGGTCTACAACGACGGGGCCAACTTCAACGCCATTCTCGGCATCGCCCGGCCGGGTGACCTCGGCATCGACATCATGCACTTCAACCTGCACAAGACCTTCTCCACTCCCCATGGCGGCGGCGGCCCTGGCTCAGGGCCCGTTGGCGTGCGCAAGGGGCTGGAGCAGTTTCTGCCCGGCCCGCGTGTGCGCCGCGTCGAAGCCGGGAGTCGGGAGTCGGAAGTCGGGAGCACGTCCGACGCTCTACTCGCGACTCACGACGCACGACTCACGACTTCCGACTCGTACGAGCTCTTCCAGCCGGAGGCGAGCATCGGCCGCGTGCATGCCTTCCACGGCAACTTCGGGATGTTTGTCCGCGCCTACACCTATATCCGCATGCATGGCGCGGCAGGGCTGCGCCAGGTGAGTGAGGATGCGGTTCTGGCGGCAAACTACATCCGCGCCAACCTGCGCAACGATTACGATCTTCCATACGGCGACCGCACCTGCATGCACGAGACGGTCTTCTCGGCGACGCGGCAGAAGGCGCAGGGCGTGCGCGCGCTCGATATCGCCAAGCGGATTCTCGATTTCGGCATCCACCCGCCCACGGTCTATTTCCCGCTCGTCGTCCCCGAGGCACTGATGATCGAGCCGACGGAGACGGAGTCAAAGGAATCGCTCGATCACTTTATTGGCGTAATGCGCCAAATCGCGCGGGAAGCGGCGGAAACGCCCGAGGTGGTGCAGAACGCGCCCAACACCACCGAGTACACGCGGCTGGACGAAGTTGGCGCAAACCGCAACCTCAACTTGCGCTGGCGCCCGGAGCATGCCGAGGCTCGAGAGCTGGAGGCGGTCGCCGCGGCCGACTAAACGTCCCGTGGTACGCTGGGATTCCCGGCCACGCGGTGGCTGGTTCCCGATCAATGAAGCACCGTTCTGGCGGGGGATGCGCGGCGACATTGCCGCCATCCCTCGCGTCATTCAGGGGAAAGCGGCCATGGCGACCACACGCCACTTCACGATTCGCGAGCTCGAACAGTCGCCTCCCGAGGGCGAGTGGGAGGTGATCGATGGGGAGCTCATCCGGGTGAATCCAACAAGCCTTAGAGCAGCCATGACGAGTTTGACTATCGGGAGCATCATTCGCGAGTTTGCGATAAAGCACGATCTTGGCATCGTTACCGGGGCTGACGGCGGCTATATCCTCTTCGCGGATCGCGAGACACTCCTCGCGCCGGACGTGGGATTTATCAGCAAGCACCGAATTCCAGCAGACGCAGACCAGGGTCAATTCCCACGGCTCGCGCCCGATCTGGCCGTCGAGGTTCTCTCTCCTTCGGACAGGATGGCCGCGGCACTCGGCAAGATCAGCATCTATCTGGAGGCCGGCGTGCGGCTCGTCTGGCTTGTCGATCCCGTCAGGCAGACGATCACCATCTTTCAGGAGGGTGACGCTCCGGTGCGCCTGAATGCCATCGACGTGCTTTCCGGCGGCGATGTCCTGCCTGGCTTCAGCATCCGCGTCGCGGACCTCATCGGCTAGATCGGAGAGCCAATCATGGTCGCGACGAAGTCGATCACCATTGCAGAGTTCGAAGCAATGCCGCTCGAAGGGCGCTGGGAGCTAATCGATGGGGAATTGGCTGAAATGACGCCTGTGTCCTTTCGTTCGGTCTGGATCGCGGGCGAAATTTTCGGCCGGATACGAGATCATGTGCGAACGAACCAGCCAGGCTGGGCAGTGGGCGACAGGGCCGGCTTTGTCCTCTTTGATGACCGAGCCACCGTGCGCTCCCCCGATGCAGCCTTCATTCGTCGGGAGCGCCTACCAAGGCTCACCAATCATTTCGTGCCTGTCGCCCCTGATCTCGCCGTGGAAGTCCTCTCCCCATCGGACCGCATGGCCGATGCTCTGGCCAAAGTCGCCGAGTACCTGCAGGCCGGCGTGGAGCTCGTCTGGCTGGGCGATCCGGCCAACCGCACCATTACCGTGTTCAGGCCTGACGACTCGATCACGGTGCTGCATAGCGACAACGTCCTCGAGGGCGGCGACGTTCTGCCTGGATTCTTCACCCCAATTGCCGAAATCTTCGCTGAGGATTGAGGAGATCGACATGGTCGCTACCAAACCCATAACCGTTGAAGCATTTGAGGCGATGCCGCTCGAGGGGCGCTGGGAGCTGGTCGATGGAGAGATGGTAGCGATGTCGCCGTCCGCAGAAGTTTCGGCTGCCATCAGCGCGGCCATCACAATCCTGGTTGGACAGCACGTCCGGGCTCATCGCCTCGGCAGGATGTACACCGCCGAAGGCGGCTTCGTTCTCTTCCCTGACCGAGCCACCGTGCGCGCGCCAGACGTGGCGTTTGTGCGGGCAGAGCGTGTCCCGCACGGCGAAGCACGCAAACACTTCGCACGCCTGGCGCCTGATCTGGTCGTCGAGGTTCTGTCGCCAACGGACCGCGCGAGCGAAGTGGTGGCGAAAATCGAGATGTATCAGGAGGCCGGCGTGCCGCTGATCTGGCTTGTTGATCCTGAGGACGCCACCGTCACCGTCATCGCGGCAGGGCAGCCGACGGTGGTCCTGAAGTTGACTGATACGCTCGATGGCGGCGACATTCTGCCCGGCTTCTCAGTTCCCGTTGCTGACATCTTCGCCGAAGCGTGAGGCAGAGACGATGGTTGCTACACATCGACTTTCAATTGACGAGTTCGCGGCGATGCCACGTGAAGGGCGATGGGAGTTGATTGATGGGGAGCCGGTTGAAGTGACGCCTGCCTCTGGGCGATCCAGTCACATTGGCGGACGACTCTACGTGCGTTTGGCAAATTTCGCAGAGCCTACCGAACTCGGCTGGGCTTTCCCGGCAGATACGGGCTTTATTCTTTTTGATGATCGCGCAACCTTGCGCTCTCCCGATGTCGCGTTTGTTCGGCGCGAACGGCTGGTAGAACCACCAGACACCTTTGTTCCCCACGCTCCTGACTTCGCGGCTGAAGTTCTCTCACCTTCTGACCGTCGGCCCGACGCCCTCGCCAAGGTCGCCATGTATCTCCAGGCCGGCGTGCGGCTGGTCTGGCTCATCGACCCGGCCAGGCGTTCGGTCACCGTCTTTCACCCCGACGATACGATCACGACGCATACCGATGGCGACACCCTCGACGGGGGAGACGTTCTCCCCGGTTTCAGTGTTTCGGTCTCGGAAATCTTCGACGGCATCAACCAAAGCTGACCCCGGCGGCTCCACGCAGCATCAGATCGTTCGGCAGTCCCATTGAGCCAGGCTTATGGTTTCCCCGTCATCTTCGCTTGCGAACGCACCGCCTTGTGGATTACTTTCCAGCGCCTCCGTTCCTCGGCGGCCAGCACCGGATCGCGCCGGGTTTCATAGGCGGCAATCTCGCGCTGAAGCTTGCGATAACTTTCCCACCGCTCCGCGCCGATCGCGCCGCTGG
>CAYSXO010000184.1:0-9340 GCA_964434995.1 uncultured Sphaerobacteraceae bacterium
TGCTGAGTGGAGGATATCTCGCGACAAACGTTGGTTGGCGGGCTATTTTCCTGCTCTCGGGACTTGTGGCCGCGGCGTTGCTCGTGGCGACACTCGTTTCTCGAGGCCGGTCGAGAGGGGATCGGTCCGCTGGCCGCGCGGCGCCGCCGTCGAGGAGAAGGCTGCATTTCTCCAGGCTCGAGATGGTCGCAATCGCGGCCAACTTCCTGATCTACGCGAACTATGCCATTTGGGTCGTGTCGCTCCCGCTCCTGGGCGCGGTGAAGTTCGGATTTGATGCGAGTCAGGTTGGCCTTCTGCTGCTCTTCGTCAATGTTGTGCACCTGACGAGCGCACTGCCGGTCGGCGGCGTCATCAGAAAAGCTGGGGCAGAGCGGACGCTCGTCGCGGGGTTCGGCTTTGTCGGGGTGGGCATGGTGCTGATGCCGTTCGCCCCGGGAGTCGCGTGGCTCGCGGCGCCGCTTTTTCTCTACGCGGTAGGCCAGGTGGCTGGAAACAGCGCCGCGGGCGATCTCATTTTGCGGCTGGGTGGCGGCGGAGGTCAGGCGGTCGGCGCGGTTCGCCTATCCAGCGACGTGGGCATGGTTGTTGGTCCAGCGGTGGCCGGCGTCGTCGCGGATGTGTCCGGAGTCGAGGCCCCATTTTCGATCTTCGGCGCTGTTGCGCTCATGGCAATGGCTGGAGCGACCCTGGTTTCAATCAGCCGACGCCAAACGGGCCGTTGAATCACCCGTGCGATGAGTCAGGAGTGACAGCCGGCGGACGTCCATACCGGTGAGCCGGCACGGACACCCCGCGGGGTAGCGATGCGGCTCAAGCTATACTGGCAACAAGGCTCAGCGTTGAGTTCTTTCCGTGGCGTTCGTGTCACAGGACCATTGGCGCGGCTCGGCCTGACCGGGCTGGCCGCCGCTCTCTGATGGACGGAGGGCGAGCTGACTACAAGGATTGCAGTTTCCCAGAAGAAGGGGTGAATCAACGATGAGCCGCGAGCGACGCCGGCTCTTCCTCGTGGAAGAGCGCGCGGCGGAGCCGGGGCGTTTTGGGTGTCCGATGCTGGTGCGAGCACATTGTGGACCATTGCGTGGAGGATCGGAGCCGGTGTACCGGTGCTCACTTGGTTGGGCCCTCCATGGAGACGTTGACGTCATGCGTTGCCGCGCGACTGACGTGGTGACAGACTGCTGGAAAGTGCACCCGGAGCGATTCCCGGCCGTGGCCGAGAGCGAGATCTCCGAAGCTCAGGAAGTGACTCCCCTGGTGATCTCGGGAGACTGACGAGCGATGCGATCTCGAGCGAAGCGACCGCCCCAGCGACCGTTCGCTGGGGCGGTTCCGTTTTCTGGAACTCGAGATCAGAAGTCAATCTCTGGGCGCTGTTTGCTTGATAAATGCTTCGACGTCCGCCGCCGTATTGTCCCGCAGGTCGAGAGCCGGATACTTCAACTCCGGCGGGATGTACAGATAGAAAGTAAAGCGGATCGGCTCGATGCGCTCCGCATCCGCCCACCAGTCATAGAGAACGGGAAGCCAGGAGAAGCTGTTCGCGCGAATGCGCCACAAGGCCACCGCCGCGCCACGCTCGTAGGTCAGCGCTTCTCCGAAATAGACCACCGCGCCGCTGTCGCTCTCGATGATGCGGCGCACATCGTCGTAGTGCCTAGGCGAGCCCTTGATTGAGAACCGCCAGCCATGCTCGACCTGATTGCCACTCGTCACGTCGGCGAGCATCTCGCTGCCGGGTGTTCCCGAGTTGCGACGTTTTCCGAACAGTGCCGCCATGCTTCCCCTGTACTCGCTCGCTATCCCGTGACCCTACGGACGCTTAATGCCGTGGAGTCCCTACTGGTTGACGATTGTACCCCGCTCTTGGGCGAGCCATGCTCCCTTTGCGCCAACGATGTGAACGGCGTACAGTCGCATCGGTAAACCCGAATCTCGCCGGGCCAGGAGACCTTGGCTGAATTGAGAGTGCTAGCCTTGCGCATGGCAGTGAGCGTGTCTATCCACGTCGCCACGAAGTTGGGGGCCATGAGTGAGAGATCCAACCACGGAACAGGCGCACGTCAACGGCATCGACATGGAATTTCGTCACTGGCCAGCGCCGCTGGACTCGACGCATCCACCCGTGGTCATTCTGCATGGCGTCCTGCAAACCGGGGAAGGCATGCGCCACCTCGCGGAGAAACTCGCGTTGGACGGCGAGGTCGTTGTCCCGGATCTTCGAGGCCGGGGTGAGACTTCTCAACCTGACGTTGGTTACGACCCGGAGACGATGGCCCAGGACGTTGGCGAGTTGATCGAACATCTGGACATTGGCCCAGCAGTCGTGATTGGCCGCTTGCACGGCGGTGTTCTGGCCTACCGGCTCGCCGCGCGGCGTCCGGAACTGGTGAAAGCGATTGTCCTCGGCGATGCTTCACCCGAGATCAGTGAAGACCGCGCCGCCAGCATCCTGTCCCGCATTCAATCGCTTCCGCACACTTTCAGCTCGCGTGACCACGCGGAGGCCTTCTATGAGCGCGACCTCCTGCTCTCTCCCGCCCGCATCCAGAACGATCTTCCAATCGACCTGGAAAAAGCGGAAAATGGGACCTACCGCTGGCGTTACAATCTGAACATCATCAAGCAGATTGCAGTTGCCGCGTTGCCGCGCTCAGATTGGGACGTGCTGATGCAGGTCACGTGTCCGGTGCTGATCCTGCGCGGTCAAAGGGGACTCTTGCGGCCAGAAACGGCCGAGAGGATGATTGAAACAATTCCCAATGCGCGCTCACAGACGATCCTTGGCGCGGGCTACGATGTCTTTCTGGGCCCCGGATCGGAGCAGACGCTCGCGGCCATCAAGCTCTTCCTGTGCGGAATGAATGGGGACGATTAGGGTCCCAGCACGTTGCCGATAGGTGGCGTCCATCCGGCATCGTCGTCGGCCGCTTGAAGCGTTAACTTCGTTTGATGAGCGGGAGCGCCAGTCCCGTCTGGCGATGTGCCCCGAAAGTAGTGCTTTTGCCATTCCCGGGTGTGTGCGTCGCTGCCCGGAACGTTCAATTCCGCGAGAAACTTCAGGCGAGCGTCTCGCCACGCCGCGTATGCCTCCTGCACGTCAGGTTCGGCCGCCATGTCAATGATGTGTGGCTTGAACCGTTCCAGGTCTCCACGTCGCTGGGGCGCCACCATGCAAAACGGCTCACCGGCGAGAAATGTCACCGGACGGCGGGTGGTCAGTTTCCAGTTCATGGTGAACGTCGCCATCGACCAGTCAGTTTCGACGAGCCCTTCGAGGGGGACCGCGCCCTCTTTTGGCCAGTTCGATGGCCCGCGCGCGAGAAGGTTCCATCCCGGGGGCGTGCGAAACAGGTAGGGGACGTGGAAGGTAACGATCCCGTGGCCGAAATGACTCAGAGCCGGGAACGGCGGCGAGCCTGATTCGAACTTGAGCCGCACCGAGTCAAGGCCATCACCGCCGTCCCATTTTGCAGTAAACGAATGCGTTCCGATCAGAAACCATCCCGCCTGATTCGCCATCATCAGCGGCAGACAGCGGCGGGCAAATCGGCCAGTGGTCCGCTCGATCCAGGCACGAGTTGACGGGGCCGGAACGAGCGCCGGCCAGGGCGGTGGGCTCGTGCGATAGACCTTGAGCGGCACCGATTCTTCCGGCTCATCAAGCATGGTGGCAAAGCGTGCGCGCCCGGGTCTATCAACGGCCGTCGTTCGTGAATTCAAGGGGTCCATAGCGACTCCGGAACGCGCCGAATTCATCATGCTGAATCGAGCAAGGTCTTGGTTCGTCCATTCAGTTCATCGTGACGATTGTCCAGGTGAGTCCCTATGGGGTTCGACTCGATGTCCGCCGTCGGCAGTGCACCGAAGACGCAACGCCACGCCCTAGTATGTCGCGCGGCCACCGGAAATATCATAGACCGCCCCAGTAGAAAACGAGAGATCGGGGGAGCATAGGAACGCGACCAATGCGGCGACTTCGTCCGGTTTGCCGACCCGGCCCATGGGAATGCGGCTTGTCATGTAGGCGATGTGCTCTTCGCTCACCTGTTCGAGGATAGGCGTCTCGATCACCGCTGGCGCGACGGCATTGACCAGAACGCCCTTCGTGGCGACTTCCTTGGCGACGGCCTTGGTCAAGCCGATAACACCAGATTTTGCGGCGGAGTATGGCGCCGCGTTCGGATTGCCTTCCTTGCCAGCGATCGAGGCGATGTTGACGACACGGCCAAATCCGCCATCGACCATGACGGGAATGACCGCGCGACAGCCGAGGAAGACGCCCGTGAGGTCAATGTCGATGACCTGCTGCCACTCTTCGAACGAGAGTTCCCAGATCGGAGCAGATCGTCCGGCGATGCCCGCGTTGTTGACGAGGATGTCGACGCGGCCCCATGTTTCGAGCGCGGTACGAACCGCGGCGTCCCAGGAAACGGGCTCGGTGACGTCGAGTTGCTGGGGAATAGCGCCGCCGCCAATCCGGGCTGAAGCCGCGGCCGCGGCGTCTCGATCGATGTCCGCGATCATGACGGCAGCGCCCTCACTGGCGAGCCGGCTGGCTATTGCTTCACCGATCCCTCGGGCCGCGCCTGTCACAATTGCCGTCTGCCCCTCGAACCGCATCGCCTATTCATCCCCCTGCACGTCACGAGATTTCAGTTTGAGAACTATACCGGCAGCGGGTCGAACCATTCCCTTCGGTATGATGTGCATCGATATGATTTACCCACGCAACTGTGATGAGCGCAACGTTGAGTCGTGAGATCGATTCCGCCTTGCGGAGTCCGCGGTCACCATGGGCCGAGCAGGCTGACGATGCCGTGCGCGGATTGGCGAGCGGGTTCCTCGTGGGCACTCCAGTCGTATTCACCGTCGACTCGTGGTGGCTTGGGGATCAAGTGGGTCCCCTCGATTCACTCTTTCTCCTGGTCGTCGGCTTTTTCCTGACTCTCGGCGCTGTCAACTGGGTCGGCTTTCGCCAGGGGGCGCGGCGAGGCTGGGAGCATCTGGCAGATGCACTGGAAGCACAGGCGCTTGCGATTCTGGCGCTGCTCGCGATTTTCTGGGTTCTGGGACAGATCGGACCAGGGCAGCCCGTCGTGTCTTTGCTTGGCCGGCTCGCCGTTGCGGCGACTCCGGTGGCGATAGGCGTTGCCGTTGCGAATCACTTGATGCCTCGGGATGCGTCGAGATCGGCGCCAGACCCTGGAGACGCAACCTCGCTCAGGAGAACGGGGTTTCTCGACGCCGGAGATCGAACGCGGGTCGAGTTGGCCGCGGCGGTGGCAGGCGCGACGTTTGTCTGCCTCTCAATTGTTCCAGTTGATGACTTAAGCGCTATCGCAACGGAGGTGCCGCATGAGAACCTTCCCCTGGTCATCCTCCTCTCGCTCGTTGTGACCTACAGCGTGGTATTCGCAGCGGGTTTCGCTGGTGAAAGCCGGCGCCATGCGTCGACCGGCCCACTCCAGCATCCAATGACCGAGACGATCATCGCCTATGTCGCCGCCGTTGTGGTGTCGGGTGTGATTCTCTGGATATTTGGGCGTGTCGGCGCAGAGTCAACGCCGGGTGAAATCTACGCCAAGACAATTCTGCTGGCGTTTCCGGCGTCGATGGCATCGGCAGCCGGACGGCTGGTCGTATGATTGAAGGATCGCGGAAGGGCCGCACCGCGGCAGATTGGGTCACATTGGCGATCGGCATCCTGGTCGTCGGCTCGTTGGCCGCCGTGGCGCTGATCGAAGAAGCGAGGCTCCTGACCGTCGATGGACCCGCGATTGCCATCGAGTTCGAAGCCGATCAAGTGGTCTCCCGTACTGATGGCTTCCATGTGCCGTATACGGTCCTGAACACGGGAGATAGCGGGATCAGCGCGGCGGAAATCTGGGTCGAAGTCGTCGACGGTGAACGAGTTCTCGAATCCGCGGAGATTCGCGTCGAATTCCTGCCGCTTCGTGGGTCGCAGGACGGCATTCTGGTAAGCCAATTCGATCCGAACGATCATGTCTTTCGCGGGCGATTGGAGTCGCTCCTGCTTCCGTAATTCCCAGGTCATGGCGGGCTTCGCCATACTTCTGATCAGATCGAGTCCGCAAAAACCGGGGCCCTTTTCTCGACGAAGGCCTGCATGCCTTCTCGTTGATCGGGATAGGCGAATGCCGCTCCAAATTCCTCCACTTCTGATGCCAGCCCGGCGCCAGGGCTTCCAGAGAACGCCAGCGCCATGAGCCGCTTGGCGGCGCGCACAGCGCGCGGGCTGTTCGCAGCGATCTTGCTGGCAAGCTCTCTGGCGTCGGGGAGGAGTTGTTCGAACGGACAAACCGAGTTAACCAGGCCAATGCGAAGCGCTTCTTCGGCGTGCACGTGCCGGCCCGTGAAGACCATCTCGGCAGCAAGCCCCGGGCCGATGAGCCGGGGGAGGCGCTGTGACCCGCCCCAGCCGGGGGGGATGCCGAGGCCGACCTCTGGCTGAGCAAAACGCGCATTCTCCGAAGCGATCCTGATGTCGCAGGCAATAGCGATCTCGCAGCCGCCGCCAAACGCGAAGCCGTTGACAGCCGCGATAACAGGCTGAGGCAGGAGCTCGAAGGCATTGGTGACGGCATGACCCATGCGCCCGAATGTCAATCCTTCTTCGGGCGTGAGCACTGCCATTTCCTTGATGTCGGCACCGGCGGCAAACGCGCGATCGCCCGCGCCGGTGACGATCACGGCTCGAACAGTTGGGTTGTGGCCGATCTCGTCGAGAGCGGATTTCAGCCGCGCCAACTGCTCGGAATTGAAGGCGTTCAGGGCTTGCGGTCGATTCATGGTGATGACCGCGATTCCGTCGCTGACTTCGATATCAACCGCCATGAGTTGTGAGATCCTCTCCCGGCTCACGGGCGCCGGCTTCGATTCGATAGAGAACCGCATTGCGCACGTAGCGCATGGCGTTCTCCCGGGAAGCCGCGCGTTCTTTCGCGGAAAGCTGCCGCCGTTCGCGCGCGGGGATCCCCATTACCAGTGCCCCAGCGGCCACGACCGCATCTTCGGGAACCAAGGCATTGGCGGCGACGATCGCCTCAGATCCAATCGTCGAGCGGGAGAGCACGACCGCGCCCATGCCGACGGTCACGCCGTCGCCGATCGTCGTGCCGTGGACGATGGCGCTGTGTCCGATCGTGACCTCATTGCCAACAATGCACGGTGTTCCCGCATCGAGATGGAGAACGGCATTGTCCTGCACATTCGAGCGCTGGCCAATGCGAATTGGAGCCACGTCGCCGCGAATGACGGCGTTGAACCAGATGCTCGATTCTTCGCCAATCTCGACATCGCCGATGACGACTGACCCCGGCGCAAGGTAGACGCCGGCCGCGATGCGAGGAAAGACGCCCTGGAACGGCAGGATGAGCGCCTGGCTCATACTGAGCCCGAGACCTCAAGGACAACGGCATCCCCACCGCCGCCACCAGAACAAATGGCGGCGACACCGATGCCGCCGCCCCGGCGACGCAACTCTTCGATCAAGGTGAGAACGATGCGAGCGCCGCTCGCCCCAATGGGATGACCGAGCGCAATGGCGCCACCATTGACGTTGACGCGCTCCATATCGAGATCAAGGCGGCGTCCGGAGATGATTGGGACGCTGGCAAATGCCTCGTTGATTTCCCAGAGGTCGACGTCTGTCACTTTCAAACCCGCCTTGCTGAGCGCGCGCTCGGCTGCCATCGCGGGCGTATATGCCAGATAAGGCGCGTTCCAGGCAGCTTCGCCGTGAGCAATCACTCGTGCTTTCGGCGTGAGTCCCTGTGCTGACGCCCAATCGGCGCTGGTGACCACGAGTGCCGCTGCCCCGTCGTTGACGCCCGGCGCGTTGCCCGCGGTGACCGAGCTTCCAGGAGCAAAGGCGGGTTTCAGATGCGCAAGGGCCTCAAGACTCGTGTCTTGCCGCGGCGCCTCGTCACGCTCGACCAAAACCGTCGTGCGCTTCTCAATGACTTCAACTGGAACGATCTCTCGCGAGAGGGTTCCTGCATCCTGCGCGGCGATGGCGCGCTCGTGAGAGCGAAGGGCCCACGCGTCTTGCTCTTCCCTGGACAGTTCCTCTTCTGCCGCGACGTTGCCGCCGTGGATCCCCATATGGACGCAGTCGATGGCGCACATCAAGCCATCGCCAACCATCATGTCCTCGAGGACGCCGTCGCCCATCCGGTAGCCGAACCGCGCCTTTCGCATGAGAAATGGGCTGTTCGACATGCTCTCCATGCCGCCAGTAAGGACGACGTCGTAGTCCCCGACCCGAATCAGCGAATCTGCCAGGGTCAGCGCCCGCATACCCGAACCACAGACGCGGTTGATGGTTTCGGCGGGAGACTCAACGCCCACACCCGCCCGCAGGGCAACCTGCCTGGCGGGGTTCTGTCCAGCGCCGCCCTGAAGAACCTGCCCAACGATCGTGTTCTGCACATCCGATGGCGCGATGCCAGAGCGATCCAGCGCCGCCTTTGCCGCGACCACGCCGAGATCGACCGCGCTCTGTGAGGCCAATGCGCCGCCGAGCCGGCCAAATGGCGTTCGAGCGCCGCCGAGAATGACAGATTGGCTTGAATGTTCCGCCATCGCACTTCCAAACTTTTTCAGGAACTGAAGGTGATTGCTAACCGGCCGAATGTCTCGTCCATGAATGACAGGTAATCACCGCTGCTTGATGCTACCGCGAATTGCGTGAGACCGCTCGGATTTTTGGCGTCCCGACCGGGGACGGGCGTCTACTTGTCGCTTCCAGTGCCGATCGGGATCAGCAGTCCACGGAGCGACCCTCCCCTCGAAGTCGGTTCGCCAGCAAGCGTCGGGCCTGACAACGTGACGTCGCCGGTCAACGTGCTTCCATCCGTCTCAAACGCCAGATCACCCTCGACGAAGAGGAGCCCGCCAAAGCTGCCATCCTCGTCAAGCACCAGCACGGCAACGGCAACACTGATCCGGTTGCCCTGTTGCTCCCATTCTCCATGGCCGGGGCCCAATCGTCCGGAAGAGCCGGCCGTCTCTTCCCGGCCAACGAAGTCCGCTGCAAGTGTGCCGTCCTGGTGGAAGGTCATGAGCGCGAGGTATTCGGCAGATTCACCCGTCCCGCCAGAAAGAAGCTCCATCATCCAGGGCCCGGGCAGGATGTTCGGCCCGGCGGCCGTGGGAGTTGCGCCAGGGGCTGCTCCCTGTGCGTCCGGCGCGCCCTCAGCGTCCAGCGGCTGGCTGGCTTGACGGGGACCTCCAACCTCGATGGCGCCTCGCATTCGAGGATGAAGCTGGCAAACGAAGTCGAATACGCCAGGTTCCTGGAAGGTGAACTGAA
>CAYSXO010000185.1:0-9333 GCA_964434995.1 uncultured Sphaerobacteraceae bacterium
TAGTGAAGCCGGCGCGGGGTCGGGCCCCGACGCATCCCTCGTCAAATCAGGGTTTCCGGCTCGATCTGCCAGGGCGGGGCCGCGCCGGGCAGTGTCGCGGCAGGGGATCAGGAAAGACCTCACCCCGACCCTCTCTCAGGCCGCTCTGACGGAGGGAGGTCCTGCTAACTGGACATCAGGCGAATCTCAGCGAGACCTCAGAGCGCCTCGTATCGTCTTCTCAGAGCGCGCTCAGCGGCGCGGGGTATGCATGGTCGTAGCGGCGGGCGTTCCGCCCATCGAGAGGGGCGCTGGATCGTGATCACCGGCAGCGGAGCAATCGCGTACGACATCGATGCATCGGATGGCATTGCGCCCGCCTGGCCAGGCATGGGCCTGACGCCACGCGCGCGCGTCCTCCTCGTGCTGCTCCCTGCCCTGATGGGGGTTGCCGGCGCCGCGACGGCCGTCGCGCAGGCCGTGACGCCACCGATCGGTCCGATCGCCAGTCCGCCTGCCGGCCAGCAAGAGGGGGGAGTGCCGCCGCCGGTCACGAACGACCCGACCGCGGTCGAGCTCAACGCGACCATGGCGTTCCTGATCGTCCTGGCCCTGCTTGGCCTCCTGGCCTACGTCCTCTGGCGGCTATTCGACTATCTGCGCGAGAGCCGCGACGACTACTACCGGACGGTGCGCGAGTTCGCGCGGAAGGGCGTCTTCTTCAACCCGGTCCTCGTGGCGACGACGTCGCCCGCGTTTGGGCGACTCGAGGGGGTCGAAGAGAATGCTGGGCCTGCCACCTTCGCCTTGACCGGGCCAGGGGTCATGACGACGGGACAACAGGCCGTCTTTACGGCGCTGCTCAATGATGCCAACGATCCTGACGCCGAGTGGCGCGTCGAGCCGCCCGCGGGTCTCGACGATGCCGGGGCCACCCTGACCGGCGGCGGCGCCTCGGTCACCGTCGAAGCGGCCCGGCAGGGCGGGTTCACGCTGGTCGCTTCGCACCCCGGCACGCCGGTCCTGTCGGTGCGGACCCAGGTGACGGTGGTCGATCCCCCGCCAGCCGGCGAGGCGCTGCCGAACCTGCCCTTCATTGGGCAGGGGTATGGCTCGCTCGTCGGCGCGGTGGTGCTGATTGCGGCGCTGGTCGTGCTGGCCACCACGCGCGCGATCGATGCCGATGTGGTCGGCGTCATTCTGGGCGCGCTCGCGGGATACCTCTTCGGCGTGGGTCTCAACCAGGGACGGACCTGAACGTCAAAACGCACTGGTGGCGCCTCGCCTCGACGCGACGCCCCACGCGGCTGGAGCAACGGCATGGTTCATCTTGTCCTCGTCCACGGCCGTTCGCAGGAGTTCAGCATTCCGGTTGCCGTTCAGCGCGAGCTGGAAGAGGGGCTGCGCTGGGGTCTGGAGCGCGTTGCGGCACCCTACTATGCAAGCATCCCCGTGCGCCTTGCCTACTACGGTGACCACTGGCGCCCGGATGCGACCGCGCTGGAGCTGCCCGCGCCGTTGGCGCCCGAGCCAACCGTATTGCAGCGGCGGGTTGCCGCCGACATGCTGGCAGCCGCGGGGGTCACCGGCGCGCTCGAAACTCAGACGGAAGGCGCTGGATGGGGAACGCTCAACAGGTTTGCCACATTTCTCGACCAGCATCTCCATCTGGGGAATCTGGTGGTGCGGGTTTTTCTCGAGGATGTCGAGCGCTACTTCGGTGACGTTGCCTTGCGGAGCCAGGCGATTGACCGGGTCGCCGATGCTGTCGTCGCCGCCAACGACGATGTCGTTTTGCTCGGGCACAGCCTCGGCAGCGTGGTGGCCTACGACGCGCTCCATGCGCGGCCCGACCTGCCCGTTCGTGGCTTTATAACGCTCGGGTCCCCGCTTGGCTTGCCGACGGTCCTGCGCCGCCTTGGCGCATGGAGCTTTCCACCCATGCCTGCCCGATGGGCAAATGTGTTCGACCCGGACGATTTCGTTACTGGGCGCGTGGTATTACGCCCGCACTTTCCTGCACGTGACGGCCGGGCCGTTGAGGATCTCGAAATCGAGGGGCGTCCACCAGGGCTGACCGCCCCGACCGCCGCTCATGACGCCGCCGTGTATCTCAGCTCCATCGCCCTCGCCACGGCGCTGCGCGGCATGGCCGATGCAGAGGCCGCGCGGCTCGATGGCGTGGCCGATGCGGAGAGATCTGCCGCACCCGGCCCGGCGCCATTGCCGACGGGCCGCGATTTCCACATGGAGTGAGAAAGCGAGGTGCGGAATGTTCGAGATCGCCAATGGCCCTGGCGCCGCCAGCGCCAATCGACCACGGATCGACTACTACAACCGGCTGCTGAAGTCGCGCGGCGGCAACCTTGAGGCGGCAGGCGAGGGCCCGCCCGATCTCAGTGACCCCGCCATTCAGGAGCGGCTGGTGGAGACGGGCGCGACGCTCCATCGCATCGTCACGGACGAGCTGGGCGACCGGCCAGAGCTGCACGGCATCGTCGATCGCATCGTGGCCAGCGGCGATACGGCCCTCCGAGTCCTCCGCGACGGCGATGAGGAGCGGCTGCGCGAAAACCCGAGCCTCGTCCGCGATCTGGAAGTCATTGTCAAGACCGATGGGTCGCGGCCATCCTTCATGATCCGCAATGGGGCAGTGGACAGCACAACCAGTCCAGTTGGCTCATGGCAGGCGACGCTCGATGATCAGCGCGACCGTTTGCAGCGGGCCATCGCCTGCGTCGGCCGCATCGACGACCCCGGCTCGGTCCAGGGCTTTCAGGGGACGGGGTTCCTGGTGGGCGACAACCTGATCGTCACGAACCGGCACGTCTTGCAGGCCGTGGCCACCCGCCGGCCCGATGGCGCGTGGGAGGTGCGGCCGGGCGTCACGATCAACTTTGGCCGCGAGCATCGCGGCCGCGAGTCGGTCAATCCACGTGCCCTGAAGCGAGTGGTCTTCGCCGGCTCTCAGGAGATCGATCCCTACAGCATCGATCACCGCAAGCTCGATTTGGCCCTGATCGAGATCGAGCCAGTCTCTGGTGACGCCGCGCCGGAGCCGCTTGCCGTCGAACTGGCCGAGGACTGGTCCTCCCCTGGCGTCCAGACCTTCATCGTCGGCTATCCGGGCGAGCCGCTCCCAGGGGCCTATCAGCCCACCCTGCTCGAAGAACTCTTCCGTTCCACGTTCGGCTTCAAGCGGCTTGCCCCGGGCGCGGTCCTCGAAGCCAATGGCGGCCTCGAGCCGTGGACCGTGCGGCACGATTGCACGACGCTCGGCGGCAACTCCGGGTCGGTCGTCCTGGTGACGACCCGTTCGACGGTGGCGGCCGGTCTCCACTATGGCGGCGGGCGCGGCGTGGACGATGAGCACTCGGAGAACTGGGGCCACATTCTGGGCAGGACCCTCGACGTGCCCGGCGATGGTTCAGACAAGACCCTGCGCGAGCGCTTCACCGAGCGGGGCGTGACGCTGATTGACTCGCTCGCGTAGCCCCGGGACGCATTTCGGGGAACGTGGCGCTTGCTGGAGGAAACGATGCCCGCCGCTGATCTCAGCCGGAAAGCGACCCTGGAGGGGATGGAGCGGCTTGGTGGCGAGCCCTCGGGGATGCTCGAGCGGCCCGGCGAAGCGCCCACGACCAGCGCGGGCGCCTTCGCCGGCCGCAACGGCTACGACGAGGATTTCCTGAACGGCTGGCAGATCGCCATGCCCCGCGCCTTTGGCCCAGCAGCGCGCGACATGCGCGCGTTGCGGCGGGGCGGACGGAGCGTCGAGCTGAAGTACCGCAACTTCTCCGTGATCATGTCGAAGTCGCGCCGGATGCCACTGGCCACCGCTGCCAACATCGACGGCCTGGCGTTGCGCCGTCAGCCGCGCATCACGACCTGGCGCTACGATGGCCGCCTCGATCCCGGCGATCAGTGGGGCGACGAGCTGTACTACGAGAATTCCTTCGATCGCGGCCACATGGTGCGGCGCGAAGATCCCGTCTGGGGCGATCCCGACCAGTCCAAACAGGCGAACATCGACACGTTTCACTTCACGAACAGTTGTCCGCAGTTGGCCGGCGTCAACCAGCGGACCTGGGTGGGGCTCGAGGACTACGTCCTCGATCACGCCCGCGCGGATGGCATGCGGGTCAGCGTCTTCACCGGCCCGTTCTTCAGCAGCCGGGATCTGGCGCATGCCAGCGGCGCTCTGATCCCGCTTGCCTTCTGGAAGGTGGTGGCCATCGTCACCGACGATGGCCGTCCGTCGGCCACGGCGTATACCGTCAGCCAGGAGCGTGAGCTGAGCGAGTTGGAGTTTGTGTACGCGGGCTACAAGACTTTCCAGATCAGCGTCAGGCAGGTCATGGACGAGGCGCACATCGACTTCCGCCCGCTGCTCGACTACGACGGCTTTTCGCGGCACGAGGAGACTACCGGCCAACCGCTGCGGGAGCCGCTGGAGAGCCTGGACCAGGTGCGTATCTAGCGCCGGAGCTGGGCGCGGAGCCGCGAGATGACGACGGACGACGGCTGCAAGAGCGCGGCAGAAATCGAGGCCACCTGTCAGGACCGGTCCACATCCGTGCCGCGCCGGAACCTGCCGTGGGGCATCCGCTTCCATTTCCAGTCCGCCGGCGTAGAAGCGCCGTCGCTGGCGGTGGTGCGGGCCGCGGTCGCCAGAAAGCTGCCGGGCTGGGAGATTCGGCCAGCCGTCTTGGGCGGCGGCTGGTTCGAGGCCGCACCACCGCCTCTGCCGGACTACATCGAGGACAGCACCCTGAAAGGGCGCTTTGTTTGCCGCCTTGAGGAACGGCTTGCCTGCATCGAGCGCGGGGTCTATGGCATTCAGACTGCCTATGCCGTGACTGGCCTGCCGGATGAGTTGGCGAGCGCGTTTCTGTCTCTGGATGACGAGGGCGCGCCGGCCACGCCGGACGTGGCCGCGGAGCTCATCTCCCGCGTCGCCGCCGATTTATCGTTGCAAAAGTGGCTCCTGCGCTGGCGGCCCGGAAGCGCGCGGCTGCCGCTGCTGCTTCGTCTGCGTAAGCAGGCGAAATGCGGGGAGAAGGCCCCGCGACGAGGCCAGACCCGCGCCCTGTGCGAGCGGCTGACCGCGTTGCAGCAGCGCGAGTTGGATCGATTGGCGGTCGACCGTTGGGGAGAGGCCAATGACCCGGCCAGGCTCGACCCGGCGCAGGCCATCACGCTGGCGGACCCGCCATCGCGCCTGCTGCGCGCCTACTCCTTCGATCCGAGCCTGGCGACGACGCTCGATACCGCGCCCATACATCAAGTGACCATTCCCACTCGTTGGGAGCCGCTCGCGCCCGGGCCGGTTGGCGACTACCTGGAAGTCGTCGACATCGATTACGCCAGCGACAGCGCCTATTTGCCGGTCGATCTGGAGCAGCCCGCCATCATCGCCCAGGATGGCCTGCCCCCCTCGGAGGGCAATCCCCAGTTCCACCAGCAGATGGTCTACGCGGTCGCCATGAACACGATTCAGCGCTTCGAGCGGGCGCTGGGCCGGCCCATCTTCTGGTCGCCGTTGCGGCCATGGCTCGACGCCGATGAGCGTGGCTTTTTCCCGCCGCCCGCCGAGTCGTCCGCGGGGCAGCATGGGAAGACTGGAGGGCGGACGGGGCGGCGTGGCTCGCTCGACGCGGAATGGACGAGCCGCTACGTGCAGCGGCTGCGCATCTACCCGCACGCGCTGCGGGAAGCCAATGCCTACTACAGCCCAACCAAGCGCGCGCTGCTCTTTGGCTACTTTCCGCATGAGGGCGAGAACAGCGGAATGGTCTTTACCTGCCTCTCGCACGACATCATCGTCCACGAGACGACCCACGCGATTGTTGATGGCATGCACTCGTACTTCCGGGAGGAGAGCAACGAGGATGTGCTGGCCTTCCATGAAGCGTTCGCCGACATCATGGCCCTCTTTCAGCACTTCACCTATCCGGAGGTGCTTCGTCATCAGATCGCGGCCACGCGGGGCGATCTGGAGATTGATAATCTCCTCGGCCAGATGGCCCAGCAGTTCGGCAAGGCCACCGGCCGCGACCATGGGCTGCGCAACTATCTCGGCGACCTGAACGACGAGGGCAAGTGGGAGCGCAAGATACCCGACCCGCGGCTCCTGAAGAGCACGCGCGAGCCGCACGAGCGCGGCAGCATCCTCGTTTCTGCCGTTTTCGATGCCTTTCTGGCACTCTACGACGCGCGCGTGCGCGATCTCTATCGCATCGCCACCGGCGGCAGTGGCGTGTTGCCCGCTGGCCAGATCCACCCCGATCTGGCGAACCGGCTGGCCGAAGAAGCAGCCCAGACGGCGGAAGTCGTGCTCGCCATCTGTATCCGCGCCATGGACTATCTGCCACCCGTCGATATCACGTTCGGCGAGTTCCTGCGCGCGCTGATTACCGCCGATTTCGAACGATTCTCGACGGCCGGGCACACGAATCGGATTGCGTTCATCGAAGCCTTCCGCTCCTGGGGCATCTATCCCCGCGACGTAACGACCCTCTCCGAGGAGAGCCTGCGCTGGAGACATCCCGGCCCGGAATCGCCCTTGCAGCGATGGCTGGACATGGTGCGCCGGGAGCGGAATGGCTTCATGGATCATCTGCAGGAGACGCTCGAGGCGTGGCGGCCCGGCGGCAACCGGCGCGAGTCGGTTTTCGCCCAGGTGATGGAGGCACAGGCCGGACTCTACCACCGGTTGGAGGAGTACACGAAGCTCGATCCAGACAAGCGGCTGGAGACAGCGGCCGACAGGGACTTTATCCCAGGGCTCGATTTGGGCGGGGCGACCCGGTTCAGCGTGGACAATATGCGGCCGACGCGAAGCATTGGGCCAGATGGCGAGTTCCGCACGGCGATGATTGTCGAAATCGTGCAGCGTTGGGATCCTGAGGAGAAAGACAGGGCGATTGAGCCACCGATCCGCGGGGGCGCGACTCTGGTCATCGACCTTCAGACCTGGAAGGTCAACTACATCATCTACAAGTCGCTCTTCGACTACCCGGCCAGCAAGGGCGATCTCACCCTGCGCGGGCGACAGCGGGCCCAACTGGCGATGCAACTGTCGGTGCGGGCGGAATCGACCGCAAATCTGTCGCTGAGGCTGGCCACGGCGTATGCCTCCAGCGACGAGCAGACCCGAAGCGATCGGAAGGAGCCGTTCGCGCTCCTGCACCGCAGCATCTAGCACGTCACGGAGATTCGCGGCCATGGATCGGGGCAACAGCCAGGCGATGTCATCCGGGGATGAGCGCGACGCCGCGTGTGCCGTGCCACCGATGGCGCCGGACGAGGACGAGGTCCTGGTTCGCATGTATGGTCAGGGCATGGGCGATTGCTTCCTGCTCGCCTTTCCGCGCACCCGCACGACCGGCGATGTGCCGAAAGTCAGCAATGGCCGCCCGGTCTTCGTTCTGATCGACTGCGGAATCATGGCGGGAACACCCAATGCCGAGCGCCGCATGCGGGCGGTCGTGCGCGATATCTGGTTGACCACGAAGGACTCCTCCCTACCCGATCGCGGTGGCGAGCCGCCGGGGCATCTCGATCTCCTGGTGCTCACCAATGGAAACCCCAACCATACGGCCGGGTTCAGCCTGGCCCGGGACGAATGGGAGCACATTCAGGTCGACGCTCTCTGGACCGCGTGGACAGAGGGCGACACAACCAATGAGGTCACTGACGCGCTGCGGCGGATAGCCGCCAGACAACGGCAGGCGCTGTCGCGGATTGCCGAGAAGGCCGCCAGCCCTGAACTGGAAGACCGCCTGCGCATTGCCGCCAGGATCGCCGCCGTCGTGACGCCTGCCCAATCTCTGGAGATGGAAGGTGACGGCGAGGTTCCCGCGGCCACCGCGATTGGCCGGATCGCCGGGGCGCTGGTGGAACCCCGCGACTGGATCGCTTGTGAGCCTGGCGAAGTCCGCCGGGTGCCCGGTTCCACCGCGCACGCCTACGTGCTCGGTCCCCCGAGGGATTGGGACCGCCTGTTGCCGATCAGCCCGAAGAGACGGCAGCCGGGGCCGGCAGCCGGCAAGGTCGGCCATGGCGGCAGCGCGCGTTCGGGACCAGGGAAAGAAGCGCGCCGTGCTTCCCCCGATCCTGCCGCCGCAATCCGGCGCTACGTCGATGAGCCGTCCGCGCTCAACGCGGTGGTGGCGCCGCTGCTTGGCATCGACAACCCGTGGAGCGAAATCGACCAGGCCGATCGGGATGTCTACGAGCGGACCTTCCCTTTCGACCGGCGCCAGCGCGTGCCATTGTCCATCGCCGAGGCAATTGCCGCGGCGCACCCGAGGGAGTACCGGGCGCTCGCCGCCTACTTTGACGATGTCAGTCACTGGAGACGGATCGACTACGACTGGCTGGCGGGCGCCGAGTCGTTTGCCCTGCAGGTCGACAACCTGATCAACAACACCAGCCTCGTGCTGGCCATCGAATTGCCGCAGCGCGAGACCGGGACGGCGGCGAACGTGCTGCTTTTCGCCAGCGATGCCCAGGCCGGCAACTGGATGTCGTGGGACGACATCCCTGCCTGGAGGCCGCGCGACGGCGCGCGGCCAACCCAGAAGGAGCCAGAGATGGCCGACCTGCTGCGGCGCACGGCTCTGTACAAGGTCGGCCATCACGGCGCGAACAACGCCACGCCGAAGGAGTTGGGTCTCGACCGGCTCAGCACCGACGGCGCCCTCACCGCGTTTGTGCCCGCCAGCCGCCCGCTCGAAGAAGGCGTTGAGCGGTGGCCCAATCTGCCGCAGCACGAGGTGATGGATGCCTTGAACGCGGGAACGGGCGGCCGCGTGGTGCTGTCGGACGGAACGGTGTGGCCAGGCGCCGGGCCCACGGCCGACGCCCTCCGGCGGCTCGGCCTCACCTGGTCGAAAACGATGCTGGCCGAGGAACGCAATCAGGAAGATCAGATCATCATCGCCGAACGGCCCCTCTGGGTGCAGATGGCGACGGTCGGCGAGGGAATCGAGGGCCTCGCCGCGCGCCGCTACGGCTTGTGCGTCAGCACCGCGTACCGCGTCGCTTCATTCCCGCCATTGCTCGAATAGGTGGGTGCACTGCTTGTGGGTGCTCAGAAACACACGGCCCTCGAGTTGTCGTGCCGCTCCTGGACTCGAACGAGCGTCTTTCTGCTCCAATGTCGTTATGCCATGGTAGCTAGCATCTGGAGAGAGACCTCGAAAACGAGCGGCTCGCCCCGGAGATACCGCCCCACGTCCTCGACCATTGCCTGCCCCTGGCGCTTGTAGGTATCCGTGGTATGGCCGGCCGCATGCGGCGAGAGAATCACGTTCGACAGCGTGCGGAAGGGGCTGTCGAGCGGCAGAG
>CAYSXO010000186.1:0-9292 GCA_964434995.1 uncultured Sphaerobacteraceae bacterium
TGGCTATCGTAGGCCAGGCAGTCAGTCGCCTGAGCGTCACTGGCCGCGTGCTGAGAGACGAACATCGCCAGTGTGACGAGGAGCGCGAGGATCAGCCGGCCGAGTGCACGGCGAGCTTCGCGATAGATGACCATCAGGCGAGGATAGCGGCTCGGTCTGCAACGTGCCATTGGCGGAATCCCGGCACGGCCGCACACGACAGCGGGAGGCGGGCCGAGTGCACGGGTGCGGTACGCCTGGGTGCCCAGAGTCTCTTCGACTGGGCTTGACGGTCCAGGAACATTGGGGAACACTCGCGCGTGGACCTGTTGAGGCCAACCACGAGGTGTCGGTGTGGTACGTCCACGCCACGGGTGATGGAGACATTATTGCCATGAGCGATACAAACGCCGATGCATTGCCGCGCGACGTCTTGCCGATCCCCGACCAGCCGTACGCCGGGCCGATTCTCTACGATGCCAATGACCCGGCGGCGGTCTTCCCGCCAATTCAGGAGATTCGCCCTCCACGGGGCGCGCCCAACGTGCTGGTGGTGCTCATTGACGACGTCGGCTTCGGCGCTTCGAGCGCGTTCGGCGGGCCGATCAGCACGCCGACGGCCGAGCGTCTGGCGGCAAATGGGCTGAAGTACAACCGGTTTCACACGACGGCGCTCTGCTCTCCCACGCGGGCGGCATTGTTGACCGGCCGCAATCATCACTCGGTCGGGATGGGCGCCATTACCGAGCTGGCGGCGGCAGCGCCTGGTTACACCTCGATCATCCCGAACACCAAGGCGGCGGTGGCCAAGACGCTGCGTGACAACGGCTACTCCACGGCCCAATTCGGCAAGTGCCACGAGGTGCCAGTCTGGGAGACGAGCCCGATGGGGCCGTTCGATCAATGGCCGACCATGCAGGGGTTCGAGAAGTTCTACGGGTTCATCGGCGGCGAGACGAACCAGTGGTTCCCGGAAGTCTTTGACAATCTCACGCGGGTCGAAGTCCCAAGCGATCCTTCCTATCACTTCACCGAGGACATGGCCCAGAAGGCGATGGACTGGATCAAGGCGCAGAAGGCGATTTACCCGGATAAGCCCTTCTTCATCTATTGGGCTCCTGGCGCAACGCACGCGCCCCATCAGGTTCCCGCGGAGTGGATCGAAAAGTACAAGGGGCAGTTTAATGACGGCTGGGACAACCTGCGCGAGCGCACCTTCGCCCGCCAGAAAGCGCTGGGCGTCATCCCCGCCGACGCCGAGCTGACCCCGCGCCCGGAGCAGATTCCGGCCTGGGACGCCATGCCGGAGGATCTGAAGCCGGTCCTGCGCCGTCAGATGGAGACCTACGCTGGCTTCCTGGAGCACACGGACCACTGTGTCGGCCGGCTGGTCGACCTCCTCGAGCAAGCAGAGATCCTCGACAACACGCTGATTTACTACATCATTGGCGACAACGGCGCCTCCGCGGAAGGGACCATCAACGGCACCTTCAATGAGATGATCAACTTCAACGGCGTGCCCGAGCTGGAAACTCCTCAGTTTCTGATGGACCATCTCGAGCAGTGGGGAGGCCGAGATTCCTACGGGCACTATGCGGTCGGCTGGGCGCACGCCATGGACACGCCGTACCAATGGACCAAGCAGGTCGCCTCGCACTGGGGAGGCACCCGCAATGGGACGATCGTCCATTGGCCAGCGGGCATTGCCGCGAAGGGCGAGGTTCGCCCCCAGTTCCATCATGTGATCGACGTCGCGCCGACCATTCTGGAGGCCGCCGGCATCCCCGAGCCGGAGTTCGTCGAGGGCGTGCAGCAGTCGCCGATGGAAGGCACGAGCATGCTCTATTGCTTCAACGACGGAGACGCCAAGGACCGTCACACCATTCAGTACTTTGAAATGTTCGGCAACCGCGGCCTCTACTACGATGGCTGGACAGCGGTGACGCGGCACTCGATCCCCTGGGAGTTGTCCGCGAAATCGACCCCTTTCGACGAAGATGTCTGGGAACTCTACGACACCACCGCGGACTGGACGCAAGCGCACGATCTGGCCGCCGAGCGGCCGGACAAGCTGGCCGAGCTGCAACGGCAATGGCTGATCGAGGCCACTCGTTACAATGTGCTGCCGCTCGATGACCGCCGTGCCGAGCGGATGATTCCGGCCACGGCCGGACGCCCGACCCTGATCAAGGGGGACACCCAGGTTCTCTTCCCCGGCATGGCGATGGGCGAGAATAACGTCGTCGACATCAAGAACAAATCGTACGCCGTCTCCGCGAACGTGACGCTTCCCGAGAAGGACGCCAAAGGCGTCATCATCGCCCAGGGCGCCAACTTCGGCGGCTGGGCCATGTACGCTCACGAAGGCAAGCTGAAATACATCTACAACTTCCTGGGACTCGATCTCTATGAGGTTGAGGCTGAGGAGCCACTGCCGGGTGGCGACCATCAGGTGCGGATGGAGTTCGCGTACGATGGTGGTGGCCTCGGCAAGGGGGGCACGGTCACGCTCTATGTCGATGGCGACAAGGTTGCCGAAGGCCGCGTTGAACAGACCCATGCCACCGTCTTCTCCGCCGACTCGACGGCGCTGGTCGGGAACAAGTTTGGCGCCCCGATTGGGCCAGACCTCGAGATCGAGGGCAATCCTTTCAATGGCTCGATCAAGGGCGTTGAGATCGATCTCAACAAGACCGATGCTGACCACTACGTCAGCGATGACGAACGCTGGCGGATCGCGATGGCGATTCAATAGCGGCAAGGCGTCAACACCGCGGGCGTGGTCAGCGCGGACTTGCCACGCCCGCAATCCATGTCCGGGCCGGTTTCGCTTGCTCGCCAGGCGAAAACGACGGGGCCCGTGCCGCGCGGGTAGTGCGGCGCGGTATGGAGCGGCGCTGAAACTCCGGAATTGCGATTGCCGCGAACATCGTGCTCTCCGGCGTTCATGCACGGATCCCCATGCTTCGGATTCCGGAATGACATGATGCGGCTTGTCGCGCTGTCGGCGCGCGACCAGGGAGGCGCTCCATGAGCGAGGACGGTTCGGCACAGATGGATATGGCGACATCGCCTCATCGACGCTGGTTTCGGATCGCGCTCGTTGCAACGGTGCTGATGGTGGTGATGGTGCTTGCGTCGTTTCCCCTCGCGATCCAAAGCATGGGGGAGGTGCTCGGCCGCTCGCAAGATTCCCTGTACGACCTCGTCACTGGCGTCCAGATCACGCCGGATAATGTCGCGGAGGCGGAGGCGGAGCGAACGTATTTCAACGTTGGCATCGTCAAACTGGACGATATAACCGGCGAGGCGACGCTCGCGATCTCCGGAAACCGGCACTGTGGTGATGCCTGCCCCGAGCTGGAGATCATCTTTATCGCGCTCGACGATGATGCCGCGCAACGCCGTGGGCTGCCTCCATCGGTCACGCTTTCGCTCCTCCCCGAGGATCACGTCTTCAGCGAGTCAGTGCAGCTGCCGGTACGTGGTCAGCCCAGCCTCTATCCGTTCGACACCTATCGGCTGTGGCTTGGCGTCAGCGGGGTTGCCGTTGAGCCGGATGGACGACGCATCGAAATCGATTCCAGAACCCTGAGGGAGAGCGCGGTTGTCACGATCCAGAATCGTATCCCGGACATGCTCATGGATCCCCCGGCAACGATCGATCCGGAATCGGTGCGCGCCTCCACCGACCCGTACCTCTTCATGTCGGTGCAGGCGCTCACGTTCAAGCGGCCTGCCTATTTGAAGGTTCTGGCAGTATCGCTCGTCCTGTTGATTGGGGTCTCGGCTCTGCTGGCACTGGCCATGCGGGGCCTGGACGAGTTGATCCTCGGCATTGGCGGGATCATCCTCGGCGTCTGGGGCGTCCGTTCGGTTCTCATGCCACAGTCCATTGGGACGGTCACCGCGGTCGATCTGGCGCTTTCCTGGCTTATCCTGCTCCTGCTGCTCGGACTGGCCATCCGGGCAGCAATCTACTTCCAAACCCAGAGCGGGATCCCCGCTCCGTGGCGGCGCGGGAAAACCTAGGCGGGCGTTGGCGACCGACAGTGTTCGATTCAACCGCCGTTCCGCGCGACATGGTCCAGCAGATAGGCCGGTACGGGCATGTCGGCCGGGACGTGATCGTCCGGAACCGGCGCGTCGAACACCTGGCGCATGGGAATGACGCCGCCCCAGTAGGGGAGCCCGATGTCCTCCGGCTCGTCGGCAGGCATCCCGGTGCGAACCTTGGCCGAGGCGCTGTCGATCGGGACCGCGACCACGGCGGTTGCGGTGAACTCCTGATCGTTCATCGGCCGCACATCATCCCAGCGGCCGGGGATCAATTTTTCTGTAAAGCGAATCATCGCCGCCAGCTTTTCTTCCGGGTCGGTGATCAGCCGCCCCGTGCCGTAGATCATGGCCGAGCGGTAATTGATCGAGTGATTGAAAACAGAGCGCGCCAGCACGATGCCATCGGTGTGTGTCACGGTGATGCAGACCGGATTGCCGGCGCCGGCGTGGAGGAGGGTCCGCGCCCTGGCGTGGCCATGCAGGAGCAAGGTGGCGCCATCGCGGGCAACAAGCGTCGGCATGGCGTACGGCTGGCCTTCGATCTCGTAGGCGACGTGACAGATCATCGCGGCATCGACGATGGCATGCACCTCTGCCTCGTCATAGACCGCTCGTTTGGCGAGCCGGAGAATCTTGTTACGCGCGGTCACGTCGTAAACGGTCATCTGGTCCCTCACTCCAGTGTGGCAGTCATGAGCCTCGGTGGCGCACATGATAGCCGGGACGTGGGGAGCGGTTCGTCCACCGAGCCACGCGGGCGGCCCGGCCGGCGCGAGGCCACTCAGGCTCTTGGCGCGGTGCGCGTAATGCCGTCCATCAGCGCGGCGGCTTCATTCGCCGCATCGTGCCACGGCAGGTGCTGTACGGTCTGCCGTTCAGCATCAACGCGGGGCTCGTCCGGGCCCTCCCAGGCGACGGCGCCCGATGGGTCGTAGTGGGGACTGGCGGCAAGAGACATAACGCTGCCCCGAGCGTCGCGCGGGGCCCTGGCCGAGCCGAAAAACCGCGCCGTGTGCTCCATATGACCGGCAAACCAGTTGGGTATTCAGGCATATGCACCGTGATGACCGTGATGTGGACGCACGGTGGCTGATGCGCCGGCTCTCAGGCCGGTATTCTCTTGAGCTAGCTGGAAGGTTCGCATTCTGGAGACGGCCGTGGACCAATCGTTTGCCGATGCGCTCGCGGAGTGGACCGGGTACTTCACGCTGCTGGGCGGCGCGGGCGCAACGCTCCTTGGCCTGCAGTTCGTCGCCATTTCGCTCCGCCTGAGCATCTTTCGCCAGCAGGCGGTCGAGGATGTGCGCGACTTTGCCGCCTTTACGTTCGGCACGTTCCTGCTGGCGATTGCGATCGCCGCGCTAGCCCTGGCTCCGCATGAAACGCGCCGGTCGCTGTCGGCCGCTGTCTTCATCATTGGCTGCGCCGGTCTCCTGGGGATTGTCTGGGTTGGCCGGGCCTGGTCACGCTTGAACCGGCGTCCGGCAGCGCAGGGACCAGCGAGCACGGAAACGTCGAGTGCCGGAGTCGCCGCGCTGCTGATCGCGGGTGGGGCATATCTGGTCCTGATCGTCACGGCGATCCTGTTGTGGCGCGAACGTGACGCGGCGCTCGGCTTGCTGGCGATTGCCGATGCCGTGTTGCTCGGGGTGGCAACGGTTGCCGCCTGGGTTCTCCTTTCGCACGCCGGGAACGACAGTGCAGGCGGCTGAAGCCAGTCTGACTGGCCGAGCTTTCAGAATGGCGAAGCCTGCGGCGAAATCCCGGTAGCCCTGGACCAGCAAGAATCCCGCGTTGCCCGGAAAAGCGCGGTACTCGTCGGTCGTTCTTCCCTTGCCGCCAGTGAGAACGAGCATCATTCGGTCGAGCTCAATGGCCGGGTGTGGCCCTTCGAGCCGCTCCGGTAGCGGAATCTCGAGGGTGAGCTGGCGCCCATTGGGCGCCGTTGCGCTCCGGATGCCGCGAGGTCGAGGCGAGTTTCAGGGAGTCTGGCGCGGCCCGAGATGTTCGACCAGGAGCGGCCCGATGATGTCGATGCGGTTGGTTTCGATGCCGTCAACTGGCAGGCCGGCGACCGCGGCGAGCTGCCCCGGCGTGTCGATTTCGGTGACGATGACCCTTGCCCCGGCCTGATGGGCGCGAGCCAGTATCAGGTTGGGCCAACCCGGAATGGATGGCGCAATGCTGGCCGGAATGCCGATGACCTGCTGGCGGCACCGCTCGGAGAGAGAACCAGTCAGCAGCATGCGCACGAGGTAGTCGCCCAGGCAGGCACGCGCCTCGGACCGCTCGAAGACATAGGGCTGGACTTCCGGCAGGCCGGCGAGCAGGACGCCGTCGTGATGCCTCCCCGCATAGAGGATGTTCGCGCGCTGCTCCGCCGAAAGCGTCAGGAGATAGTCGGTGACGAGCTGCCGGGTCTCCGGGTCGCCATCCTTGTCGTCCAGCACGAAGCGCCTGTCGGGGAATTCGGTCAGCACCTCCGGCAGTGTCGGCATCAGGCCGATGCCTTTGCCGCGCAAGGGGAAGGTCCGCCCGCCATCCGCCGTGTAGCCATAGCCGATATCGAGGCTCTTCAGGTAGGGCACGGTGTGTTCGTTGGTAACTCCCGTGCCGTCGGTGCGGCAATCAAGCGTCCAGTCGTGGAAAACGATGAGCTGATCGTCGGCGGTACGGTGGATGTCGATCTCGATGGCGGTCGCGCCAGCGGCAAACGCGGCTTCCATCGAGGGAAGGGTGTTTTCGATCAAGTCGTGGCTGGGCGGGTCGATGATCTCCGCGGTGCAGGTGTCGTTGGTCAGCCCGTCCAGCGGGAAGGTGTGATGAACGCCGCGATGGGCGATCACCTCGATCTGTTCGGCAGCGGGCATTGGCCAGGGGAAGAGGACGTAGACACCCAGGAGGAGAGCGAGCGCGGCCAGAGTCGTCACGGTGCGGATGGCGCTCCGTCTGTTCAACCCGCTTGCGCCTCCCGGCTAGACCCCTGGCCAGGGCCGCGGGAGTCGCCACGTCTTCCCACACCACCAGCGTCACGACGCTGGATGAGCACTATCGGCTCCGGCTGACTCACGCGGTGAGAACTACTCGCGCACGCGCGCGTTGCGGCCATAGACGAAGAGCATCAGCAGGATGATCACGCCGTAGAGAATCTGCTGGCCGGCCGGCTGGATGCCGACGATCTGAAGCACGTTCTGCAGCAAGACGACGGTGATGGCCCCGGCGATGGTGCCGGCGTAGCCGCCCGAGCCGCCCAGGATCGAGGTGCCCCCGATGACGACGGCGGCAATGGCCGGCAAGACGTAGAAATCGCCCATGCCGAGGTAGCTCTGCTGCGAATAGCCCGTCAGCATGAAGCCGCCGAGACCGGCGCAGAGGCCACAGAGGGTGTAGGTGGCCACCAGGACGCGGCGCACGGGTACGCCGGAAAGATAGGCCGCCTTGACATTGTTGCCGATGGCGTAGAGCCGCTTGCCATAGATGGTGCGGCGCAGCAGGAAGATGAGCGCGGCGCTGAAGATGGCCCAGAAGACGAGCGCCCAGGAGACGGCCCCGCCGATGCGCCCGACCGCCAGATCGCGCGTGAATTGTGGGGCGTCTCCCTGAGGCGAGCCATTGGTGTAGACGAGCGTCACACCCGCGAGAACGGCGTTCATGCCGAGCGTCATCACCAGCGAGGGGATGCGCAGGTAGGCGATGCCAAGCCCGTTGATGAGGCCGACCAGCGCGGCGCTGCCGAGGGCGATGGCCGCGGCCCAGAAGACCGGCATCTGCTCGCTGAGCTGGGTCAGCAGAATTGCCGAGAGGTTGAGGTTCCAGGCAACGGAAAGATCGATGCCGCCGGTGAGGATGACGATCGTCTGGCCGCCGGCGATGACCCCGAGATAAGAGGCGAGAACGACTTGCTGGGTCAGGTTCGAGGGAGAGACGAAGCCTGGAGCACGAATGGCCGCCGCTGCCAGCAGGATCGCAATCAGCGCATAGGGGATGAGCACGGTGCGGTTCCGCGACAGCCAGGACGGCCCTCCGCCAAGTCCGGTGATCGGCTGGCGAGTGGGCGTGGGAGTGTCGAGCACCGTGCCGGGCTCCTGCACCTGACTCATAACCGATCCAGCCGGTTACGGACGCGCAGCAGGCCGATTGCGCCGAGGGCGACGGCAAAGAGGAGGATCGACCCCTGCACGAGATCCTTGTAGAAGCTGCTCACCCCGTAGAACTGCAAGACGCTCGGGATGATGGCAATAACATACGCGCCAGCCAGCGTGCCCAGGAACGACCCCGCGCCGCCGGCCAGGGCCGCGCCGCCGAGCACGACCGCGGCAATCGAGTTGAGGGTAAAGATGGTCCCGGAGAGCGCGTTGCCGGTTGCCGTCTGCGCGCTGTTGATCAGCCCGGCGCAGCCAGCGGCCAGCCCGGCCAGGGTGTATGCGGCGAGCTGCGCGCGCTGCACGTTGACGCCGGAGAGATACGCCGCGCCTTCGCTGCTGCCAACCGCATAGATTCGCGTGGCCAGGGGCGTGCGCCGGAAGACCAGCCAGAAGATGATCAGGCCGAGCAGGACGAATGCCGCTTTGGGGATGGGCACGCTCCAGGTCAGGCCGAGCGGAAGCTGGGCTGGCTCGGCAAAGGCAGTGCCGGAGAGGAGATTGCTGAACTCCAGCGGAATGAAGCCTCCGGGCGATGGCCGAATGTAGAGCGCGATGCCGGTCCAGATCGAGCCGGTGGCCAGGGTGACGATGATCGGCTGCAACCGGCCATAGGCGACCATCACGCCGTTCACCAGTCCACCGAGCGCGCCGACGGCCAGCGCGGCGGCGGCGGCAAGGACCATGCTGCTCTGCGGCGATTCCTTGTCGGTCACCTCGGACGCCACGCTGTTGGTCAGGCTGACCATCGGACCAATCGAGAGATCGATGCCGCCGGTGAGGACGACGAGGGTTTGCCCCAGGCTCGCCGCGGCGAGGGTCAGGCCGGAATTGACGAGGGTGCGCTGCTCGCGAGGGCGGAACTGCGGAACGACCAGGATGTAGGCCGCGATCAGCGCGATGAGCAGCGCCCAGACGAAGAGGACGCGCCCGTTGCGCACCACGAATGGCCGCGGGCGGACCGAGCGGTCACGCCCGGCCGGGGGCAATGGAACGCTGGCGTCAACCGTGGCCATCAGCAGTGGCTCCCGGCGCGGCATGCCGCCAGGTCGCCAGAGCAGGCCCTCACCCCCAACCCCTCTCCCAGTGCGCTGGGAGAGGGGAGTGCTTTG
>CAYSXO010000187.1:0-5761 GCA_964434995.1 uncultured Sphaerobacteraceae bacterium
GGCGACGCGCAGGGCGATCTCACGATAGCGCGGCTCGTCCGCCTCGGCAGCGGCCCAGAGGAGGAAGGGGAGGTTCATCGCGGTATCGACGATGGTGCGGCCCCGGTTGACCGGCTTGTGCGTGTCGTCCCAGGCTTGCAGGTAGCCGCCGCGTTCGTTGAAGCGGGTGGTGAGCGATTGGGCGGCCGTGAGCGCCACGTCGCGGAACCAGGGATCGCCGGTGATGCGATAGCCGCGCACGAAGCTGGGGTAGAAGAGGAAGCCCATGTCATGCGTGGTCGTATCGGTCTTGCGGAACTCGAGGCGGCGCGACCAGCGGTAGGCCTCCTCGCGGAGGGCGTCGTCATCCGTGCGGTGAAAGGCCAGCCAGATGATGCCCAGCCAGTGCCCCGCCGTCCAGCGGCCAGTCGGCTCGGTCAGCCAGCGGCCATGCTCCGTCCAGTAGGGAAACCCATCCAGCCGGGCGAGATTTCGCCGCGTTTGCGCCACGCACCGATCGAGCGCCGCGCCGTAGCGATGCTCCGGCGACCCACTGGCTTCCACCCCGAACACCCCCGTCTCCCCCAATGTCCGCGTGCATCCTACCCTGTCTCGCCATGCAGTCGCCGATACCGCGCGGGGAAAGGCCATAGACGGCGCTGACGCGGCGGGTGAAATGGGCCTGATCGGCGAACCGTGCCTCCAAAGCGGCGTCGACAAGCGGCCGCTCCTGGGCGAGCCGGCGAAGGAGGGAGTAACGATACGGGCTCGTGCCATGCATGGCGCGGAACTGCCGGGCCAGCCCGAAGCGCGACAACCCGCTGGCCGCCTCCAATTCCCACGAACGGACGACGCGGGTTCGCTCGGCGTCCAGGACCTGCCACGCCCGTTCAATGGCCACGGCATCGAGATGCCGCGGCTGCCTGAGCCGCCGCGAGGCATCGACGGCCAGCAACGTAGAGGAGCCGGTAACCGAAACCACTGTCGGCGCCGGCGTAGCCATCGTGCGCCTCGTCGGGATACAGGATGACAACCTCGCCGGGCATGCTGATGCGAGACGCGCCCCGGTAACGAAAGGCCTGGACACCCGTTTGCGTGACGCCAGGAGCGTAGGTGTCGTGCCGGTGCGGGCGATAGGCCGCTCCCTGAAACCAGGCCTCCAGCAACGCCACCCCAGCGGTTGCCTCGCCGTGGCGGATCCAATCCGCCGGGGCCTCACCGCACGATCGTTCAAGCCCGGGTGTCACCATTTTGCTAGGGGCGGGCGACATCGTGGCTCAGCCGTTGCCTGCCGGGAGGCTCACCGCGCATGACGACCGACCAGGCAATCGCGTTTGTCGCCTTTGCCGTCGCCGCCGCAATCACGTCGGAACCGGCAGTGTCGTCATGGCATGGCCGCTGCTGTTCGACGCGCTCAAATGGTTCGCGGTTGGGTTCCTCCTCTGGCTCGCGTGGAAGATTGCCACATCCGGCACATCCGGGCCGGCGCGGGAACGTCCGATTGCCGGATTCTGGCAGGCTGACGCCTTTCAGTGGCTCAATCCCCAATCGTGGGTCGTCACCGCGAGCGCCGCCGGCGCGTTTCTTGCCACGGGAAGTGGCGCGCTCGGTCTGGCGGTCTGGCTCGGCTGTCTCTTCATCCTGGCGGCGCTGGCCTGCTGTCTTGCCTGGCTCGCCTTCGCCGCCACGGCTCAGCGGGTGCTGCAAACAGACCGCGCTCGACTTGGTGATGGGGACTCTGCTGGCCGGGTCGGCGCCGCTCTCCGCGCTGTAAGCGCGCGTGCGACCTATCTGGGCCATGAGGTGCCGCCGCGCGACCCCACTTGACAACGCGGACGGCAATCCGTAGCCTGCCTGTCAGAAAGGGAACCGGTTTCCTAGCTCGGCCGGCGATGCTCAAAGGGGCGGGCGCGGAACACGCCGAATAGACTCCGGTCGCAGTGAGCGCCGGGGAAACCGCTCGACCACGTGGTCTGTATGTGGACCGTCCGGCAGTGGAGCAGACGGCACGTGACCGACATCGACGTCGTATGGAGCGCGGACCGTCGTATCGCGCACATTCTCCTCAATTGTCCTGAGGGGCGCAACGCGCTCGACTCGGCCATGCTCGACCGGCTGGCCATGGCGATTACCGAAATCCGCGCAACCCCATCGCGCCGCCTCGTGCTGGTGGAGTCGGCCCGCGAGCGAATCTTCGCCGTGGGCGCCGAATGTCACGAGGCGGACGCCGACGCCGGCATCGCTGCCTTTGGCGGCAGCATGCGCGGACAGGCCATCTTCGATTCCCTCTCCCGGCTCGAGGCGCCGGTGATCGCGGTGATCGACGGTCCCGCCCTCGGCGATGGCTTCGAGCTGGCCTTGGCCTGCGATGTGCGCATCGCGTCGAGCCGCGCCTGGTTTGGGCTGCCCAAGCTCCATCCCGCGGGCGGGGCTGGCTGGGGAGGATTCTCCCGCCTCGTTCCGCTCGTCGGGCCGGCCCGCGCCAGGGACCTGCTCTTCACCGGGAAGATGATCGACGCTGACGAGGCGATGGCGATGGGGCTCCTCGCCGCCGTTCACGCTCCTGAGCAACTCGCGGGCGCGGTGGCGGATCTCACCACGCAAATGCTGGACGATGGCCGGCTTCCGTTCCAGATCGGCAAGCAGATCATCGGCATCCTGAGCCGCATCCCGGCGCCTGGATTGATTGAACGCCCTCACCCCCACCCCTCTCCCAGTGCGCTGGGAGAGGGGGAACGTCGCCATCGAGACTCGTTCCCGGATGACACCCCGCCTGGAGGGTATGCTCCCCTCTCCCGGCTCGGCGGCGGGGTACTCACGACGTGGGCCGCGGTTGGGGGTGAGGGCGCTCTTCGCGCTTTACCAGAAAAGTGCCTGGCATGACGACCTTCCGGCTCGATGGCAAGACGGCAGTCGTCACAGGCGGTGGACGCGGCCTGGGCCGGGCCATCGCCCTGGCCCTGGCCGACGCCGGGGCGGACGTCTGGATCAGCTACCGCGCGTCGGCGTTGGCCGCGCGCGTGGCCGTTGCGGAGATCGAGGCTCTTGGGCGGCGAGCGGGGGCGGTGCGCGCGGACGTGAGCCGGGAAGACGAGGTCGCCCATCTGGTCGAGGCCGTTCTGCGGGAGAGCGGCGGCGTCGATTGCTGGGTGAACAATGCGGGCGTGCTGAGCGAAGTCCCGCTGACCGAGATGGCAACCGCGGTCTGGGACGAGACGATCGCCATCAACCTGCGCAGCGTCTTCCTCTGTACTCGCGCCATCCTGCCGTCGATGCTGGAGCACGGGAGTGGCAGCGTGATCAATGTCTCCTCGCAGCTTGGCATCAAGGGCGCGGCCAACTGCGCCCACTATGCCGCCGCGAAGGGGGCCATCCTGGCGTTCACCAGGTCGGTGGCGAAGGAGGTCGGGGCGCGGGGGGTGCGCGTCAACGCCATCGCGCCGGGGCCGCTGCGCAGCCCGATGACGGATCCCCTTGCAACGCCGGAATGGGTCGCCGCCAAGCTGAGTAGTCAGGTGCTGCCTCGGTTTGGCGAGGTGGAGGAAGTCGCCGCCACGGTGGTCTTTCTCGCCTCGGATGCGGCCAGCCTCTACATCGGGCAGACCCTCTCGCCGAACGCGGGAGGGGTGATGCAGTGATCGGGATGACAGGCTGTTTGGCCGTACGGTGTGGCGCGGATGCCCCGAGGAGCTGACAGAGCCCATGCGCAAGCCGATTCTGAGTCCCGCCGAAGCGGCGGCCGCCATCGAGGATCATGCCACCCTCGTCGTGGAAGGCTCCGGCGGAGGCCTGCTTGAGCCCGATCTACTGCTGCGCGGCCTGCGCGAGCGCTTCCTCGACACGAGCCGCCCGCGCGACCTGACCCTCATCCACTGCACAGGCATTGGCAACAAGGCGGAGGGTGGCCTGGGCATGATCGCCCTCGACGGGCTGATCAAGCGGGTGGTGGCCGGCAACTGGGCGATGGCTCCCGCCATGGGGCGGATGGCGCTGGAGGGCCGTTTCGAGGCGTACAACTTCCCGCAAGGGGTGATGTCGCAGCTCTTCCGCGAGATCGCCTCCGGCCGCCCTGGCCTGATCACCCACGTTGGGCTGCACACGTTCGTCGATCCGCGCTACCAGGGGGGGAAGCTCAACGACGCCACCTACGAGGATCTGGTCGAGCTGATCACGATTCACGGCCGCGAATGGCTCCTCTACAAGCCCTTTCCCATTGATGTCGCGTTCATCCGCGGCACGACGATCGATGAAGAGGGCAACCTCAGCATTGAGGAAGAAGGCGCAAGGCTGGAAGTGCTGGCCGTGGCCCAGGCGGCGCACAACGCGGGCGGCAAGGTGATTGCCCAGGCGAAGCGGCTGGCGGTGGCGGGCAGCCTGCCGGCGCGGCAGGTCGTCGTCCCCGGCTTCCTGATCGATGCCATCGTCATCCACCCCGGCCAGTGGCAGACGGTCGAGGGGGAGTACAACCCGGCCTTCAGCGGGCAGGTGAAGGTTCCCCTGCACCGGGTTGAGCCGATGGCGCTCAACGAGCGCAAGATCGTGGCCCGCCGCGCCTATCAGGAACTCTTTGCCGGGGCGATCGTCAACCTCGGTGTCGGCATGGCGGACGGCGTGGCCGCTGTTGCTGCCGAGGAGGGCTTCGTCGACAAAATCACCCTCACCGTCGAACAGGGGGTCATCGGTGGCGTCCCGGCCAAGGGGGTGATCTTCGGCGTCTCGCACAACCCGACCGCCTTTGTCGATCAGCCCTACCAGTTCGACTTCTACGACGGCGGCGGGCTGGATGTCTCCTGCCTCGGCTGCGGCGAGGTCGACCCGACGGGAAACGTCAACGTCAGCAAGCTTGGCGAGATGCTGATCGGGACGGGCGGCTTCGTGAACATCTCGCAGAACGCGAAGAAGCTCGTCTTCTGCTCGACCTTCACCGCCGGCGGCCTGCAGGTCGAGGTGAGTTCGTCGGGCCTGCGCATCGTCCGCGAGGGGCGGCATCGCAAGTTCCGCCAGGAGATCGAGCAGATCACCTACAACGCGCGCTACGGGCTTAGCCGGGGACAGGACATCCAGTACGTCACCGAGCGCGCCGTCTTCCGGGCTACCCCGGACGGCCTGCTGCTGACCGAGATCGCGCCGGGCATTGACGTGCAGCGCGACATCCTCGACCAGATGGAGTTCCGGCCGATGCTCCCGGAGGGAGGGCCAGAGCTGATGGATGCCCGGCTGTTCCGTCCGGAGCTGTTGTCCGCGCCGGTGGCGGAAGTACCGGTTGAGATGGTGGGGGTGAGGGCGAACGCGGGAGAGCGATGGCCATGACCAGCCAATCTCCCAACCGCGAACCTCTCCTTTTTTTCAATGAAGCCGACGCCGAGACGATCGAGGCGGCGACGGCGCGCATCTTCCCCAGCGACGAGTTGGGGCCGGGCGCGCGCGAGGCCGGGGTGGTTGTCTATCTCGACCGCGCCCTGGCGGGGCCGTACGCGCGGCTTGGCGATACCTACCGCATCATCGTCCATGGCCTGAATGCCGCCAGCCTCTTCTTCAACAAGGCGCCCTTTGCCGTGCTGCCGGAGGACGGGCAGGATGCCCTGCTGACCGCCATCGAGCATGGCAGTCTGACGCGCTTTGGCCTGCAGCCCGAACACCTCGAAGTACTGGTCAAGCACACGCGGGAGGGGATGTTCAGCGATCCCGCGCACGGCGGAAACCGCAATCTGGCCGGCTGGAAGCTCCTCGGCTATCCGGGCGTGCATCGTGACTGGACGCATGACGAAGAGCAGATCGGGGC
>CAYSXO010000187.1:5861-9254 GCA_964434995.1 uncultured Sphaerobacteraceae bacterium
TTCCCGCCCGACGAGCTGACGATGTACAACCGGCGCAATACACTCGGCGCCAAGTTCAACGCCGAGCTGCAGACGCTGCGCGACGACGAGCACTCGCCGACGCGGCCGGCCGACTACTCGCTCGGCATGATGATGAACGGCGTCGGCGGCGGTTCGGTGCACTGGGGCGCCTGGGCGCGCCGTTTCTTCACGACCGACTTCACCATCCGCTCCTCGACCGTCGCCCGCTATGGCGAGGAGGCTTTGCCGCCCGGCTCCGACGTGGTTGACTGGCCCTTCACCTACGACGACCTGGAGCCGTATTACACAAAGGCCGAGTATGCCCTCGGCGTCTCCGGACCGGCCTATCGGGTCAATGGCGTTGTCTGTGATGCCGAGCGGGGCAACGCGCTGGAGGAGGACCGCGGCGCGCCCTTCCCGATGCCGCCGTTGCGCGCCTTCGGCTGGGGTGAGCGCTTCCGCGAGGCGGGGCGCCGCCTGGGGCTGCACCCCTTCATCGTGCCCGCTGGCGTCAACTCGGCGCCGTACGATGGCCGGCCCGCCTGCACCTATTGCGGGTTCTGCAGCGGCTACGGCTGCTACAACGGGGCCAAGGCGAGCACCCTGGTAACGACGATCCCGAAGGCGATCGCCTCAGGACACTTCGACCTGCGCCCCTATGCCCGCGCCATCCGCGTGAACACGGACCGTTCGGGGCAGGCCACCAGCGTCGACTACGTTGGGCCGAACGGCGTTCCCGAGAGGATAGAGGCGCGGGTTTTTCTGCTCGCCGCCTACAGCACCGAGAACGTCCGCCTTCTTTTCCTCTCCGCGAGCGAGACCTTTCCGAACGGACTCGGCAACGCGCATGGCCTGCTGGGGAAGTACTTCATGACGCATCAGTACGTGGAGACGATGGGCCTCTTCGCCGAGGAGGTGAACCGCTTCGCCGGGCCGGTGCCGCAGGCGGTGGCGCTCGACGACTACAACGCCGACTTCTTCGACCACAGCGGCCTGGGTTTCATCCGGGGCGGGGCCATCGGAACGGAGAACCAGACGCAACCAATCGGGGCCTCGGAGAACATCCCGCCCGACTACCCGACCTGGGGACGCGACTACAAACGCTGGATGCTGAAGAACTGGAACAAGGTGACCTACCTGCGCGCCCAGCCGGAGGCGCTGGCCCACGCCGACAACTTCATGGACCTCGATCCCCACGTCCGCGACCGGAGCGGGCTTGGCCTGCCAGTGATCCGCTTCACCTACCGCCAGCGCGAAAATGAGCTGCGCATGATCGACTTCCTGCAAGCGCGGATGGCGGAGATCATGGAGGAGATGGGCGCGTTGCAGGTCTGGAAAGGGAAGACCTGGACGGGCGTCGGCAGCTCGCACGATTACGGCGGCTGCCGCATGGGGACCGAACGCTCGGCCTCCGTCTGCGACGGCCATGGCCGCCTGCACGACGCGCCGAACCTGTACGTCCTTGGCGGGGCCACATTCAACTCCTGCGCTGGGCAGAACCCGACGCTCACAATCGCCGCGATGGCGTGGCGAACGGCGGAACAGGTGGCGAAGGATCTGCGATGAGAAGGAGCCCTCCCCCCCGGAATTGCCCTCACCCCCGGGGGCCGGGGGTGAGGGCAGGCTTTCGTTTCAGGTGCGGCGGATGGGGGACAGCATGGTGATCACGCCGATCGAGACCGGGCGCCTGTGGATTCGCCGGTTCACGGCAGACGACTGGCCGGGGGTCCATGTCTACACGTCTGACCCGGCCATCATGACCTATGTCGAGGAAGGGGTCATGAGCGCGGAGCAGACCCGGCAATTTGTCAGGGAGAACACTGGCGACGAGGCCCGGCATGTCGCCGTGATCCTGAAGGACGACGACCGCCTCATCGGGCACATGCCATTTCATCCCTGGTTCGCGCCGCGCACCTACGAGATTGGCTGGGTGCTTCACCCGCGATTTCATGGGCAAGGGCTGGCGACCGAGGCCGCGGCGGCGCTGCTGCGCCATGGATTCGAGACGCTGGGGCTGCATCGCGTGATCGCGACCTGTCAGCCCGAGAACCCGGCATCGCACCGGGTGATGGAAAAGCTCGGCATGCGCCGTGAAGGCCATTTTCGCAAGTGCCTCTATCGCGATGAAGAGACGTGGTGGGATGAGTACTTTTACGCGCTGCTGGCGGACGAGTGGTTCAGCCGCTCGGCGCATGGAACAGGCCAGGTGGACACCGGCGCGAAAGGACGTGACATGAGGCATTGACGCCAGACAGGCGCCACCCGCGCGGACGACTCCCGCGCGGGTGGCGAAGCCCGCCTCCGCGATTCATGCAAAGGACGCCCAAATGCAGCGACGCATGCTCACTCGCCTTTCGACTGCCTTGATTGTTCCGGCGCTGATCCTTTTCTCCGCGGCGGCCGTCGCGCAGGATGCCACGCCGGAAGCGGCGGCCGACCGCGCCACCGCCGCCGAGCTGGAAGAGACGCTTGGCCCGGTGCCCGCGCCGAGCGAGCCGTGGAAGATCTGCGCCATCGAGAAGACGCTCATCAACGAGCATTGGCAGCAGATGAAGCAGGGGTATGAGGACGCCGCCGCCGAGTACGGCGTCGAGGTCGAGGTCCAGGCCAGCCGCGACGAAGCGGACCTCACTGGCCAGCTCGCCATTGCCGAGGCGATGCTGCAAGGGGAGTGCGACGCCTTCGCCGTTTCGCCCCTCAGCAGCTCGAACCTGCAGCCCTTCCTCGACCGGGCCAAGGAGGCGGGCATCCCGATCATCAATGTCGACGACGCGAAGGTCGAGGCCGACGTCTTCGTCGGCGGCGACCATCGCGAGATGGGCGTGATGGCGGCCAACTACATCGCCGAGCAGTTGGCCGATGGCGGCCAGGTGGCCCAGATCGAAGGGCAGGCCGGCTCCCCGGCCGCGCAGCAGCGCATCGACGGCTACAGCACCACGGTCGGCGAGCACGCGGGACTGGAACTGGTCGCCAGCCAGCCGGGGGATTGGGACCGCCTGAAGGCGCTCGATGCCGCCGCGAACATCATGCGCGCCAACCCGGACGTGAAGGCGTTCTACGCCAATAACGACACGATGGCGCTCGGCGTTGTCGAGGCCGTGGCGAACGCTGGCAAGCAGGGGCAGATCAGCATCGTTGGCACGGATGGCGTGCCAGATGCCATTCAGTCGGTCCGCGACGGCAACATGTCGGCGACCGTCGCATCCTTCCCGTACGAGATGGGCCGGACCGCGCTGGAAGTGGCGATTCGCCTCCTCGAAGGGCAGGACGTGCCGGCCACGGTCGTCTCCCAGCAGGAGCTGATCACGGCGGAGAACGTCGACGAGTTCTACCCGGAGTAGCCCTCACCCCCAACCCCCTCTCCCAGTGCGCTGGGAGAGGGGGAACGCTGGC
>CAYSXO010000188.1:0-9230 GCA_964434995.1 uncultured Sphaerobacteraceae bacterium
GCGCGGCTTCGCCGCGGCGCAATCAGACCTCGAACGCGGGCACGCCGTCTCGGCGCCGTCCACGCCAGGTGCGCCACCGTCTCCCCCTAAGTATCAGGACATCTTCGCCAAGACGGTCATCGAGATTGCCGAGAACGATCCACGCATCGTGGCCATTACCGCCGCCATGCCGACCGGAACGTCTCTGGCGAAGTTTCAGGCCGTCTATCCCGATCGCTTCTTCGATGTGGGGATCGCCGAGCAGCACGCGGTCACGTTTGCGGCTGGGCTTGCTGCCGAGGGCATGCGGCCAGTAGTCGGGATTTACTCGACCTTCCTTCAGCGCGCATACGATCAGATCATCCACGATGTTTGCCTACAGCGCCTGCCCGTGATCTTCGCCATCGATCGCGCCGGTTTCGCGGGCGACGACGGACGCACGCATCATGGCGTGTTTGACCTCACCTATCTTCGCTGCCTGCCGAACATGACCGTCATGGCCCCGAAAGACGAAGACGAGCTGCGGCACATGATCGCGACCGCGGTCAGCGAGATCGACGGTCCGGTCGCCATCCGCTATCCGCGCGGGGCCGGTGTCGGCGCCGACACATCCGGTCCACTGCATACCTTGCCGGTCGGACGAGCCGAGGTCGTTCAGGTTGGCAACGATGTCGCCATTCTTGCGATCGGCGCAATGGTCCTACCGGCTGAGCGAGCGGCGGAGATGCTCCGCGGCGATGGCATCAACGCAACGGTCGTCAATGCCCGGTACGTCAAGCCTCTCGATGAACATTGCATCCTGGAGCTCTCCAGCCGTTGTGGCGCAATTGTGACCGTTGAGGAAAACGTCCGCGCCGGTGGCTTCGGCTCCGCGGTCCTCGAGCTGCTTGATGCTCACGGAATCGACGTGAATTCGCGCGTTCTGGCCGTTCCTGACCGTATTTTCGAGCAGGCGTCGCAGAATCGCTTGCGTGAATTGGCGGGCCTTACGCCAGCCCACATCGCCAAGTCAACACAAGAATTGCTGACCGATCAGACTGCGCATAGTGCGGAAACGCCATACACAACCATAAAGTCAGTCAGGTAGACTCGGTCGCATCAATCGTTCTGCGGCGTACCGCCAGGTATGCATGAAGTACCGGCGAGGCCTTCGTGAACCCGATCAACGCAGCCCCGTTGCACCCGGCGGAAGCCGGAAGCCCCCCTGCAGCGGCACCTTCACAGACCTCATTGGCATGGCCCGGCCTGGCTGCCGCTGCTCGTGAAATCGGCGTGCCCATGGATGCACGAGCCTTGGAGGCTTTTGCGCGATATCGTGAGTTGCTCCTGGCGCGGAACGCGATCGTCAACCTGACGGCAATCCGGAAACCAGACGAGATTGAGCGCCGGCTCCTGCTCGATGCCATTGCGATGCTCCCGGCGGTCGATGCGTTCGTAGCCACGCGGCCGGTCGCGCCGGGCGAACGCATTCGTGTAATCGATGTCGGGAGCGGAGCTGGAGTTCCGGGTCTCGCGCTGAAGATCGCGCGGCCGGACCTCGACGTGACACTCCTCGACGCCACCGCAAAAAAGGTCGCGTTCGTCAATGAGGTCATCTCCGAACTGGGAATTGATGGTGCACGCGCCATCCACGGCAGGGCGGAGGAACTTGGCCGTGAACCGCGATATCGCGAGCACTTCGATGTGGGGACCGCTCGCGCGGTGGCGCCGCTTCCTGTACTGCTCGAATTCGTGACGCCTTTTCTCGATATCGGCGGCACGGCCTTCCTGCCTAAAGGCCCCCGAATCGAAGACGAGTTGGAGGCTGGTAGTCGCGCCGCGGCCAGGCTTGGGTGCGAAATCGTTTCGTCAGGCCCGATTCAGTCGGGCGACACGCGCCTGGTCGTGGTCCGGAAAAAGACGCTGACCGCCGGGGCATATCCGCGGCGCACGGGCGTTCCGAATCAGTCGCCTCTCGGCGGCGGGAACTGACCGCCATGGGTGGTCGCATTTTCTACCGCAAGGAGAAGCTACGCGGCGCTTGCTGGGAGTATCAGGTGGAAGGCGGCTGGATCGCGGTGCCAACTCCCGAGGGCTCGCGCAGCCTGCTTCACCATCGATTCGCCTTCTACCGGTCACGGGAAGTCGACGTTCGCACCCCGGCCGGCGTAGAGCGGCTCTGCCGTACCGGTGCGGAGCAATGGTTCTTTCCTGACCGATGGTTTTCGTTACTTCGCTTCACCACCAGCGAAGACCGCACTGTAGGCTATTACGTCAATTTTTCTCGTCCCCTGGCCAAGCTGCGCGAGAACTACTATCGAGACCTCGACCTTGAGCTCGACCTCTGGATCGAGCCTGACGGCACGGCAACTGAACTCGATCGCGACGAATTCATCGCGGAACTTGCCGCCGATCGTTTGAGTGACGAATGGGCCTCAGCCGTGAATGACGCCTGTGCATCGGTCTCGCATGCGGTGGATAACGCCCTCGCGGAATTCGGCCGCAATATCGAGCTTGATCGGGATCCCGACACCGGGATTCCAGGGTTCATCCTCCGCGCTTGAGCAATCGACCACTCCACATCTGCATTGTTTACGACCGTATCTATCCCGCATCGATTGGTGGCGCCGAACGTTGGTATCGCTTGCTGGCGGAACGGCTGGCGCGTGAGGGCCACCAGGTTACCTACTTGACGACTCGGCATTGGCCGCCGGGCGACGAACCTGATATCCCTGGGGTAACGCGACTTGCCCGCACTAGGGCACATGGGCTCTATCGCCGGGGTCGACGCAGACACCTACCGGTTCTCCGTTTCGGGCTTGCAGTTCTCTGGCATTTGTTGGTTCACGGCCGGCGCTATGATGTCGTCCAGACCTCGGCGATGTTGAGCTGGGCCGCCGTGGCAGTTATGCTCTGCGCGCCCCTGCATCGATACCGCGCGGTTCTGGACTGGTGGGAAGTCTGGACCTTTCGCTATTGGCGATCGTATCTCGGCGTCGCCGGCGGGATCGCCGGCCGTGTCGTGCAGCGCGCGCTTGCCAGATCTGGCCATCAGCCGATCGCCTACTCTGCTTTGCATCGCGGTCGCCTCGAGAGGCTTCGCGGCTCTACCGACGTGGCAATCGTGCGCGGGCTTCTTTCTGGGGGAGCCATCCCCACGTCTCCTGAGCTTTCCGAGGAATACGCTATCTCCCTCGGCCGGTTGATTCCGGAGAAGGACGTTGCGGAGTTGCTCCCCGCATTGGCCGTTGTGAGGACGACACTCCCTCGATTCCACGCAATCATCATTGGCGATGGTCCGGAGAAAGCGCGCATCGCTCGCGCGATCGAGGACCTGGAACTGACGGGCTCCGTCGCGTTGCCTGGATTCGCGCCTGAAGAATTTGTGCAAGACGCCTTGGGCCGGGCAACATGCCTGGTTCTCCTTTCGCGACGCGAGGGATATGGACTGGTCGTCGCCGAAGCGGCTGCCCTTGGCGTCCCTTCAGTTGTCCTGGCGCATCCGGACAGTGCCGCGCCGGAGATCATCGTTGACGGCGTGAACGGCGTGCTTTGCGAAAGCGCGGCGGCGTCCGATGTTGCGTCCGCTATCCTTCGCGTACACGATGCAGGCTACGAACTTCGCTTGCAGACGATGGCGTGGTATCGGCGGCGGGCAAACGAGTTGACGATCGAGGGGTCGCTCCCGCGGCTGATGGCCATCTACCGGGGTGACGAGTGCGCGTGGCGAACCACGGGACTTGCGAACGAGCGGGCACCGCGCTAATTACCGGCATAACAGGCCAGGATGGCAGCTACCTGGCCGAATATCTCCTCGATCTCGGGTATCGCGTTGTCGGGCTAACGCGGCGCACGAGCTCGCACACTAATGGGCGGATTGAACATCTCGGGGAACGGGTCACGCTGGTCGGAGCGGATCTCCTCGATCAGACGTCGCTCCTGGCCATCATTGATGATGTCCAACCCGATGAGGTCTACAACCTCGCGGCGCAGAGTTTCGTCCCGGCATCCTGGCAGCAGCCTGTCCTCACCAGCGAAGTCACCGCTCTTGGCGTGACTCGCCTGCTCGAAGCTGTCCGGCTCAGCTGCCCGACCGCTCGCGTCTATCAAGCGTCGTCCTCGGAGATGTTTGGCAAGGTGACGCGGTCACCCCAGAATGAACACACGCCGTTCTATCCCCGTTCTCCCTACGGCGTTTCAAAGCTTTACGGCCACTGGATCGCGGTCAACTATCGCGAAAGCTACGGCATGTTCGTCGTATCCGGCATTCTCTTCAATCACGAAAGTCCACGCCGCGGACGTGAGTTCGTAACCCGCAAGATCACCGTTCGCGTCGCCCGCATCGCGCACGGGCTCGAACACGAGCTCCGGCTTGGCAATCTCGACGCACGTCGCGACTGGGGCTATGCGCCAGACTACGTTCGTGCCATGCACAGCATGCTTCAGGTGGACCAACCCCGGGACTATGTCGTTGCGACGGGCCAGACGCACTCGGTGAAGGAATTCTGCGAAGCTGCCTTCTCAGCGGCCGGGCTGGATTGGAGGGACCACGTGATCGTCGATCCAGCCATGTTCCGGCCAGTCGATGTCGAGTTCCTCGTCGGCGATGCGTCCGCGGCACGACGCGATCTCGGCTGGCGGCCGACCGTGTCGTTCCAGGAGCTCGTCCGACTCATGGTTGACGCGGATATGAAGTTAGTGGCGGACGAGACAAGTTCGCGCGCGGATCGTGCGCTTCCAGTCACGCCGTGACATTCCGGGCATGGCTCCAGCGCGCGAACCGACGAGGGCTACTCGCTCTCGGCAACGCGGCGACGCGAATTGCTGTACCCGACCAAACGCGGTTGGCCATGGACGAGGATGACGGCAGGAACGAGAAGACAACTCGTAGCCTTTCATGCGGCAGACCCGCCATCGAAGCGCCCGGTTTCTTCGACGTGGCGATCTACGGCACACTCGTGGTGATTGTTGTCCTGTCGATGCTGGCAACGCCCCGCAGGACGGGCGACGCTCATCAATATGTCGCGATGGCAAGGCAATTCGCGAGTGCGAGAGGGCCGGCGCTCTCTGACCAGGAACTGAAGAACTTTCAACTCTGGCTCGAGCTCCATCCGGCGGCTACCGGTTTTCCGGACGGCGTTGGCGCCATGCGACAGCCGACCCTCGTTCGCGAAGGCCAACACGTGCTTTCCCACTTCTGGTTCTATCCCATGCTGGCAGCACCATTCATCGCCATTGGCGACACTGTTGGGGCTCATCCTCTGACAGGATTTGTGCTGGTCAACAGCGTGATGCTCGTGGCCGCAATCGTCGTCACCAGGCGCACGTTCGGCGTCATGGCCGCGCTGATGATGTTGGCGACGCCGATTGTCTGGTTTGTCGGCCGCGCCCAGGTCGAAGTGTTTACCTTCACCTTTCTTGCACTTGCCATGGCGGCAACTGCTACAGGCCGTTGGGGCATCGCCTCGATCCTCGTCGCGATCGCGTCGACGCAGAATCTGCCCATTGCGGCCATCATCCCGCTCATATGGCTCGGGGGGCTGAATGAATGGATGCAGAGCCGCCGCGCTCGGCACGAATCGGCACGGCCAACCCTCCCCGACGCTCGCCGTGTCCTTGGACTCGCCATCGCCAGCGTCGCGATCGCACTGATCCATCCTCTGTACTACCTCAATACGTTGGGCGTCGTGACCCCGCAGCAGCTCAACGGAGGCATCGAGGGGATGATGCCTACGACCACCCGAATACTCGCCCCATTGCTCGATCCTGGCATTGGCTTCGTTCCGTGGCTGCCCGCTCTCACCGCCGTATGGCTCGCGGGCGTGGGCGTCACGATTCACGGGTTTCGAGGGTCAAGAACTCAAAGCCCTCGCACTCTCGCGCTGGTGGCCGGTTCAATCGTCTGCGGTTTCTGGTTTCTCTTCGTCTTCGCGCAATCGACCAACGTCAACAGCGGGGGGACTGTCCACATCAGCCGCTATGTCATCTGGCTGCTGCCGCTAACCTTGCCGGCAATTGGCGTTGCGTTCGCGGCGATGCCTCGGTGGCCGGCGAGAGCAACAGCACCTGCCGCCTTCACGCTCATCGCGCTTTACCTGGGATATTTCTGGCCAGATCAGCCCGAGCGGTACGTCGTGCATTCGCCGCAATCCATCTGGCTGATGTCGCATTTGCCCGGCCTCTATCATCCGCTTCCAGAGATCTTCGTGGAGCGCACGCTTCATATCGACGGCGGTCCCCGTGCCTCCGCCGCTGATCCTGATTGCCGCTTGCTATTCATCGTGCCAGATCAACCAGTTCGATCCTGCACATTGACCCCTGCCGAACAATCCGAGGTTTCAAACCTGCAAGCCATGGGTGCGCGAGCAGTCTGGGTTCGTCGTGGCCCGGACGGTGGCGCCGACGTTTCGGCGGCCCTGTGAACAATGCCCGAGCCAGTCAGGCTCCGCCGTGCGGCGCCGGCGCATCAGACGCGGGTTCCGTTTCCGCCGGAGATACGATGTGCTCCAGACCAATGCCATCGAGCGCTCTTGTCGCATTCTGGGCTCAGATTGGCCCCTATCTGGTCGCGGGTCTCCTGCTGGTGGCGGGGTACCTGCACTATGCGCCAGGAACGGCCTATTCTCTGAGCGCCGAAGCCTATCGGTCGTGGGCATTTCCCGCGTTTCGCTACTCCGATCTGATCTGGCTCTATCTCCGCGATCATCTCGAAGACCGCCCAATCCCATACGTCGACTATCCGCTCGAATATCCGCCGCTTACGGGGCTGCTATCATGGATTTTCAGTTGGTCAGCAAATCTGCCCAGCTATTACGCCCTCACCTACTCCTGGCTGGCTTTGAGCGCTCTTGCAACCGTCTGGGCGCTGACGCGAATCTCAGGCGCAAATGCCTGGCTTTTTGCCGCCTCCCCCGCGCTCTTCTTCTACACCGGACACCAGTGGGACATGGCCGCCGTTGCCGCCGCCGCATTGGCGCTTGTCGCCTGGCAACGCGGGAGCGTCGGCTTGGCCGCCACCGGGCTTGTGGCTGCAACGTCGCTTAAGCTCTTTCCAGTAGCTTTTGCCGCGGCCATTGTCGTCCAGGCGGTTCGAGATCGCCGCTATAGGACGACGGCACTGTTTTCAGTTGCGTTCACTGCCGGAACTGCAGCAATCAATATCCCGGTTGCACTGGCGAACTTCGACGGTTGGAGCTTCTTCTACCGATGGAATCGAGATCGCCTTTCGGACTCGGGCATCTGGGTCCTCTGGCGAGACCATCCGACGGAAGACCTCACCAGATGGAGCCTCGTCGCGGCGATCGCGGGCGGCATCGCGCTAACGATTGTCGCATTTCGCTCGCCTGGGCCGATAGCCATTCCTCTCGGCGCGACGTATCTCCTCTGGTGGCTCCTGGTTAACAAGACGTTCACAACCCACCTCATGCTCTGGGCAATCCTCAGCCTCGCGTTGATCAGCGCTCCCTGGTGGCTTTGGGGAATGACCACCGCCGTTGATCTGGCCGGGTTTCAACTCGGGAATTATCTGAATCTCTACAACGTCAGCGACTTCAGGCACGCGCCGCTTGTCCGCAAGGCGGTCGAGTACATCTATGACCCTTTGCAGGTCATTCGTTCCGGCGCCTTTCTGGCAGGGACGCTTTGGGGCCTGCACGTCGTGAGTTCTCGAGCATGCCACTACCGCTCATCGTCGAGGTCCGCGACGGCAGGAACCGACAGCCGCATCCATCCATCTCCTGGCATAGAGGCGACATCGGGCCCGAGAGAATCTGCCATCTGGAACATCGTCGCTCTCCTTGTCTTCACGGCCGCGTCCCTGTTCATGACGTGGCCCTATGCAATGCGTCTCGGCGATGCCACGGTTGCCGGTTTCGACCCGCTCCTGCAAATCTGGCTTTCGGAGTGGATCCAGCACGCCCTGATGACCGATCCTCGACGCCTCTTCGATGCAAACATTTTCTACCCCTTCGCCCAGACACTCGCCTACACCGATGCAAACGTTCCCGGCGCGCTCATTGCCGCGCCAATCCGCGCTCTGACTGGCGATCCCATCCTGACCAATTCACTACTGGTTCTGGCTTCGTTCGTTATGGCCGGCCTCGGCATGTACGCGCTGATTGTCTACCTGGCCAGAAACCAGGCCGCCGGCCTTGTCGCCGGGCTGGCCTATGCCTTCCTGCCCTACCGCATGGTGCATCTCTGGCATCTCAACTGGCTTGAGGGCGGGCTGCTACCCTGGTTCGTTCTGGCATTGGTATGCCTGGTCGATCGTCCAACATTAGGGAGAGGAGCAGTCGCGGGGCTCCTTGCCGGAACGCTCGTTCTGGTCAGTTTCTACTTCTCGGTCCAGGTCACGTTGTTGGTGGCCGCTATCGTCATTTCCTCATGCATTGCCCGGAGAAGCTTGCCATCGCTCACCTTGGCTCGTGCCGGGCTCGTTGCCGCCGCTGTTGCCCTGGTGATTTCAGCGCCAGTGCTGCTTCCCTATCTCAACGTTCGCGAGGAGCAGCTTCTCGAGCGTACGATTGTTGACGCGGAGCAGTACAAGGCGTTGCCAGCGTCATATCTTCAACTCGCCCCGTGGGATCCGCCCGGCATTCTGCAACGGGCCGCGGGCATCCGGGCTGGCGTCAACGAATCGCTCGTTGAAGTAGGACATGCACCGCACGCCGACGGACATCGGCATGGCGAGATCGTCATCGAGGACGCGCTATACCCTGGAGCGCTTGCTATCTGCCTGGCAACTGTCGGGGCGGTTGCCTGGCGAGATCGGCGCTGGCTCATCTTCGCTCTCGGCGGTGTAGCCGCCATCGCGTTCATCCTCTCGATGGGGCCAACCCTCGGGCCGCGGCACGGCTCAGGAGCGCCCATGCCATATGCGTGGCTTTTCGACCACGTGGCACTCTTCCGCGCGATGCGCGTCCCCGCGCGGTTGGGTGGCTTGGTCAACCTGGTCATCGTGGTTCTGGCCGGGCTTGGCGTTGCGGCACTCCTGGACATGATCGGCAAATCCAGGTACATCATCCGCAAGCTTCGCCCCACCTGGGTTCGATCGTCCTTCGCCGCCGGACTCTCGCTTCTCGTGATGGCCGAGCTCTGGACTGGCCAAATTCCCCTGGAGGCTTTCGACCGGAGCACCGACGCACGCGCGGCGGCCGAGTGGCTTGCGACTCAGCCGCCTGGCCCGGTCATGGTGTTCCCGGCCGAGAGTGTCTTCGCCGACCCGGCAGCGGCGAGCGTGCGTCGTCACTATGGCGAATCGATGTTCTGGT
>CAYSXO010000189.1:0-1906 GCA_964434995.1 uncultured Sphaerobacteraceae bacterium
CCTCTCCCAGTGCGATGGGAGCGGGGCCTGTGACCGCCGCGATGGCGAAGAACCCAGCATACCTCCCCCTCTCAGCCAGTGCGCTGGGAGAGGGGAGCGCTGTCAGGGAATCCCCTCCGTGGCGGAACGCATCATCCGGATTCCGTATGAGACCGCCTCCAGACTGATCGCGGGAGGTGTTCATTCGTGTGTCAGGGGGCGATCTGGAGTGGCCCAGTCGGCGGGAACGTCGCTGCCCCCTTCTTCGCTGATTCGCCCTCCGAATTGGGCCAGCAATGGCGAGGGCGCGATTCTGCCCGCGATCAGTGATTCGCCCTGCCCGAAGTACGAGGCGGCGGCCAAGAGCGAGGGAGGCACGAATGAGAAGGTCGTGGCCAGGTGACCGGTGTCGGCGGTGGAATTCATGCGCATCAGCACGAGGTTGTCGCACTGCGAGAGGACATTGGCATGCAGCTTCTGGGGGCGCTGGGTCGAAAGCAGCAGATAGATACCGAACTTGCGGCCTTCGCCCGCGATCTGGATGGCGCGTTCGGTAGCCGCTGCCTGAATGCGGTCGGCAGGCTCTTGCGGGCAGATGTTGTGCGCCTCGTCGATGACGACCAGCACGGGCGAGCGTTGCTCGCGCCGTGCCCAGAGGGCGTTGAGGGCCGCTAGTGCGACGAGCGATTTCTCGGCGGGATGGGCGAACCCGCCAACATCGAGCACCAGCGCGCGCCACTCGCTGAGCGGCAGCGAGGCGAGATTTGGCTCATCGGACTCCGCCCAGACATCCCAGTCGGCGACGCCCAGGTTGTCGATGCGGAGGGCGACCTGCCGGGCTTCGGCGGACAGGTTGTCGGTTGCCGCCTCGCGGAGGTCGGCAAGGGTGTAGGCGCGGTCTCCCAAGCGCTTGACGAGCGACCAGAAGGTGCTGAACTCCTCCCGGTCGGCCAGAGGATCGAGTTGGAGGACCATGCCTTGTACCGCCGGGGAGAGATCGCTGAACCGGGTGCGGAGGGGATTGGCCGGCCTTGTGCCATGGCGCGCGGGGCGAAGGACGCGAATCCTCTCGGTGGCGCGCAGATAGCGCTCGCGCAGGGCATCGTAGCCCGTTTCATCGAGCTCGCCGCCAAATCCGCGCGTTGCTGAAGCAAACGGCCGCGCCTCGCCCAGGCGGACAAAGTCCGAGTTGGGATCGATGATGACCATCGGCAACGCGGTCTCGAGCAGCAAGCGCTCGAGCATCAGCCCGAGCGCGTAGGTCTTGCCAGATCCCGATTGCCCGCAGAGAAACGTGTGCCGGTTGAACCCCGTGGCCAGAACAGTCGCGCGGCCGCTGCCGTCGCCGGCGCGCAAGGTTCCAATGTCCAGGGCGCCCCGGCCCCGGGCACGGTCGTTCAGATAGCGCTCGATCAGGTTGGTGGGGGCGGGGTCGATGCTCGCCTCTTCGAAGACATCGCTCGCGGTGAGGGCGGCAATGCCGTCCGGCGTCTGCCGGCCAAGCAGCAAGCCGCTCCCATGCGCATGATGAAGCCGCACGCGAAACGCCGTCTGCGCGACCTTGACCTCGTCGATCTCGGCGCCGAGCCCCGCGTCTCCTGCAATGGTCAGTTCAGGCCCTTCACGCTCATCAAGCCGCTTTTCGGTGATCTGGCCGAGGTAGACAGCGCCGGATGGGGTCTCGATGCGGACGTATCCCCCTACCTGGAGCATGGAGGCGACGGGCGCGAGAAAGTGGAATGCGTGGCCGTCGCTGGAGAGCGCCCGTGGATGGACCTCCAGGTTGTGCGCCAGGCGGCGGCGTGCTCCGAGCAGCGTGGCTCGGATTTCGGAACTGTTCGTTGCGCTCTCCATGCCCATTTCCTGCCTGATTTCCCTGAATCCTTCGCGTTTTCTGGTGCGCCGCGCAGTTCGGCCGAATCGCTGG
>CAYSXO010000189.1:1916-9214 GCA_964434995.1 uncultured Sphaerobacteraceae bacterium
CGTCCATTAGCCCGAGGAGGGGTCCGATGGCTCAACTGGCCCACCCTTCGCCTGGTGCTCTGCCTTGTTCGGGGATCTCTGGCTCTCAGCACCTTGTCGCGCGTGCACTTGCTTCTCCTCCCGTTCGGTCAGACCCATCGACACTTTGGCGACGGTGGCGATAAAGGTGCCGAGGACGCCAAGTCCGATCAGGATGTAGACCATCGTGAAGAGTTTCCCCAGGTTCGTTCTTGGCGCGACGTCTCCATAGCCGACAGTCGACAGCGTGGCCACGCTGAAGTACGCGGCATCGAGCGGATGCCACCCTTCGACCACGGAGTAGAAAACGGCGCCAATGGCGAGGAGGCCGGCAACCACGAGAAGGTATGGCCGTACTGATTGATGGGTCAAGGCGCCGAAAACGGCACGAAGATAGAGCACGGTGAACTGAATCATGCGATCTCCTCGCAAGGCGCATCCCGAACGTTGGCAATGCGGGCAGCTTGCCGCTCCGTGCCGTGTTGGCGCGCGGCCATGGCCACGTGATCCATGGTACGGGATGGAGTCGCTCCTGAACTCCTGATCAGAGGAAGCGATGCATGACGTGCAGCCCGACGCGGCCGTGACCTGGATGATCGAATGCTTCGGGCACCGTGCCGACGATGCGAAAACCGAGCGCCTGCCAGAGGTGAACGGCGGCGTGGTTCGTTTCCACCACGGCGTTGAACTGCATTGCGGCGTACCCCTCTTCGCGAGCCCAGTTGAGGGTGTATTCGCCGAGGGCGCGGCCGACCCCTCGGCCGCGCGCCTCTGCGGCGACCATGAAGCTCGCGGTGGCAACATGTGCACCCCGCCCAGGGCGGTTTGGCCCCATCTTCGCCGACCCGAGCATGCCCGATGGGCCATAGGCGACGACGGTCAGGCCGGGCGGCGCCTCGATCCAGATGTCATGGGCCCGCGTGGATGTCCAGGCAGGATCGTAGGCGTACGTCTCGCCCGCGGCGGCGATCTCTTGAAAGACCTTCCACAGGGATGGCCAGTCGCTCTCGATGAAGGGACGAATGTGCAATCTCAAGCGCGTTCCTTTCATGAGAACTGGCGATGGTCGGCCAGGAGATCGTCGATTTCGAGCCGCGCCTTGATGGCGAGGCTGGAATTGGCGTCGGCCTGGGCGGCAAGGGTGATAAGCGCTTTCCACAACGTCCACCCCCGGGCACGCGCCCAGGCAGCGGCGTCGAGCGGCAGCGCCGCGCGGAACGCACGGCGACTTTCACCTGAGAAGAGCGTCCAGGCGATTGCCAGATCGCAAGCGGGGTCGCCAACGCCCGAGGAACCAAAGTCGATGACGGCGCGTAACTGGCCGCGCTCAACGAGCAGATTCCCGGCCGCGACATCGCCATGCACCCAGACCGGCGGCCCTGACCACGTCGCCGCGAGCGCGGTCTCCCAGACCTCGGTCGCGCCGCTGGCGTCGATCTTGCCGTCGAGCGCCGCAATGGCCCGGCGCGTTTCGCCATCGTAGACGGTCAAGGGGCCGCCCCGATAGAAGTTGTGCTTCCCCGCCGGTGGCCCCCCCGCGGGATCGATCCCCTGCAACGCGATGAGGAACCGCGCCAGATCGTTCGCGAACTGGCTCCCATCGGCGATGCTCTCCATCGTCGCGGTCTGGCCATAGAGCCAACGATAGATCGACCACGACCAGGGGAAGCCCTCGCCGGGGTGGCCCAGTGCCAGCGGGGCCGGGATGGGGAGAGGCAGGCGCGGGGCCAGCCGGGGCAGCCAGTGATATTCCTTCTCGGACTGCGCGGCATAGGCCGCGGCGCTCGGAAGCCGCACCTTCATCTCCCAGCCAAGATGAAAGGTGCGGTTGTCCCAGCCGCCCGGTTCGACGCTGGCGACAGGGAGACGTGCCCATTGCGGGAATTGCGCGGCGACCAGCCGGCGCACGAGCGAGGCGTCGATAGTCACTCGATCGGCAGCCTTCGTTTCAATCGTCATGCGGATGCGGTCTCCTCGATCACGGGGCGTCGTCACGTCAATCTGTCAGTCGGCGAAGGACGGTCGCGGTTCATTGGCCGTGCGAGGGCGAGCGATCATGCGGCGATAGAGGGCGATGGTTGGCGAGAGGACGATGGCCGCCCCGAGGAGGGCCGCCTGGATCGATGCCACGTTGCCGATCCAGCCAAGCGCTGGCCCACCGGCCGCCTGACCGATTGAATTGGCCTGCCCGGTCATCGAGATGACTGTCGCGCGGGTAGACGATTCGAGATTCCGGTTGAGCCAGGCGGCTTCAACGGGTTGGCTCACCGCGTTGACGACGACGCGCACCCAAAGCATGCCAAAGGCGAGCCAGAGATTGCCGCTGAGGGCGAAGATGACAATGGCCGCCACCTGCATCGCGGAGCAGGTGGCGAGAAACCGCGCGGGCGCGCCATCCGCCAGGAGCGCCGGAAACCGGCGCTTGACGACTTCTGACACGGCAAGACCAAGCGTCATGCCAATCACCGAGCTCAACCCGAACCAGACGACCGGCCCCTCGAGGCCCAGCAGCGGTGGGAAGGCGAAGCGGTCGATGGCGGAGGGGACGTAGAGGCGGTCCCATGCTTCGGAGGCCAGCCCGACGATCAGGCTGATGACGATGATCGCCCTGGCCACGGGGCGCTCGATCGCTAGCCGGACGCCCTGACGGGCGGTCGCCGCCATCTGCCCAAAGGTGGAGCGCTCCGAGGCGGGGATGGCCGCGGCCAGAATGAACATCCCCACGCCGGCGAGGATCATCGGCAACTGCATGTGGATGATGCCAAGCCCCACGCAGCCGAGCGTCCCGATGAGGCTGCCCACCAGCCACATCTGGCGGCCATGCAGGAAGACCGGCCCAACGGCCTCCTCGCCGATCTCGTCAGTGATCCAGGCCTCGGTGGCGCCACTGGTAAAGGTGTAGCCCAGACCCCAGAAGACCTGGCTGACAAGCGCGGCCCCGAAGGCAGGGATCCACCCTTCCAGTGAGTAGCTGCATCCGATCAGCACCAGGCCGATCAGAATCGACAGACGACGGCTGAAGACATCGGCGACGACGCCGGTCGGCACTTCGAACACGAAGCAGGTGACCTCCAGCACGACGCCAACCAGCACCATCTGGAACGGATCGAGCCCGATCACCGTGACCTGGTAGATCAGTTGAATGGTGAAGAAGAGCGAGAAGCAGACGGCCTGTGCGGCTATGAGGACCAGGTAGACCGGAATCGGGTTGTTGTTCTGACGCCAGGCGAGTTGGGAAGTCGACACGAATGCGGGTCTCCTTCGAGCGCATGTCAAAAGCCCCGCGGCAAACGCCGCGAGGAGCTCAGTGGACGCGCGATGCGGAGGAGAAAAGCGTGTCGGGATCGCCGGGCAGCGTCACCGGCAGTGACGCAAAACGATCAACCGAGGAGAGGCAAGTCCATCCGGCAGGCGCGTCGGTACGTCGTGACGGACATGTGGACAAACCTCCGGAGCGAAGAAGCGATTGGACTGAATCCGGAACCTCGATTCCGACCTGGCGTAGGATACGGGCCGCGCGCCAGGAGCGCAACCTCCTTCCGCGCTCAGGCCGCATACCTCGTCATGAAGACCACGTGTGGCGTGCAGTTGGCATGGTTGATGCGGACAGCGGTTGTGAAATGAGCCGTTACTTCATCGCGCGTTTGCTTCTCCTTGCCAGTATCTTCGCGGGTAGCCTTGGCGGCATGCTTCCCCATGGGCATCCGGAAGCGTTGCCGGCGGGGGCGCGGCCGGAACTGCTTCATGACCGCGCTCGTACAGCGGACCAGGGAGCGGCACGCCTTCTTGCCGCGGGCGATATTGCGGTGTGTGGCGACCCGGACGCCGCGAAGACCGGCGCGCTGCTTCGCAAGCTTCCAGGAACGGTCGCCACGCTTGGCGATAACGCGTATGAATCCGGCAGCAGCCGGGACTTCGCTGCCTGTTACGACCCCACCTGGGGCGCGGTGCGAGGCCGCACCAGGCCGGCTGTCGGCAATCACGAGTATGAGTCGCGCGCGGCTCGCCCCTATTTCGCGTACTTTGGGGCGGCCGCGGGGAGCCAAAGGGATGGCTTCTACAGCTATGACCTTGGAGCTTGGCACATCGTCGTCCTCAACTCCAATTGCGCGAAGATCGGCGGCTGCGGCGCGGATTCCCGGCAGGGGCGCTGGCTGCGCGAGGATCTCGCGGCCCACCCGGCGAGATGCGCCCTTGCCTACTGGCATCATCCGCTCTTCAGTTCGGGCAGCGTTCATGGCGGTGATGCCGCGATGCGCCCAATCTGGCAGCTGTTGTATGACGCTGGGGTGGACGTGGTCCTCTCCGCGCACGAGCACAATTACGAACGATTCGCGCCCCAGGATGCGAACGGCCGGCCTGACCCGGAGCGGGGAATCCGCGAGTTTGTGGTGGGGACGGGCGGCGCCAGTCATTACCCTTTCGGCGCGCCGCTGCCGCTAAGCGAGAAGCGCAACGCGACGACCTTCGGGGTCCTGTCGCTGGTGCTCAAGCTGAGAAGCTATCGCTGGGAGTTCATCCCCGTGGCGACGGGCTCAGAAAAGAAGGACGGCAAGCCGTTTACCGACGCCGGCCGCGCGGAGTGTCACTAAGGAGCCTGTCCAGCGTGCCGTGTCGTCCTGAGCGCCAGCTACAGTCTCCCGCTCGTTGCGGCGTCCACTCGCGCACCGAACGATGTCGGCCGTCCGCGGACGGCTGAGACGCCAGGCTGAAATGACTACAGAGTGCGGGCGCTAGAACCCCTCGCCCTCGCCGAAGAAGAGCGAATCAACATAGGTGTCAGGACGGAATTCGGCCAGATCGCCCACTTTTTCGCCAGTGCCGACGTAGGAGATCGGCGTGCCCAGCTCCTTGGCGACGGAGAAGGCGATGCCGCCCTTGGCGGTGCCGTCCAGCTTGGCAATCAGGATATCGGAGATGTCGACCGCGTCGGAGAACTCCTTGGCCTGCACTAGTCCGTTCTGGCCGGTGGTGGCGTCGATGACCAGGATCGTCTCCTGCGGCGCCTCGGGAACCGTCTTCTGCATGATGCGGCGCAGCTTCGACAGCTCCGCCATCAGATTGTGCCTGGTATGCAGACGTCCGGCGGTGTCGACGATCAGCACGTCGACGCCGCGCGCGTGGGCGGCCTGCATGGCATCGAAGACGATAGCGCCTGGGTCAGAGCCCTGCTCGTGGGCGATGACGGGCACGCCGACGCGCTCTCCCCAGACTTTCAACTGGTCGATGGCTGCCGCGCGGAAGGTGTCGCCGGCAGCGATGAGGACGTTGCGGCCAAAGCTCTGGTGCCAGGCGGCGAGTTTGGCGATCGAGGTCGTCTTGCCGACCCCATTGACGCCGACGACCATGATCACGAAGGGCACGCCGCGCTGCAGGATCTTCACTCGCCGGTTGCGGCTGGCCGCTTCCAGCAGGGAGATCATCTCTTCCCGCAGGATCTCGCGGGCAAGCAGCGGATCTTCGATGGCATCCTGCCGAACCCGCGCCTGGAGATCGCCGACCAACTTCTGGCTGACGTCCCACCCGACGTCAGCCTGGATGAGAAGCATCTCGAGTTCTTCGTAGAGGTCGTCGTCGAGAGCGCCGCGCTCGAAGAGCTTCGTGATCTCGGAAAAGACGCCGCGGCGGGTCTTCTCCAGCCCCTGCTCCATCTGAACGTCTGGTTTGCTCTTGCGGCGGAAGAACTTGAGGATCACGCGGTTTCTCCGGTGGGTGATGGATGACGGGTGATGGGCGACGGGTGGCTGGTGATCGTACTTGCCGACGTGCCGACGTGCCGACTACGCAATGATGCGCCGCGATGGCGGCGCGGGCGGAGTATAGCACCGGCTCCGGGCCGTTCTGGCGCGTGGGGCGGGCGCCGGGACCCGACCAAGGTTCAGAAAGACGATCCTCTACAGTTGTGTCTGGCGCGGCGGAACCGCATTGTGAGCGCCAGCGGGGTATAACTGCGGCGGAAGGCCGTTACCGCGATGCCCGGTGCTGGAGAACTCCCCTGGCGGATCGATCGATATCGCTGCTCCGTTCGCCGCTCCTCGTCACCGTCTATCTGCCGACGCTGTTGCTGTCGTTTTCCGCCGGGTTGCTGGTCGCGATACTGCCGCTGTACGCGGCGGGATTCGGCGTGAGCTACGCGCTGGTCGGGTTTGCGACCAGCGCGGCGGCGATCGGCACGCTGGTGACCGATGTGCCGGCGGGAGCCTTTCTTGGCCGTGCCGGCCTGCGGCCCGCGATGATTGCCGGGTCCGCCTTGATCGCCGTGACCACGCTGGCCCTCGTCTGGAGCGATCAGTTCCCCGGCCTGGTCGTCCTTCGCTTCCTGGCGGGGATCGGCATGGCGCTCTGGGCGCTCTCCCGGCACGCCTACATCGCGGAGGCGATCCCCATCGCCCAGCGCGGCCAGGCCCTGTCAATGTTCGGCGGCATCAACCGCTTCGGCATTTTCGCGGGGCCGGCCATCGGCGGGTTCCTGACAGACCTGGTGGGCATTCACGCGACGTTTGGCGTCTCTGGCCTGTTCGCCGGAGCGACGATGGTCCTTTCAATCCTCTTCGTCCGGGATCTCGAAACGACTCAGGCGCGAACCGGCGCGAAATCGCGCTGGCTGCTTGTGGCGTCAGGACTCCGCACCCACGCGCGGGAGATGACCGCGGCGGCGGTGGCGCAAACGCTGGGGCAGTTGATCCGGGCCGGCAGGTTCCTGATCATCCCCCTCTGGGGAGCCCATCTCGGACTCGACGCCGCGCGGATCGGCGCCATTGTCACGGCCGGGGCGATCCTCGACGTCTCGATGTTCATCCCGGCCGGGTGGCTCATGGACCGCTTTGGGCGCAAGGTGGCCGCCGTGCCCAGCTTCACCCTCATGGCGATCGGGATCGGCCTGATTCCGTTCACGAGCGATTTCCTGACGCTGATGCTGGCGGCCATGCTGATCGGGCTCGGCAATGGGCTGGGCGCGGGCCTGATGATGACGCTCGGGGCCGACCTCGCCCCGCGTGGGGCGACTGGCGAGTTCCTGGGTATCTGGCGGCTGATTGGCGACATGGGCGCGGTCCTCGGACCATTGGTCGTCGGACTGGTGGCCACGTCGGCCGGTCTCGCGGGCGGCGCTTGGGTGCTGGCCGTGGCCGGCGCGCTCGCGGTATTTACCCTTGGCGTCCTCGTACAGGAAACGCGCGTCAGCCCGTTGGACGAGCGAGGGTGAGACGAGGGGATAGGGGGATAGGGCGATGGGAAAGACGAGTGCTACGCTCGCTTCCTAACACCCTAACACCCTAACA
>CAYSXO010000190.1:0-4059 GCA_964434995.1 uncultured Sphaerobacteraceae bacterium
CCGCTTGAGAATGTCCGCCACCGCCGCCGCGACCGTCACCATTGCCGGTGCTCCTCTCTGACGCCTTTGCCCCGATGACGGCACTATAAGGCAACGGGCTATCGGCTATCGGCTATCGGCTATCGGCCCCGGCGCTGCTTGATCTGCTCACGAGCAGACAGCCAAGAGACTGATACCGTCGTAAGCCGATAGCCGATAGCCAACAGCCAACAGCCAACAGCCAACAGACGATAGCACCACAACTGCCACACCAGACGTACAGTCGATAGTGTGCCGCCGCCGGACATATCTCCGGCAGGGGCGCGCGAGGAATCAGGCGGGCGGGCCGCTCGTGAGCGGGGCATTCAATGGTCTGAAGCACGGGACCGCCAGCGTGGTCTGGACGTTTGGACGTTTGGGTGGAAGAAGGGTAGGCCATGGACGATCGACAGTTTGACCGGTGGACGCGAGTTTTTGCCGAAGCGACCCGTCGGGACGCGCTCAAACAATTGGGCGGGCTGGCGGCAGCCGCGCTATCGGTCTCTGGCGTCCGCACGGCGGCTGCCCAGATCGAACCTGAGGCCTGCGGGAAGAAAGGCGACCGCTGCAACAAGAACAACGACTGTTGCAACAACTTCCGCTGCAAGAATGAACGCTGCAAGAAGGATAACAATAACAACAACTGCGGGAAGAAAAACGACAACTGCAACAAGAACAACGACTGCTGCAACAACTTCCGCTGCAAGAATGGACGCTGCAAGAAGGATAACAATAACAACAACTGCAAGAAGCAGGGCGATCACTGCAACAACAACAACGATTGCTGCAACAACTTCCGTTGCAAGAACGACCGCTGCAAGAAAGACAACAACAATAACAACTGCGGAAAGAAAGGCGACAACTGCAACAACAACAACGACTGCTGCAACAACTTCCGCTGCAAGAACGACCGCTGCACGTAAGAAGTAGACAGGGGTGGGGTGTTAGGTATTAGGGTGTTAGGGTGTTAGGCGGCGAGCGTAGCACTCTGTTACCCTAACACCCCATCACCCACGAATCCGCACATCACTCGGTACAAACCTCCGCACTTGTGCTGATGGCAACACGGCCAGGCCGGCGCATGCTGTGCACAGACCGAAACCCCTCGATCGCACCGAGCCGTTTCCCGGCAGGCGCCACGAAAGGAGGTTCTGAGCACAGCCGGCGCCGGCCCATCCTACTTCACCGGGCGATCGCCAATTCGGTCCCGATCGACTCAGACGACAAGCTGCAAGGAGACCCAGTGATGATTACTCGTCGAACTCTTTTGACCAACGCGGCGATCAGCGCGTTTACCGTTGCCGCGGGCGTTGCCCTCGCCGCAACGCCAGCCCTCGCCAACAACGGCAATGGCAATGGCAAGGGCAAGGGCAAGGGTCATGGCAATGGCCGAGGCCGCAAGAACGGACGCCACAACAATGGCCGGCGCAATCATGGCCGCAACCGGCGCAACCGCAACAACAATGGCCGGGGCAAGAGCGACATCGTCGATAGCGACAGCATGGTGCGGTCCCACGGCGGTGACGGGATCCCCAGCAACAACCTCGACCAGAAGCGCGACCGCCGCCGCAACCGCAAGGAACGACGGCGCGATCGGCGGCGGGACTAACCCGTCCTGACGCGGGTCCGGCACGGTTCGGATGATCCGGGCCGTGCCGGATCTTCGTCTCAGCCAGGCTCCAGGACCAGGAAGGCTACCGAGATGGCATCCTCACTCTCGCACCCACCCACAACCAGCACGAGCATGCCGCTCGTTATCGAAGCCGACGCCGCGCGCCGGATGACTGAACGCTTGCAGCGGGCCGGCCTGGTCATCGACTGCGCCACGCTCTCGCCTGCCTTCCGCCGCGCGCTCTTCACCCTGCAATGCCAACTCGCCACCTCGCTGGAACGCGCCGCGCCCAGCCAGGCGCCGATCGGCTTCGCCTACCCAAACCCAAGGCGCCCAACCGGCCGCGGGTAAGCGCCTCTCCTCGGGGTTCCGCATACCCGAGCATTCGCTACTGTGCCCGCATTCCCCACTGAACCTCGGCAAACTCGACGCCGAGGTTCATCGCGTCGCCTGACAAGGACCTGACGATCCAGCGGGCCGATCCCGGCGTCGCGCAACGCGAACCGTGTCAGCCCCTTGCAGCGGCAGCGGTGCTTCGCCCGCGAAGGATCTCACCTCCTGAGCGCGGCCGTACGCGATAGCATGCGAACCCATGCCTCGACTTTCGTGGCGACGCGGTGGAGGTCGCTTTCCCCGCTTCCCTGAACCGTGCGCCAATCATGGAAACGCCCGGGCTGTCTCCCGGGCGTTTCGCATGTGCATGAACGAGAGGCTGCGCGGGATTACGTGGTGTGGCCCGGCGGGGTCAGGGGCAGCATGCCCGTGGCAGGTGGGCTGGCGCCGCGATTGTCTGGCGCAATCGAGCGCCGCGTGTCACGAGAGGCAGGCCGTGCTCCCGAATGCCGCGCGTCCTCCCGAGAGGAGGAACGTCCCAGCCCAAGCCAGATCAGCAATGCGGCGCAGATGACGGTGATGGTCGGGTCCATGGCCAGTTCCTGCCGGCGCGCGATGCAACGGGGATCGCGCGCCTCGACGATCGAGCGGACGACGCTCCTGCATGATCGAGACGGTTCGGCCTGACAGATCGCTCCCGCCGCCCCCGGTGGGACAGGGCTGCCCGGAACCGGGCAGCCCTGCCGTGGAGGGAGGGAGGCCACGTCGGGATGACGACGTGGCGGGGAACGATGCGGACTGGCGAGTGGCTGAGCTCACCAGAGCCAAGCGGGGAAACCCCGGAGACGTCGACGCTGGCGCTCCGATGGCCGGAGCGGCCTTTGTAGCGCCGCCGCTGTCAGGCTTCAGCGCCAATCCATTTGGCGTGCTGCCATCATGCGCCCGGACCAGTACCCTGTCATCCGTAAAAGGTACGGGGTTTTATGCGGAGACCTTGCTGACACGGCAGTCTTTTTGTCCGCGAGGAGAATTGCAGCCGGGAATGGGTGCGCCTTCCAGTTCGACCCTGAGACACGGAGTCCCCAGGCCAATAGCCATGGTGACCTTTACCTCGGTCGATCGGTCGATATCCCCCACACAAGGCGAGTGCGGAACGCGGGGGTGGATGCAAGCAGCCCGCGCGAGAGCATGCCCTGAGCGAAATCCACGGGAAGTGGCGCCGAGTCGCCACTTCCCGTGGATCTACATCCCGCCGCGGACATGGAGCTCAGTAAAGACCTCACCGTCGATTCGGACGTAGACCTTGACCCCGCTGCCCTGGCCACCGACATCGAACCGGTAGAACGGCCAGTAGGGAGAGAGGGATTCCACGCACGGCCGCCAGACGAGGAACTCGTAAAGGTCATCCGCCTCCAGCGTGTAATCAACCCCGCCAATCGTCTCAGTTCGCCCCACATAGGACTGCTGTATCGTGTCGAAGTCCACAATGGTGCTGAAATGGGTCGAGCCGTCTGGCACGGCAACGGTCCCGGCAATCCCACCTGCTCCGTGAACGTCAACCAGGACCAGGACCGGGACGTTCTCGCCTCGCCGGAACGGCACGATGGCATAGAACCGAGGGGAATCGAAATCTTCGCGCTGAACGAGAAACGGGTCACTCACCACGGAGCCTTCGAGCGCCGCAATCCATTGCGCTCGCCGATTCTGCCCCGTGGCATCGAGTCCGTTAACGGCGAGTTCCTTGATCGCGTCAGTGTCACTCACCCAATCGTCATCGACATCGTGTGGCATGTCTTGCGTTTCGGCTGGCGGATCGGCATCGCCGATGCCAATGAACGAGCCCGCCTTGATCCCGAGCGGCACCGGCGTCATGTAGTAGGTGCTCCAGTATCGTGACGCGGCGCCGCCGAAGGCATCGTAGAAGATCGTCTGATACTGGTCGCCGCGATTGTACCCGGCAACTCTCCCATTCCCGCAGTTGTCGCCCGCGTGGGCGTGCGGCGGCGGCGGCGGGTTGAGGTACGGGGTGGGAGGCCAGGGGTTGAACACGTCAAACGAGAGAATCTGATACCCCGTATCGGCCGCGCTGGTAGGCA
>CAYSXO010000190.1:4069-5329 GCA_964434995.1 uncultured Sphaerobacteraceae bacterium
GCGAGCCCTTGCTGAATAGCCCAGCAGATCTTCCTGGAAATGGCCGCCTCGGAACCGAGTTGCCAAAGCGTGAAGATGCCGGGCTGCAGCGTGTTGAGCGTCGCCGTCAGTCCATCAGGTTCCGTGAACCATCGCATCGCCGGATCGGGAGTGGCGAACACCTGGTGACTGCCGAAGAGAACGTCCTGACCGAGAAGTGTCGCGGCCGTCCCCCCAGATGGATTTCGAAGTGAATCGAGCACCATCTGCGCGACGGCGGCGCCGCAGTACATGATCGGCCCGTGGTTGTCCTGCTGATGGTAGCGGATGCCATGGAGTGGCGCCGGGACGCCGTAATAGGCATTTTCATTAATGGAAAGCGTGGCATGAAAGGGACCGTGCGGCATGTGCTCCTCCTGTCGTGTGGCAAACGGACGCTGGGACGCGCATCTAGGAGGATTCCAGGGATGTTCCGGTGTTCTCTTGCGATTGGGCCGTTCTCAGATAGGGGTTTCGCCACCCGCCCAGGCGTATTGCGGATTCGCGACTGATACGCTAATGTGACGATACTTCGAGTAAGTGTAGCGCCTTTTGCATCCTCCGCTACGTCTTTACCAAAGGGAGCGCACCATGCCACGAGGAATCGCCGTATACCTCACCGTTGTCAGTCTGTTCCTTGCAGGTATTGGATGGACATGGACATCATCCCTCGCGGAGTCCGCAACACCAGCCGCGCCGCCAACGGTCGGGCCAGAACCGTGCACGGACGACTGGCTGGCGGTCGACGTCCGGCCACCCGACCGCTTCGATGCGGCGGCGACCCCCGTGATTGCCACGACCACACCAGATGGCACGCCAACGACGGTCGCATCCGATCGCGAGTTGTATCTCGTGATCATCACCCTGCCCCCAGACGGGTGCATTCCATTCGACGCTCCGGGAAACCAGAAGGATGGGGCCGTCGTCTGGATCGTTCAGCAGGGGAAGGTCGAATACGTCTGGGACCAGGCCGCCGGCGTTCCGCCCGGATGGGCGCCGATGGTGACTCGCGGAGATCTGGCCGGCAACCAGGTCGATCTCGACGGCGAAGCCGGTGTGGTGCAAACGCTCTTCCCCGGAGACTGGGTGACGCAGGATCGGACCGTGGCAGTTCAACTTCGCAATATCGGCAGCGACAGCGCGATAATCCTGAAAGCGGTCTACGCCAGGTCCCTTGGTGGAGGGGGAGGATGCGGTGGCGATTGTCGATGAGGTTGTCTGACAGAGGCGGCGCTCCCGCTC
>CAYSXO010000190.1:5339-9203 GCA_964434995.1 uncultured Sphaerobacteraceae bacterium
GATAGCCATGCCGGCGGGTACTATCGGGAGTCAGGGGTCGCGGCTCCCGTCGTCGCTCACCACGCTCATCGGGCGCGACCGCGAATTGGCCGCGATCGTCGGGTTGCTGCAAAATCCCGACATCCGTCTCGTGACCCTCACCGGCCCCGGTGGGGTAGGCAAGACGCGTCTCGGAGTCGAAGCGGCACGCTCACTCGATCCCGAATTCCCTGACGGGACGCATTTCGTTCCCCTCGCCAGCATCACGGATCCAGAGCTCGTCGCTTCGGCACTTGCCGAAGCGACGGGTATCCGCGAGGAACCCGGAAGACCGGTTGCCGAAACGCTCCTCGCAGAGCTACCCGATCGCAAGGCGCTCGTTCTGCTCGACAATTTCGAGCAGGTCGATCCCGCGGCCCCGTTCCTGGGCGCCATGCTCGCCGCGGGCGACGAGCTGAAAATTCTTGTCACGAGCCGATCCGCTCTCCATTTGAAGGGCGAGTTTACGTACCCCGTGCCGCCGTTGGCATTCCCCGACGCGGGCCACTTGCCACCGCTCAACCAGCTCGCGGACATTGCAGCCGTCCGTCTCTTCACCGAGCGCGCCCGCGCCGCGAGCGGCGACTTCACCCTAACCGACGAGAATGCCGCGGATGTCGTCCAGATTTGCCGCCGGCTCGACGGACTGCCGCTCGCCATCGAGCTGGCGGCCGCATGGACGCGCCTCCTCTCGCCGGCTTCCCTCCTGGAGCGGCTCACCGCGCGGTTGCTGGATCTGGGAGGAGGCCCCCGGGACGCTCCTACCCGCCATCAGGCGATTCGCGACACCATCGCCTGGAGCCACGACCTCCTTGCCGCGGAGGAGCAGGCGCACTTTCGTCAGCTCGGGGTTTTTGCCGGGGGCTGGACTATCGCCGCGGCCGCGGCCGTGGCCTTCACCGAGCAGGATGAGCTGCTGGCGAGCCTGGCCAGGCTCACCGATCGGAGCCTGGCCTATCGGGCGACCTCAACGCCCGAGCCACGGTTCAGCATGCTCGATACGATCCGTGCCTATGCCCTGGAACAACTCGCCGCCAGTGGTGACAGGTTTCTGACCGAACGCCGGCATAGCGACTACTTCCTGGCGCTGGCCGAGCAGGCAAAGGTGATGATCGATGGCCCAGACCAGGCGAGCTGGCTTGCGCGCCTGGACGCCGAGCTGGACAACATGCGCGCGGTGCATGAGCGTGCAATTGCCAATGGAGATGCCGACAGCGCCCTCCGGCTTGGGGCGTCCCTCTGGCACTATTGGCGACAACGAGGCCACATGCACGAAGGGCGCGCTACGCTGGAGCGGGCCCTGGCGATCGGCGATAGCGTGGCTCTCTCCGTGCGGGCAGCTGCCATCCACTACCTTGGCAATCTGGCGCTAGATCTCAACGAGTTCGCCACGGCAAGCAAGCACTTTGCCGAAAGCCTTGAGATTCGGCAACATCTGGACGATCAAGACGGTATTGCCAAGGTGTTGAACAGCCTCGGCCTGATCGCCTGGAACACTGGAGATTACGCGGCGGCAGCCAGCCGCTTCGCGGAGGCGCGGGATCTCTGGGCGACAACCGGCGACACACTGGGCGTCGCCATGGCACAGCACAATCTCGGCAACCTCTCGGCGGCTACAGGCGCGTATCAACAAGCGTTCGCACATCATGAACAGACCCTGGCGATCCATCGAGAGCACGGCAACACGGATGGCATCGCCTACTCCCTCTGGGCATTCGCCACCGCATTGATTTTCGATGGCGACGTCAGGCGCGCGGAGGCGTTGCTCCGCGAAAGCCTCGCCATCTTCAAGGGGCTGGGCGACCGCCAGGGGGAGGCGTACGTCCTGCATGGGCTGGCGCGCGTCTCCCAGCGCGCGGGCCGCGCAGCCGACACGCTGCGCATGTTCCACGAGGTGCTCACGCTGCGCCAGGCGCTTGGCGAGCGGAACGGCGTCATCGAATGCGTCGAGGAGATCGCGGCGGTGGTCGTCCAGCAGGGGCGGGCCGAGCAGGCGGTTCGCTTTCTCGGGGCCGCCGCGTCGCTGCGCGAGGCCATCTCCCTGGTCCCCTGGGTCGCCGAGCGGCAGGGGGTGGAGCGGGCGCTGGCATCGGCCCGGCGCCTCCTCTCGCGCCCGACGTTCGACGACGCGTGGCGGGCGGGGCAGCGGTTGACCTTCGACCAGGCGCTGGCCGAGGCCATCTCGCTGACGGGGGAGCCGGCGGAGGCGCCTACGGCGGCGGCGCCCTTCAATCTGACCCGGCGCGAGCGCGACGTGCTCGCCCTCCTCAGCCAGCGGCGGACCGACACCGAGATCGCCGCCGCGCTCTACATCACCACGAAGACCGCCTCCAACCATGTCTCCAGCATCATCAGCAAGCTTGGCGTAGCCAACCGGCGCGAGGCCGCCGATTTCGCCAGCCGCCACAACCTCGTCTGAGTCTCCGCGCTCCACGAATGCCCCCTGGGGAGAAAACCATGGAGTTTCTCCTCATGTCTTTCGCGTGGCCCGGCCGCATCCTCGATGCGAGCCAGACGGACTGGCCGTGAGGTCCACAAGACCGGCGAGTCGCCACCGAAAGGACGCCCTCCATGATCCACCCACCCAGTGACGCGGTTCGGCTGTACCTCCAGCAGCTCCGGCAGAACGAGCTCGAGCAGGAGGCCACGCGGATGCGGCTCGCACGCCAGGCCGCCGCACCGGGCGCGAAGGCGCGGGTTGGCGCCAGGGCAAGCCAGATCTTTCGCCTGGCAGGCAATCGCACGGGCGTAGACCAATGCCCAGCAGCTCCGCGGCAAGGCTGGCGCATCGCGCTGATCACGGAAAGACGGTAATGGCCGCGGTGGCCCTGGCGCCCACCGGCGAGCCACCGCTTCGAGGAGACGGCCATGAAGACGCACCCCCGCCGAATGGTTCTGAAAAAGATTGCTACGCGCCGCCACAAAGTGGAGCGGGACGGCCCAAGCCCCGCCTGGACTCGGTTCATCTCGGTCGATCCGCCCGCGGCGATCCAACCCGGCTGCAGTGCCCTGCTCCTGGGGAAGCGGATCCTGACGCGGCGCGAAATGGACGTGCTGCGCCTGGTGGCGCGGGGCGAGACGGACCAGCGCATCGCCGATCGGCTCTACCTGAGCCGGCGCACCGTCAACACCCATGTCTCGCATATCCTGGCCAAGCTCGATGTCTCTTCGCGGCGAGAAGCCGTGGTCGCGGCCGCGCGCATCGGCCTGCTCTGACGGACGATGTTCGAGCGCGGACTGGCAAGGGCGGCCAGGCGGCCGCCCTTGGCGATTGCGCCGTGCGCCATGCGATGCTTTGGTGACAGCAATCGCGCAGGACGTCAGGAGGCCCACCCATGCCCGAGCTCGTTCCCAGCGAAACGACAAACCTCGACATCTATGGATCAGCGGTCCTGCCCTGGAGCAGGCCCTACGAGCAGCTCAAGGCGCTTCTGCCAACCCCTGAGCCGCTCTTTGTCCTGAGCACGACCCGGCCGGATACCCGGCCGCACGCGGCCGGGATCGGCGTGGTCACCATTGACGGCGACCTCTTCTTCACCAGCGGGCCGGGCACGCGCAAATCGCGCAATCTCGCGGAGAACCCGAACGCGGCCATCACCGTGCGCCTGGGCGACGTCGACCTCATTCTGGAGGGAGAAGCGCGGCGCACGGCCGACCCCGCCCACCTTGCGGCCGCCGTTGCCCGCTTTCGGGAGGGCGAGTGGCCGGCCGAGGTGGCGAGCGACGCCATTACCGCGCCCTTCAGCGCTCCCAGTGCCGGCCCGCCGCCGTGGCATCTGTACCGGTTCGTCGTCCACACCGCCTTCGGCGTGGCGACGAAGGAGCCGTTCGGGGCGACGCGATGGC
>CAYSXO010000191.1:0-9170 GCA_964434995.1 uncultured Sphaerobacteraceae bacterium
GCTCGCCTATTTCCATCTCTCCCAGGGGCTCGCGGTGGCGCCGCTCGCCCTGGTCGGCGCGATTGGCGCGACAACAGGCCGCGCCCTGCTCGCGCTCATCAGTCGATTTGGCGGCGAACGCTTCGTTCCCGGACAATGGCGCGCCAACATCACCGTGCTGGCTGATGCCATCCGAAGCCGGCCGGCGCTAAGCGTGCCGACGCTCGGTCTCTTCGCGCTTGGGCCCGTGCCGAGCAACCATCTCTTCATCGCCGCTGGCCTGGCGAACGTGGCCCTGACCCCGCTGCTCGCGATCTTTGCGGTCGCCAGGTTTGTCAGCTATTTGATCTGGGTCAACGCGGCCTCCACCGCCGCCGCAACGATCCAGGAGGCGATCGGGCCGCGCTGGGGTGGCGGCGTTGCCATCGCCGTGCAGCTTGCTGGCTTCCTGCTCCTGATCTTCGCGATGCAGGTGGACTGGGCGCGTCACCTCCAGCGGTGTCGGTTGACGCGCGAAGCAGCGACCCGCGGCGGCGCTGGCCCTTCGCCGCATGATGGCTGAAACCGTGGCATCAGGGAACGTCGACTCGATTGGGGGCGCGGGCAATTCGTTGCGCCGCAGCCTGGGGCTGACCAGCCTGACCTTCTACGGCGTCGGGCTGATCCTGGGCGCCGGCATCTATACCATCATCGGCCAAGCCGCGGGTGTTGCTGGCGAGGCGCTCTGGGAGGCCTTCCTGGTTGGCAGTCTGGCGGCGCTGCTGACTGGCCTGTCGTACGCGGAGCTGGCCACCATGTTCCCGCGGGCGGGAGCCGAGTACGTCTATCTGAGCAAGGCGTGGCCAGATCTCCCCTGGCTGCCTGGCACGGTGGGATGGGTGCTTGCCATTGCTGGGGTTGCCACCACTGCCACTGTCGCGCTGGCATTTGCCGGTTACGCCTCGCGTTTCGCGCCATTTTCACCGTGGCTGACCGCGGTCGGACTGATCGTCATCGTCAGCCTGCTGAACATCATCGGCATCTCGGAAGCCAGTTGGGCCAACGTCCTCATTACCCTTATCGAGATCGGCGGATTGCTGGCGCTGATTGCCGTTGGCATCCGGGACCCTGGCCTCCTCGAGGTTTTCCGGACGCCTCCCCACGCGGGCGTGCTCAGCGCGGCCGGGCTGATTTTCTTCGCCTATCTCGGATTTGAGGACATCGCGAACCTGGCTGAAGAGGCGGTCGATCCACCGCGCACCATTCCGCGGGCTATCCTCCTCTCTGTCGCCATCACGACGCTGCTCTACGTCATGGTGGCGGCGGCGAGCGTGGCATTACTCGACCCCGGCAAACTGGCCGCGAGCCCTTCGCCGCTCGCGGATGCCATGGCCGCGGCCGATCCGCGATTGGCTGGCGCCATGGGCGGAGTGGCCCTCTTCGCCACCGCGAACACCGCGCTCATCACCGTCACGGCCGGAAGCCGGCTCGTCTTCGGCATGGCGCGGGGTGGTGACGCCCCCCCCATCTTCGCGCGCACGGCCGGCCGTCAGCAGATGCCGGCCGCGGCCATCTGCCTGGCGGGCGTTGGCGCCGTCGCGTTTCTGCCCGTCGGAGGTGTCGGTGTGGTGGGAAGCGTCGCCTCGTTGCTGGCGCTCCTCGCATTCGGAGCCGTTGACGCCGCGTTGATTCGTCTCCGCTTCACGCGGCCGGAGTTGGCGCGGCCGTTCCGCGTGCCGGTTCAGGCGGGAAAGGTCCCGCTCTTGCCTGTGCTTGGTCTGCTCGTCGTCATCGCCCTGATCGCCCAGTTCAGCGGCACGGTCATGGCCATCGCGGCCGTGGCCCTGCTCACCGCGCGTCTGCTTCAGGCGGCACTTTGGGGACGAAGCCCGGCGATGCGTTGAACGTGCCGCGAGCCGACGGGGCCTTCCGGCGGTTACGGCGGCGACAGCCCTTGCCGCCGCATCTCCGCCTCGATCCCGTCCAGCATTCGCTCCAGCCCGTAGGCAAACGTTTCGTCTGGTTCCTCCTCGGTGTTATCGAGCGCTCCCGCGGCGAGAATGGCGTTCAGCATGGGGAAGCGCGGGTCATTGGACACGCGCTGCATCAAGGGTGACTGGCGGCGCCAGGAGGGCGCTTCCGCGGGCTCCCAGAGACTGAAGACTTGCGCCGAGCCGTGCACGTAGACATAGACACTGTAGACGACATCCAGCATCTCGCCACAGCCCAACCCAGTATTGGCGACCGCCTCCAGGCCTGCCTCGATCCAGGCCATCTTGTGTGGCCCAGTCTGGGAGTCCGGCGAGTCGATGATCAGCATCCAGGGATGGCGGGTGAGCAGAGCCAGGTTCTGGCGCGCCCAGTGCGCCAGCCGCACCCGCCAGTCTCCCTCCACCACCGGCAAGGGCAGAGCGTCGCCGATGGCCGTATCGATCATCACCGCCAGCAATTCGGTCTTGCCTGGCACATAGCGGTAGAGCGACATGGTCGTGAAGCCGAGCTCGTCGGCGATGCGCCGCATGGAAAGGGCGCCCAGGCCCTCACTGTCCGCGATCCTGATGCCGGCGCGGGAGATCTCCTCCAGGCTCAACAATGGCTTCGGGCCGCGGTTGGGCCGCTCCCGCGTGCCCCAGAGCAGGTCCATGCCCACTTCGGGATCCTTTTTGCCCTGCTCAACCGTGGCCATCGTCTCCCCACGCCGCGTCTTGACAATTCCTGAAATTGTGTATACCATACGCGGCCATGTGTACGTCGTACACAGTATCTCCTGGAGTGGATCTGCCGAGAACGGATGGTCATGGGGTAGATAGCTGCCTGGCCATTGCCGGTCGCGCTTGGAGGGGAGAACGTTTGTGCTATACCGTACGTACGGGCCCCGAACGGAGGATGACCTTCGCGGCCTGCTGATTTCTGGCGGGATCGCGTTCGCGGGGAACGATCCCCTTTCGAGGTGAAGGATGATCAAGGAGCTCGCTATCGAAGCAACCGGCCTGGAACGCCGCTTCGGAGACTTCGTTGCCGTCGATGGGGTCGATATCGCCATCAAGCGGGGAGAAATCTACGGTTTTCTCGGTCCGAACGGCGCCGGGAAATCGACGACGACACGCATGCTCTGCACGCTGACCGCGCCGACTGGCGGGAAAGCGTCCGTGGCCGGGTTCGATGTCGCGCGCCAGCCGGACCAGGTCCGGCTGCGCATTGGCGCCGCGCTGCAGTCGGCCGCACTTGACCTCCAGCAGACCGGTACGGAGCTGTTGAGGCAACAGGGGCGCTATTACGGCCTCGCTCGCGCGGACATCGACCGTCGTCTGGATGAGCTGCGCGGGCTGGTCGATCTGGGCGATGCGCTCGACGACCGGATCAAGACCTATTCTGGCGGTATGAAGCGCCGGGTCGATCTGGCCGCCGCGCTTATCCATAACCCGGAAGTGCTCTTCCTCGACGAGCCGACCACCGGCCTTGACCCCGCGTCTCGCGCCAAGGTCTGGGAGGAAGTCAAGCGGCTCAATCGCGAACTGGGGATGACCATCTTCTTGACCACGCAGTACCTCGAGGAGGCTGACGCGCTGGCCGGAAGGATCGGCATTATCGACCACGGCCGCATCATCGCTGAAGGAACCCCGACGCAACTGAAACGCTCGGTTGGCGCGGACATCATCGCCATCATCGTGGACGACGCGGCACGGGCGGCCGCGGCCATCGCGGCCATTCCCGGGATCGACAGTGTCGAGGCCCGTGGCGATGAAATCCTCGCCGCGACCGCGGATGGACCTGGGAATGTCTCGCCCATCGCGGTCGCGCTGGAAGTTGCCGGGGTCCGCGTGCGCTCGCTCACGTTGCGGGAACCGACCCTGGACGACGTCTTTCTGACCCTGACGGGCCAACACCTTGAAGGAGAAGCCGCGTGACGATGACCAATCCTGCCGCTCCGGCGCTCCCGAGTGAGTGGCATTCACCCTTGCCGCCGGCGCGGCCCGATTCGTCGATTCAGGCCCGCCCGGCCGGCTTCTTCTCCGATCTGGCGTCGGTGGCCACGCGCTCGCTGCGTGCTTTGCCGCGCGAGCCGGAGGTGCTCATTCCGTCGCTTATCATCCCGGTCTTCTTCTTCGCGGTGAACGTGGGCACCTTGCAGGACTTCACCCAGCGCGGCATTCCCGGGCTCGATTACCGCGCCTTCCAGCTCCCGAGCGCCATCGTTTTCGCCGTGACCGGCGTCTCGCGGGCGCACGCGCTCGTGACCGACATTCAGTCGGGGTATTTTGATCGCCTGATGATGACGCCAATCAAGCGACTGGCGCTGCTGCTCGGGATGATGGCCGCCGACCTCGTGCAGATTATCGTCCTATCCATCCCGGTAATCCTGCTCGGCATGGCGGTAGGCGTGAGGTTCGAGACCGGCCTGCTCGGGATGCTGATCTTCCTGCTGATGGCTGGGTTCTGGGGGCTGGCGTTTACCGGATTCCCGTACGCGATTGCCTTGAAAACCGCTTCCGCTGGCGCGGTCGGGGCGAGCTTCATTCTCTTCTTTCCGTTCGCCTTTCTGACGACCAGCGCCCTGCCCATGGAAGCGCTCACTGGCTGGATGGCGGCGGTCGCTCGCCTCAATCCGATGACCTACCTGTTGGCGGGGTTGCGCTCGCTGCTCTACGGCGGCTGGCAACCAGCGGTGATCGTGCAAGGCGTGGTGGCGATAGCCCTCGTCAGCGCGGTCAGCATGACTCTGGCGCTGGCCGCATTGCGTGGCCGGGTTGCCCGCGGGTAGCGGACGCGGTTTGCGCCATGAAAGCAGGCAAGGCGGCCCCGGGGCCGCCTTGCCTGCTTTCATGGCCGAAGATGAGCCGTGTCGTTGATGTGCAGCCAGCGCGTGGCGCCATCCTCGATCTCGAGCACGCTGATGCTGGCGTTGTCCAGAACAAGCCGGCGATAGCTGGCCAGCGGCGCGCCGAGTGACGCCGCGATGGCGAAACGGCTGGCCGAGCTGTGACCCACCACGGCAATTGCGCCGGCCGGATGATCCCGCGCGATCGCATGCAGGTGATCGAGGACGCGCGCGCTGACGTCGCCGCCGGTTTCCCCCGTCCTTCCGGCCCGGACATGCGTTGGGTCCTCTATCCACGCGGCTCGGCTCTCTGGATCACGTGCCGCCAGTTGCGCGGTCGTCAGCCCTTCCCACGAGCCAAAATCGACTTCGGTCAAGGGTGGTCCAACGATGACTGGCAGTGCGCGTGCCTCATTGATCGCATCGGCCGTCTGCCGAGCCCGGAGCAAGGGAGAGACGTGGATCGCCTCCAGGGGCACGCGCGAGAGGGCGATGGCCACCTTTGCTGCTTGCGCCTTTCCAGTTTTCGAAAGCGGCAGATCGGTGCGGCCGCAGTAGCGGTTGCCATCCGCATTCCAGGCGGTCTCGCCGTGGCGGATCACATAGATGCGTGTCATGCAAGCGTTTCCTCCGGCTGCAGGTAACCGCGCCGTGTCAATTCCGAGACGAAGCGCGCGTACCCCTCGGCGTAGGGCGTGGCCAGCGCGCCAGGCTCGATGATCGAATCGATCCTCGTCATCGAGCGTGCCGCCGCCGCAAGGCCGTCGAACATGCCGCCGGATGCGGCCAGGATGGCCGCGCCGAAGGCGGCGTCCGGATAGCGCATGCGGGCGATCGGCTTGCCCAGGACATTGGCGCGGATGGTGAGCCATGTCTCGGCGCGGCTGGCGCCACCAGCGGTCGACACCCGAGCAACGGGCTCCCCGGAGAGGCTTTCCACGAGATCGAAGGCGAGCCGCTCCAGATAGGCCACGCCCTCCATGCGAGCGGCGTAGCGTTCCATTGGCGCAAGTCCTTCCGGCTCGAAGCCACGCGCGTTGGGCGCGAAGAAGGGGAAGCGCTCCCCTTTGCTGCGGAGCGGATAGGCGGTCCATGGCGTCGGGATCAGTTCGCGTGCCTGGGCATCGAGGCCGGCCAGGTCTTTGTCAGGGAAGTCCTGAGCGATCCAGGCCGCGCCCGTATTGCTGGCGCCCCCGGGCAGCCACCACCCTTCGGGATGGCGATGGTTGTAGACGCGGCCCTCTGGGTCGAGAATCGGGTGGCGGGTCACGCCCTTCAACACCAGGGTCGTGCCAATCGTTGAGCTCCACTCCCCCGGGCGTACGGCGCCAGCGGCGATCTGCGAGGCGCACCCGTCCGTCATCCCGGCCATGACCGGCAGCGACGAGGGCAGGCCGGTGGCCGCCGCTGCTTCGGGGCGCAGCGTGCCGACCTGGCTGCCAGAGGGGATGACCTGAGGCAACCAATGGGCGGGGACACCGAGCGCCCCGGTGATATACGCGGGCCATGCGCCGTGGCCGGGATCGTAGCCCGTTTTCAGTGCGTTGGTCGGGTCGGTCACGCCCCATGCGCCGGAAAGCCGGCCGACCACGTAGTCAGCCGCGTGCGCCCAGAGGGCGATCTGCCCGGCCTGGCCTGGAAACGTTTCGGCGTACCAGAGCATCTTGGGCAGGCCGAACGATGGACCGATGCCGAGCTCCGTGAAGCCGGCATCTGCCGCTGCCCGCTGGCAGCGCACGGCCTGGGACGCGGAGCGAAGATCGTCGTACATCAGGGCCGCGTGGAGGGGCGTGTGGTCCGCCGCCAGTGGGATCACCGTGCCCGATGTCGAGGTCACCGAGATCGCCATCGGGCGAGCCGCCACGCCGGGACTCGCCAGCGCGGACGCGGTTTCCCGCAGGAGCGGCAGGAGTGTTTCCCACCAGTTCTCCGGCGACTGCTCGCGCGCGTCACCCTCCGTTTGCAGCAGAAACGGATGCTGACGGCTGGAAATCACGGTACCCTCGGGATCAGTGGCGACGACGCGTACTCCTTGCGTACCGACGTCGATCCCGATCAGCGCCTCGCGCGTCGTCATCCGGAGGCTCGTGTTGCCGTGTCCGCATCGCGGAGAAGGTGTTGCCGATATCGCTCTGCCTCCAGATTCCGAATCTGCTCGGCGTCGGCGGGCGAAAGCGAGTGCGGAGAGCCGACCGATGCGGCGATCCAGTAAACGCGCGCGGCGTCTTCGATCACCTCGGTCCGATAGTAGGCTTCCTTGAGAGAGTGGCCCACGGTGATCAATCCGTGGTTCTGCATCAGCAGCCCGTTCACCTCCGGGTCACCCATCACCGCGATCACCTCGTCCGCCAGCTCTCGCGAGCAAGGCACGACATAGCCGATGTGCGGCACGCGGCCGACCAGCGCCACCTGATCGGGGAACATGAACGGAATCTCTTCGATTCCGGCGCTGATGACGCCAATGGTGATCGGGGGGTGGGTGTGGACGATCGCCGAGACGTCCGGCCGCGTTCGATAGAGCGCGAGATGCATGGCACTCTCGGACGAGGGCCGCGGACCGGATGTGCGAACGGCGCCGGTGGCGATATCGACCGCTGCCCAATGGTCGGGGCCGATGTCATCGAGGGCATAGCCGCTCGGCGAGATCCACATGACGTCCCCGTCGCGGGCGCTGGTGTTCCCGCCCGGCCCCACTACCAGGCCGCGCTGGACGATGCGAGCGCTGTAACGGGCAAGCTCGCTCAAGAGATCGTTTGTCTGGTCTGTAGCCATCGGCTCCTCTTCGTTCGCCAACCTCGTGCCGAGGGATGGACGCGCCTCGGCACGCGCTTACCCGCTCCGCGCGGCCAGGAATTGGTGATAGGCCTCGTCCCATGCCGGCGGGTCCGTCGGCTCATAGGTCTCGATGGGAAATGAGGCGCGCACCACCGCGCGCCCTTCGGTCAGTTTGCCAATCTGGCCCGCGGCCATGAGCTGACCAAGGAGATTGCCGATGGCTGTCGCTTCCGTTGGCCCGGCCCAGACGGGCCGGCCGATCGCATTGGCGGTGAACTGCATGAGCGTCGCGTTGCGCGTGCCGCCGCCCACAACATGCAGCCCGTCAAATCGCTGGCCCGCGAGGCGCTCGGTGCGCTCGAGGACAAGGCGATAGGCGAACGCGAGGCTCTCCAGCACGCAGCGCAGAATAGCGCCGGGCGACTCGAGAACCGGCTGGCCCGACTCGCTGAGGAACGCGGCAATCGCTGACGGCATATCCAGGGGATTGAGGAAGCGCGGGTCGTCGGGATCGATCACGGCCCGAAAGGGGGGCGCGGAGGCGATCTCGACGGCCATCGCCTCGTAGCCGGGCCACGAGCCATCGCGCTCCCAGGCGCGGCGGCAGCCCTCGACCAGCCAGAGGCCCATGATGTTCTTCAGAAGCCGGTACGTGCCGCCGATGCCCCGTTCGTTCGTTGCGTTCATTGCCAGCGCCTGCTCGTTCGCAATCGGGCTGTCCAATTCGGTTCCCAGCAACGACCAGGTGCCGCAGCTCAGGTAGGCGAAAGGGCCGCTGGCCGGCACCGCCGCTACCGCCGAGGCCGTGTCGTGGCTGGCAACGGCCATGACCGGAATGCGCTCAACCCCGATTTCGGCCGCGACGTCATCGCGCAGGCGTCCCGCGGCGGTCGCGGGCGATACGATTGGCGTCAGCATCCCCGTTGGCAGGCCAAGCTGTTCGAGGAGGGCGCGGTCCCAATGGTCCGACCTCAGCCCGAGGAACTGGGTTGTCGAGGCATTCGACAGTTCGCTCGTCGCCTCTCCGGTCAGGAAGTAGCGGAGCAGATCGGGAATCATCAGCAACGTGGCTGCCTGCTCCAGAGCGGGCGAGCCCAGGCGCTTCATGGCGACGAGTTGATAGAGACTGTTGAACGGCAGGAACTGGATGCCGGTACGGTGAAAGATCTCCTCCCGGGAGACGACCCGCAGCGCCTCGTCCATGGCGCCCAGGGTCTGTTCGTCGCGGTAGTGGGCAGGATTGCCAATGAGCTCGCCCCGGCGGTCAAGGAGGCCGAAATCGAGGCCCCAGGAATCGATGGCCAGGCTCGCTATCGCGCCAAGCCCGGCCCGGTTGGCCGCGTCAATGCCAGTTTTGATCTCGTGCAGCAGGCGCAGGATGTCCCAGTAAAGGCGGCCGCCAACGCGCACCGGCTCGTTCGGGAAGCGATGAATGTCGTGAACCTCGAGGCGCTGGCCATCGAAGCGGCCGGCCACGGCCTTGCCGCTGCTCGCCCCGAGATCAAAAGCCAGGGCGATCAACGCGCGGACCTCAACACCATGTCGTCAATTCTCCAGATGGCAGACCGAGCGTCATGGGCGATTCTGGTCCTCAGTCCGCAATTTCGGCGACGCCGGC
>CAYSXO010000192.1:0-1804 GCA_964434995.1 uncultured Sphaerobacteraceae bacterium
TGTTGTTCGGCTCGGCGAAGATTGCCTCGCCCAGATCGTGGCCGACCTTGTTGGCGTCGATATCGAATGCTGCCGAGAACTCGATGTCGCGGACGTGGTACCCGCCCAGGTCGACGTGCATCAGACCAGGAACGAAATCGTCCACGGTGGCATCGCGGTAGTATTGCACCCCCTGCACCAGCGACGACGCGCAATTGCCGACGCCGATGATGGCCACGCGCACCTTGCCGTCGTTCCGGCGCTGACCGCGATCCTGCCCAGACCTGACCATTCGTGCCCTCTACTTTTCTTCGCCGCGAGGGGCGGGCGCTCGCGGTATCGCACCGGCAACGGGTATGTTCTCAGGTGATCGGGCGATCCAAACCAGACATGCACCCCACGCCGGCGCTCCGCCTGGCTCGCGGGCATCATCGGCCGCCTGAGAGATAGCGATAGTAAACGATTCTGGAGGGTCATGGGGTGATGGGGTGAAAGAGTGATAGGGAGATCGACGAGTTTCCTGCAAACGTCTCCGTCGTGCTCCCCATCACCCCATCACCCTCGTGGTGGGTACGCTGGGTCCTTCAACAGAAAGCGCCCCAGCGCCTCGGCCAACGCCGCCTCATCCGAGGCCGCCGCGTCGGATTCGCCATAGGGAGCCTCCGGATCGCGAGGCCGTGCCCCGGCCCAGACGATGGCCGAGGCCGCGCGCGCATCCGGCTCACGGCAATCTGGCGCGGCAATTTCAAACAGCAACTGCAGCTCGCCGATGCGGGAGATCAGCGCGGTCATCCCGGCATCCGGGCCGATGCCGACCCGGCCGAGCGCCTCCTGCCAGTGCGCGGGGCCGGCCTTGCCGTTCAGGGACGCCGTAGCATGCAGGCGGCGCGCCACGCGCCCAGCCAGGCCGCCCGCGGCCTGATCCCAGGGCCGTTCGCCCACCACCCAGAGCCGCAGCTCGTTCGCGTAGCCGGAGACAATCTCGCCAAACCGCTCCCGGCTCATGCCGTGTCTCCGCAGGGTCTCTCCCCACTGCTCCCAGAGCGGATCGGCAAGCCACTCCCCGGCGAGCACCAGCGGCAGCCCTTCCTCCGGCGCCTGCTCCAACAGCGTCCTAATGACGCGCTTCAACGCCACCGGCTCATCAGGAATCGGAAGTACTACGAGACTCATGGTCGATGCTCCTTGGCGTGGGTGATAAGGTCATTGGGTGACGGGCTGATAGGTGGTGCGAAGACCGGGCGATGAGAGCATCCCTCCCATCACCCATCACCCTCAATACCTCACCGGCTCGTAGGTAACCGGGGCGCGATCCGTCCCTTCGTAGTGGCGAACGTGCTCCGTGTAGTCGATAAAAAGTGGCGCGTCCGGGTCATACGGGCGCTTCAGATTCTTGAAGGCGACCGACTTGTCGAGCGCGTCGAGCTTCTCGATCGATTGCGGTTTGTCGAGCTCGCGAACCTCCAAGCGGTGCTCGACCTGCCGGAATGCTTGCTGCCCCGCCGCGGTCCAGACGAGCACGCTGGTATAGCCGTCGGCGCTGCCGACGCTGCCAGCCGAGACGTCGGCGGCGATGCCGAGGAAGTCGGCGCACTCGTCGCACCCCTTGAGCGCCGCGCCGTGGAAGTCGCGGATTGGTTCTTCCAGGATCGTCGTGCCCGCGTCGTCGTAGAGATAGAGCTTGCCGCGGATGATGTCGATCTTGTCGATCTCGTGCAGTGGGATACCGCGCAGCTCCTGGATCTCGCGCAGCATCAGCCCCTCGTAGTCGAAGCTCTTGGTGCACAGCAGCGCTACGGTCAGCACCACCGCATCGACCTTCGAG
>CAYSXO010000192.1:1814-9049 GCA_964434995.1 uncultured Sphaerobacteraceae bacterium
TTCGCGGATCGCCGCGCGCGGGGCCGCGCCGAGATTTTCCCCCTCGGCCAGATAAAGCAGCTCCAACGCGAGCCCGATGAAGAATGACGCGTTGGTGTCCACCGGCGCACTTTCCTCCCAATACCAGCGCAGGCAGCCCGCGCGCTCCCCGCCGGGCCGCTGCTGCATGGCGCGCAGCCCCTGAATTTCGCACGGCGTCCCCACCAGGGCGATGCGCGGCTTCGCTGGCAGGTCGTACTTCTTCAAATCGAGGTGGCCCAGCGCCAGCGTCTGGTTATAGAAGCTGCCGGCGCAGGCGATGACCTCCTCGCGCGTCCGCGCCAGGTGCGCCACCCCTTTCCACGGCTCGCGCTCGCTCGGCTTCGCCACCAGCGCGCCGTCGATCTGGCCGCTCTCCAGCAACTCGATCAGCAGCGCCGAGACGAAGCCGCCGTCCTGCACGCCCGGAATCGACTCCGCCACGCGGACGGTGTAGCGCTCGCGGGTCCGCTGCAGGGTGTCGCGGCGGACGGCTTTCACGCCCTCTCCCGGGAGCGCCCTCACCCCCGGCCCCTCTCCCGCGAGCGCCCTCACCCCCGGCCCCTCTCCCATTGCGATGGGAGAGGGGAGCGTTTCCACCGAGGGACGTTCCAGGACGGCAACCCCCGGGGCCGCCAGCCCCCCCCCCCCCGTCGAGCGGGGAGGGGGGGGTGGGGGGGTGAGGGCCGTTACGGGAGAGGGGGCAATGGAGAGAGTCTGTGCATCCTTGATCTCCTGGACAGAATGCCCGTTCCCGTTGCCGTGCCCATTGCCGTTGACATGCCCGTTTGCATGCCCGTTGTCATGCCCATTGGCGTGGCCAATCAGCGCCCAACCGGTCTCCTCGACCAGCTCGCCCAGCGTCTCGTAGCGCAACCCGCCGCGCGGGCAGAAATCCCAGCAGAGCGAGCAGCCGGTGCACATCTTCACCAGCTTTGGCAGATCGTCGGGGCCGATGCCGATCGAGTCGGAGGGGCAGGCCGCCACGCAGACGCCGCACTGCACGCAGCGGCCAGCGTCGATCACGGCCCGCTCCAGTTCCCAGAACCAGACCTTGCCGGGCGCCTCGTCGATGTCGTTCATCGCGTCCCGGATGGCGAAGGCGGCAGTCATCGCTTTGCCTCCGCTCCGTTCCGGATCGTGGCCCGGAGGCCCTCGTTCGGCGCGCGGCGCGCCCACTCGTAAAAGCGCTCGCCCTCGCGCCGCTCGCTCGAAAAGCGGTCGAAGAGGCGCACCAGGGCGTCCGGCACCTCGTCGGCGGGCTTGGCGCCCTCTACCCAGTCGATGAAGGCGGCGTCGCGGCCGAGGCCGCCGCCCAGCCCGATATCGACCCCTTCGACGATCGCGCCATTGGTCTTGGCCGTTTCTCCGCGAAAGCCGATGTCGGCAATCTGCGGCTGCGCGCAGGAGGCTGAGCAGCCGGAAAAGTGCATGCGCACGATCTCCGTTCCGTCGAGATGCACCCGCCGGTCGAGCTCCCGCGCCCATTGCAGAGCCCGCGCCTTCGTCTCGACGATGGCGAGCCGGCAGAATTCATTGCCGGTGCAGGCCACCGCGCCCCGCTCAAACGGCTTGGGGTTCGGCGAGTGCGTCTGCAAGAGCGGTTCGGCCAGGAAGGCGTCAATCGTTGCGTCTGGCACGCCGGTAAAGAGGTAATTCTGGTCGGTCGTCAGGCGAATCTCGCCATCGCCGTATGTCTCCGCCAGCCGCGCCGCCTCGATCAGATCGGTGCCGGCCATGCGGCCGACGGTGACGTTGACGCCGACGTAGTTGAGCCCATCGCCCTTCTGGCGGTGGATGCCGATGTGATCCCCGCGGTACTTCCGCGTCAGATGCTCTCCAGCGGGCGTCAGCGGAATTGCGGCGCGGGCGGCCAGCTCCTCGCGGAACCGCTCCGGGCCCAGCTCCTGCACCAGGTAGCGCATGCGGCAGGTCCAGCGGTTCTCGCGGTTGCCCAGTTCGTCGAAGACCTGCGCCACGGCGCGGCTGATTTCGACCGCGTCCTCCGACCTCACGAAGACGTCGATGTCCGACGCCAGCCGCGGGCCGTCGGAGAGGCCGCCGCCGACGAGCAGGTTGAATCCTGCCGTGCCGTCTGCCAGCCGCGCCGGGACCAGCGCCACGTCGTTGATCTCCGCCTGGGCGCAATCCTCGACGCAGCCGGTGACGCTCATCTTGAACTTACGCGGCAGGTTGGCGTACTGGCGGTTGCCGGTGAAGAAGTCACTGATCGCCACAGCGACCGGGTAGGAATCGATCACCTCATGATGGTCGATACCGGAGACGGGGCAACAGAGGACATTGCGCGCCGAGTCGCCGCAGGCTTGCACGGTGGTGATGCCGACCTCCTCCAGACGGCTCCAGATCTCGGGAATGGCTCCAATGCGGATCCAGTGGAGCTGAATGTCCTGCCGCGTGGTCAGGTCAAGGTAGCCATCGCCCCAGAGCGGGTGCGGCTCCGGGCCGCGCGCGTGCTCGCTGGCAATCTCGCCGATCAGTCGCGCCTGTGCCGCCGTCAGCCGCCCGCCGGGAATCTTGACGCGCAGCATGAAGGCGTCGCCTCCCTGGCGCTGCGGGTAGATGCCGACCCACTTCAGGCGCTCGGCCTCGCCATCCACCTTCGCTATGGAGGCAGGCCCCTCGAACGCATATCGCTCGAGCACCGCCTGCTTGACTTCCAGCGGATGTCGCTCCGCCTTCCAGCGCTCGACCTGATTCAGCTTTTGTCTCTGTCCCTGCCGCGTTGGTGACGTCATCCCGATTGCCCTCGACTACTCGACTTCTCGGCCTCTCGACTCGCCTCACGCACGGAGGGAGTTCCAGTCAATGACGCAATGCATGCCGCACTCTTTCGGCGCGTCCGTCTCCCACCACCAGCGGCCGGAGCGCGGATCGTCTCCGGGGCGGGTGGCGCGCGTGCACGGGGCGCAGCCGATGCTGGTGAACCCCTGATCGTAGAGGGCGTTGTAGGGAACGCCGTTGGCGTGGATGTAATCCCAGACCTGGTCGTCGCTCCAGGCGGCGAGCGGATTGAGCTTCAGGATTCCGCCGTGGGCGTCGTCCCGTTCCACCACGCCGATGCCCCGCCGCGTCGGGTTATGGTCGCGCCGCTGGCCGGTGATCCAGGCATCGAGCCCTGCCAGCGCGCGGGAGAGGGGCGCCACCTTGCGGATGTCGCAACAGCTCACCCGGAGCTCGAGGCTCTTGTAGAAGGGGTTGGGGCCATGCTCCCCGACGAACCGCTCCAACGTGGCTGCCTTGGGGGAAAAGACCTCGATCGGCAGCGCGTAACGCTCCCGCACCTGGTCGATCAGGTCGTACGTCTCCTGCGGCAGGCGCCCGGTATCGACAGTGACGACGCGAAGCATGGGGTCGATCCGCCAGGCCATGTCGAGCAGCACCATGCCGTCGGCCTGGAAGCTGGTCGCCAGCGCGAGGCGGCGGCCGAAGCGGTCGATGGCCCAGCGCAGGATGTGGCGCGGATCGTCGCCCTCGAAGGTGTTGGCCAGCCGTCGCGCTTCGAGATCATCGATGCAGGCCGTGGATGGGGGATCGAGCGTGATTGGTTCAGCCATCGCTGGTTCTCCGAGGGTTCAGGCGTGGCACGGGCAGACCGATGTGGGCGAAGAGCGCCGGACCCGGTTCCAGCCGGGAGTCGTCGGCCTCGGCAGCCTCAAGCAGCACGCCGTTCAGCGCCGAGGTCGCCAGCAAATCGCGAAAACGGACGACGTCGCCAATGACGATCAGCGCCGGGGCAGCGAGTTGCGCGACAGTGACGGCGGCGGCGAGCTGTCCCAGCGGAGCGGTGACGACGCGCTGCTCGGCCGTGCTGCCACTGGCCACGGCCGCTGCCGGGGTATCGCTGGCGCGGCCACCCTCGATCAGCCGGGCGGCGATGCGCGAAAGCTGGCTCAAGCCCATCAGGATCACCAGCGTGCCTCTGCTGGCCGCCAGCCAGTCCCAATCGAGCGCCGATTCGAACTTGGCCGGATCCTCGTGGCCGGTGACGATGGTCAGCGATGAGGCCAGGCCGCGATGCGTCACCGGGATGCCCGCGCTGGCCGGGGCGGCGATCGCCGAGGTCAGTCCCGGCACAATCTCGACCGGGATGCCGGCGGCCACGAGCGCCACGACCTCCTCGCCGCCGCGACCGAAGACGTAGGGATCGCCGCCTTTGAGGCGCACCACCTGTTGACCCTGCCGCGCGCGGTCGATCAGGACCGACTCGATTTCCCGTTGCTCCAGCGCCGCGAAACCCTTCGCCTTCCCGGCGAAAATGCGCTCCGCGCTGGCCGGCGCTTCCTCGATGAGCGCTGGGGAAACCAGCCGGTCGTACACCAGCACGTCGGCGGCACGGACACGGGCCAACCCGCGCACGGTGATCAACTCCGGGTCACCCGGTCCGGCGCCGACGATGGAGACGCTGCCCAGCAGTGTCATGGCCTGATCTCCTCACCCATGAGATCCGGAATACCCGCCGCCACGCGGTCATGGACCGCGCTGGCGGCCCCCACACGGTCTCCCTCCCGCAAAGCACGGAGAACGTCGTCGGTAATGGCCGCCTGCCAGTGGCGGTACTCCGGAATAGGGCCCGAGGCCTTGATCGTGTCCCGCACGTCACCAAGCACATCGAGCAAATCGCCGTACTCGGTGGGGATTTCGGCGTCGAGGCGCTCGCGCATCCAGCGGGCAAACGCCGGGCTGCGGCCGTTGGTCGAGATGCCAAGCTGCAGATCGCCACGCCGCACAATGGCCACCGCGAAGAAGTCGCAATAGGGAATGTCGTCGACCGCCTGAGTCAGGATGCGCGCGGCGCGGGCCTCGGTCACGATGCGCGCGTTGACCGCGCGGTCGTCGGTAGCGGCAATGACCAGAAAAGCGCCGTCGAGGTCGTCGTGTTGATACTCCCGCTGTTGGAGCGTAATCCTGCCAGCAGCTGCCAGGTCAGCGATGCGCGGGGCGGCCACCGGGCTGACCACGACGATTTCCGCGCCAGTGAGGAGCAGGGCATCGAGTTTTTCGATGGCGATCTTGCCGCCGCCGGCAACAAGGACACGTTTGCCGTCGAGCACCAGAGCGATCGGATAGCAGGGTGGTGCGCTCACGCGATTGAGCCTCTCATCTGATTCCCTATGCGGCTTGCCGATTCGAATCCACGATTCGCATCCTGCTCTTGCTCCAGAGGTTCCGCCACGTGCAGCGCACACGCATCGCACTCACAACCGGGCAACGATGGCCGTGGATAATGCGCCTCAGCGGCACGCGGTTGACCGCCGCGACCTTGAGGGCCAGTCGAAAAGAACGTCAGGTTTGGGGGGAACGAATCAACCGATCAGCGAGGCTCGCGAGGACAGGGCTCGCTGCGATTGGGGGAATCGAATGGGATGCCGTTGGTGAAAAAGATGTAAACGAAGGACCAGGCGTCGTGGGCAGCGGACGCCGAACGCGCTGCTACGCGTCCGGGATTGGTTTGGGTATGGATGCGAGCGCGGTTGCTGGCGAACATGAGGCGTACCCGTTGGCGCATATTCTTGAGTTCTAGATCATGAATGTAAGATAGCGCGGGGCGGATGTCAAGTGTCAATTCGACGACAAGCAAAGCCGACCGATTTGATGGAGTATGATCTCGGTCAACGGCCACCCTGGCGTTTACCCAGCAACCCGATTTTCCCCCGGCTCGGAGGCCAGCAGGAGGCGAGGGGGGACAAGTGGATGCGGACGTGCGCTGCCGCCCCGGCGTTTCCCTGACCTCGCATCCCCTGCCAGCCGTCCCGACGGAGGAGGACCTGAATCTGAGCGGCGCCCGCTACTGGTGCGGCTCCGTCAACTTCCTGGCCGCCATCGCGGCGATCGCGGCCACGGCGATCTTCGCCAACGGATTGCTGATCAAGGCGTCAATGCCGCCCTCTTTCCGCTGTTGCGTCGCCGTCTCCCCCGGCGTCTTCGAGCCACCCAGGCCGAGAAAACCCAGCAGGCCGCCACTGCCCTGATGCTCTTGCTCGGCTTGCTGCGCGGCGCGGGCAATGACTTCCGGGGAGTCGTCATCGTCATCCGGCAGATTGACCTTGCCACTCCCGTGCTGCCGCATATAGCGCTTCAGTTCGCGCCGCTGTTCCTTTGGCATCTGGCGTAGCGCCTCTGCGGTCACGTGCCGGTATTCATCTGGGGTGAGGCGCGAGGCGGCGGCGCGGTAGTTCTGCAGAACTTCCGCATCGCTCATCTGGTCGAACGCCCCACGCTGGTAGCGGTCGACGAAATCCTGGGCGCGCCGGCGGCGAGCCGGCTCATCGTCCTGATCTGACGCTCCGAAGAGTCCGCCGAGAAACTGGTCAACCATCGGGCCCGCTCCTTACTTGCATTCGGCGTCGCGGAATCTGCCGGCCTGTTTTGGGGCCGGGCGATTTGCACCGGTTCTCCGCGATGCTCTCCAGGGATCGCATGCGCCGTGCCATCGGAAACAGGGGAGGGTTTCGGCAAAGCGGACAGCGCCCGCGTCATCATGACGGCGCCCAATCTCACGGACAGTACGCTCGATCTTCGAGCTTGGGGCGAATGCGGGAAGAACGGCACGCATGAGGCGATCCCCCCAGGCGATGCCAGGAGCGTCCAGTCAAAGATCTCTTTCGCCGCGGCCACGATCAATGCCTATGACGCCGTCATCGTCGACCGCGGAAACGACGCGACCCTGTCTCACGATGCGGCCTATACCAGGAAGCGCTGCATTCGCGGGACGTCGATCGTGATGTCCGGTGGGTCGAAACTGGTCACCTCTGGGCCAGGTGATCGATGATTTCCGCTTCGTCCTCGTGCGCGAGGAGAACGACGAGCTCGACGAGCGGCGCGCCACGTACAGCCTTGCTGGTCATGACGTCTGACGCTCGTTCCCTGAACGGCTCAAGCGTCACCGAGCGTCAATCGGGTTCTCGCACGGTCAATGGCCTGAGCCGAGGCGGCAGCGCCGCGTGCTGACGGCGAGCGGCCGGGAGATCTTGACCCGGTTGCCCCGGGCGGGGGCGCCACGCGTGAAAATCGTCAAAGCGGGGCGCTTTCTGCCTATCGGAACGGCCGCGCGTGGATCGTCGCCGATGCCGCGACGAGCCACGCGATCCTTGGGGAAACAGTGCAACGGCCATGGGTGATGAGGGCCGGGTTTCCGGCTTACCTCAAGCACCCAACCACCGCATTACCCTCCGTGCCTCGGCTAATTGTCGTCTCTG